>JAJRSM010000055.1 GCA_024278765.1 Deltaproteobacteria bacterium | reverse complement strand
GCCCTGAAACCTTAAATCCGTTATCCTGTCTCGTTCCGTAAGGCTAAGATGCCTGTATCCTTTTCCCATAACCACCCAGAGTACCAGCAAAAGGACAGTCCTGCCAGGTGTTGCACTTCCTCATTGAACCCGCGATTCCTTCCAAAGATAATCCCTGTAGATTGGCCTGTAGATTAGATAGAGCAAAGAGACTTAACCTCAAAATAAAGCCCAACGTCTTTTACCAGATCTTTCACCCTCCCCCAAGTCCCCTCCCGTCAGCTATGTCCCGTCTCAGACGGAGGAAGGGGGAAAAGACAAAAAAACTAACTCTACACTGTCATTACGAGCAGTTATGGATCTATGACCCATAGCGACGAAGCAATCTCGTTTTATATAAAATACAAATGCTTAAACAAGTTCAGCATGACAATTTTCAATACTCTGCTTTTACTCCCTCTCCCATTATCAGAGAGGCCTCAGACCTACGGGCTGTGGTGAGGGATCCATTATGCACCCACTGCGACGTAATATTATCACATACCGCCGTTGCATTATCAAGCTAACCATCTATGATAAAAAACCATAACAAGGTCTCTTGGATTAGACAGGCAAACTACTTTCTGTTATAATTTTCATGACTTAAACAGGTGACAAGTGAAGTATCTCTCAAAAACAGAGTACAAGTGCCTCATCAACGGCCTTATAAAGGACTACGCCCTCTATGGCCCGGTCTTAGAGGACGGCACGCCGGCCTACGCCCCTATAGATTCCTTTAAAGAACTAAGACTCGGGCTACGCCCTACACACCTATCGGCTAAAGAATTCCTATTTCCTACGCAAGAACAACTAATAACCTTTGATATAGAAAACCAGACAGCACAGGCTGTAACCAAAGCACCCAAGCAAGCCATAATTGGGCTTGCCCCCTGCGACCTGCATGCGATCACGCTTATGGACAGGGTTTTCAGCTCTCCTCCCGAAGACATAAACTATACAAAAAGACGAAACCGCACGCTGCTGATCGGCACTGATTGCCAGCCGGATAACTACTGCTTCTGCGACTCTGTCAAGGCGGCTACCGCAAATAACAACTTCGACCTATTTCTGCGCATCCTAAAGAACGGAGTTCTTGTCGATATTGGGACTAAAAAAGGCCTAGCCGTTCTTAAAGATACGCCAAGACAAGACAGGCCACAAAAGCCGAACTAACAGAGGCTCGAAAGACCGAGTCCAAAAGAATAAAAAAAATAAAGACCAGACTAGAGGCTACGCCAGAGGAGCTCCCAGGACTCTATAGCAAGAGCGAAGACAACCCCGTATGGGGACGAATCGGCGCAAAATGCACGGGCTGCGGCAGTTGCAACCACGTCTGCCCGACCTGCTACTGCTTTGACATAAAAGACGACACCTCGCTAGATCTTGCGATAAGCACTCGCAGCAGGCACTGGGACGCATGCACTCTGGAGGACTTCGCAAAGGTCGCCGGAGGCCACGACTTCCGGGGCACGCGAGCAGACAGGCTTCGTCACCGAATGAGAAGAAAGTTCCAGTACCCGGTAAAAGAATACGACTCACTCTTTTGCGTAGGATGCGGCAGATGCAGCAGGGCGTGTCTTGTGAAGATAAATATCACTGAGGTAACAAATGAAATATGCACGGGAAAAAATAAATAAAAACTCAGGCAAAGACTCGCCATACCTGCCTGTTAAAGCCACCATTGAAAACGCAGAAGACCTTACCGCCCGCGAGACACTTCTTACAATCACAGTTGACGGAGGCATCAACTACCAACCCGGCCAGTTCCTGATGGCAGGGCTACCGGGCCACGGCGAAGCTGCCATCTCTATCGCATCACCACCTGCGCGTGCGAAGACCTATACAATAGACCTCTGCATAAGAAACGTAGGCTCGCTGACGGCAAAGCTCTGCGCCCTTAGGGGAATCAACACGATCTGGCTGCGCGGCCCCATGGGTAGAGGTTTTGACATGCCGCCGCGCGGCGAAGATATCTTATTCGTGATTGGTGGCATGGGGATTGTACCGGCCCGCTCACTTATAAAAGCCGTCATTAAAAAAAGGAAATCCTACGGAAAGATAACAATACTCTACGGAATCAAGACCGGTAGCGAACTGCTCTTTGGTAAAGAGATAAAGCAGTGGCAGGACTCTGGTGCCGTAGTTGAGATCACGGCAGACGCGCCTGAGCAAGAGTGGCAAGGCAAGCAGGGCGTAGTAACAACCCTTATCCCCCCGCTCGATATTGACCGCAGGCGAACCACGGCCTATCTGATAGGGCCGCCAGCTATGTACAGATACGTAGTCGTGCCACTTAGCGAAAAAGGAATCTCATACGATAAGACCTTCCTCTCGCTAGAACGCAGGATGCGCTGCGCTCTAGGTAAATGCGGTCACTGCCTTATAGGGGGGGTATATGTGTGCAGATGTGGTCCAGTCTTTAGCCTGACTGAACTTACCGATATGCCTGGAGCTATCTAAAGACCTCTATACCGGCAAACTAAACACTGCCTTATACGGCAGCCTATGTACTGCCTACGGCAGCCACTGGAAGAACTCTTTCTTTTCTTCTTCATAGCCTTCGCTGCTCGTTGCCTTTACCACAGGAGGGCTCGGCATGGTAACGATAATACTATTAACAAGCCGTTCTATCCTACCCTCATAGGCCTCCAGCACACCAAGTTTAAGAAGCTTTTTATCCAATCCAAGCCCTGTCTCTTTAGTCTTATGCTTACCCTTCCATAGCAGCTCTCCGCTACGTGATATAAGCTTGAACCGGGCGGCAAATCTAAGTGAGGCATAGCCAAAGACCTTATCTTTATCAAAGTCAGTAATATATATATAGACTACGGCATCGGTTGGAAGAAGCGTTGCGAGCTCCTTTGGAGTCATACCACTAGGGCTTGCCTCAAGCCCCTTAAAGAAGACATCGTCAACATCGGCAGGGTCCATGACGCTATAGCCTAAGGCCTCGAGCCCTGATATAGTACTTGCCCTAAAGACCTCCTTGACACGAAAGGTCTCCACATCGCCACCGACAGGTAAGACCGCTATAGTGCGCGGCTTTATATTTGAGTGTTTCTTATAAGTCTTGTATTTGACAGGAAATGCACAGCCTATCAATAAAAAAACTAAAAAAGCAAAGATGATATTTTTCTTCATAATTAAGATGACCTAAAAAGTACTCTCCTCAAATTTTATAATAACCCTGCCTACTCCTCCAGGGATAAGGACAAGATCTTTGCCTAGATTACCCCTTAACCTATCATAGAGGTCATGGCCGGTGCCTGCAACGGAAGCTCGCAGGACATACCTGCCGCGCGAGAAACTCTCATAGTTAAGTTCCTTAATTATCCCACTCTCTTGCAATCCGGCGCGAAGACCCTCAAAACGCTTCTGATCATTCACGCCCAATATCTCTATACTTACAATAGAGATCTCGACCTCTTCAATATCACTAAAGTCCTTTACGTCTTCTTTAAGCCTGTCTATATCCAGACGAGTCTCGATCCAGAGATGATAAAGCAGTTCGCCACCCGTAACACCCTCACCAATACCTGTGACCGTGCCTTGTGCTATATCCTCAGCCGACGGAGTGAAAAAGCTCGACTCAGCAAGGCTGCCCTTACGGTGACGCTTCACGACAACTGTCTCTTTAACCGGCAGTGTCTCCGGCGTTGCGACCTGCTGCTCAGGCTCGGGAGCAACTTCTATCTCGCCACCGACCTCTTCTACCACAGCGTCACTTATAGCCACCTCTACCGGGACTGCTACCAGCTCGCCGTCAACCCCTACGATCAATTCAACACCGCCCATGGCATCGCCCTCTGACGGTTCCTCACCGCCTATCCCCTCTGGCCCCTCAGGCTCTGCATTCTCACTTGGCAGATCAAAGTGCGTTATCCAGCCCTCAGAGAGTATCTTATAGTTAAGTATATAGTTCATAGGATTCGGATATATGCGCTCCTCAATCAACTCGGCATTCTCCAGAATATCCTCACCCTTCATTACCTCTTTAACGGCCATCTCGACCGAGCCCCTAAGGGCTCTTTCAAGGGCCTCTTTCTTGGTATCGCCAGCAAACTCGGCTTTTTTGGCAGAGCCCTCTATCTTTATAATAGACACCTCGCCGGCCCCTACAAACTGAGCCGTAGCGAGCAAGAGAACTGACGCGAATATAGCTAATAAAATCTTCATATTTATGACCTGCCTTTATAACTTTGATTACTAAATGACCATCAAATCCGGCCCTTTAAAATTTACCTGACTGCCAGAATTTAGATGCAACAGCCATTATAGCAGTTTTATCGCTCAGAGCAAACCACCTTATTTCCCGGTCCTTGCCAAACCACGTAATCTGGCGCTTGGCAAAGTTTCTGGTGTTTTTCTTAAGTGCCTCTACGGCCTTTGGGAGCTCTACACCGCCCTCTATATGAGAGACCATCTCCTTAAACCCGAGGGCCTGCATCGGCTTTAGACCACCGCTATAACCCTTATCCAGCAACCCGGCAACCTCTGCAAGCAAGCCCTGCGCCATCATCTCATCTACCCTATGGTTAATATCATCATAAAGATCAGGACGTTCTTTCCGAAGACCGATCTTTAGCGTCTCGTATGTTTTCTCGCTAAAGCCGTGTTCTTTATGCAGGCTCGTTATAGTACGTCCTGTTAAATGATAAACCTCCAGAGCGCGTACAACCCTGGTCTCGTCATTTGGATGTATACGGTCTGCGGCCTCGGCGTCGACCTCGGCAAGCTCTGCATGAAGAGCGCAAAGCCCGTCGCGGTCAATTACATTAGCAAACTCACGGCGCAGCTTGTCACTTCTGCCGGGGCCTTTGAATATCCCTTCTAAAAGAGCACGAAGATAAAGCCCTGTACCACCGACCAGAACCACTCGCTTACCTCTGGCGGTTATATCCTCTATTGCCCGTGTAGCCGCCGTTCTATAATCTGCGGCACTAAAAGCGCCGTCCGGAAGGACGATATCTATCAGGTGATGAGGCACGCTCGACAGGTCATCCTGACCCGGCTTTGCCGTCCCGATATCCATCCCCTTATAGACGAGCATGGAATCGGCCGAGACGATCTCGGCATTGAAGCTGCTCGCAACCTCTACGGCAAGACTCGACTTACCACTTGCCGTAGGACCGAGTATCACTAGTAACTTTATCTTATTCATTTCCTTCATTACCTGGCCATCAACTGAAAAATGTCACGCCTTTACCAGCCGCAGCAGAGTAATCTCGGGCGGAGAGTTAAAGCGCACAGGCAAGATCACCGTACCGAGCCCACGCGAAACATAAACCTGAGTCTGGTTAGTCCTGACTAAGCCACCCGTATACTTCTGACCAAACTTCGAGTTAGTAACCGGGGCGTAACCAAAAGGCAACCTGATCTGCCCGCCATGTGTATGACCTGAGATAACCAGATCAACCCGCTCACCACCAAGCAAGACCTCGGCCAGATCGGGATGATGAGAGAGCAGCACCCGGGTCATATTCTTTGGCACACCCTCAAAAGCCGCTCTGGTCGAGGGCCTCCCCTCCCACAGGTCATCAACCCCTGCTATACAGATCTTATCCGCACCACGCCGAACTATAGCAGAGGCGTTATCCAAGAGCCGTATGCCACGCATCTTTATCTCTTTGGCAACATAAGCGCCATCTACCCAGTAATCATGATTACCTAAGACCGCAAAGCTTCCGAGATCAGAGTCTAAGGCCGCGAGAAGGTCCAAGACCGGCGCGGCATATTTTTTATCCTCGGATATAAAATCCCCGGTAAAGACATACATATCAGGCTTTAGGGCCGCAGCCTCTTTACTAGCTTCCTCTATAAAATCCATACTCACATATTTGCTATGATGCAGATCAGTGATCTGGCAAATCTTCAGCCCCTGAAAAGCAGAAGGCAGCCCTTTGATCCTGACAACGACCTCTTCAACCCTGAACCTCTTTGTCGCAAACAGAAAACTATCGGCGATTACCCCTGAAAGCCCAAGCAAAGCCAAAACACGAGCAGCCCTCTTTAAAAAATCACGTCGGGGTATGCCGACATTCTTCACGCCCTTACCAGCCGCAGCAGAGTAATCTCGGGAGGACAGTTAAAACGGATAGGAATAGTAATAGTACCAAGTCCGCGAGAGACATAGACCTGAGTATTACCGGTCTTGACGAGCCCGCCCGTATATTTTTGACCGTAACGAGAGTTCGTATAAGGGGCGTATAAAGAAAAAGGTAACCTTATCTGCCCGCCGTGTGTATGGCCAGAGAGTATAAGGTCAACTCGCTTATCGCCGATCTTTTCATCTGCCAGATCCGGGTTATGCGATAGCAAGACCCTTGGCACATCATCTGGCACGCCGTAAAGGGCCTTTTCAAGATCAGGCTTGCCAACGCGCAGATCATCGACCCCTGCTATGCAGAGCCTTCCATTACCTTTCTTGATTATTATATGGGTATTATTTAGAAGACCAATTCCGCTTTTGCGTATAACATTTGGGACATGCCTGTGCCAACCCACCCAGTGATCATGGTTACCAAGGACGGCAACCGTACGGTAAACACCCTTTAGCATAGCAAGCCTATCGATTACGGCATCCGCAAACTCTGTCTTGTGTGAGGCGTAGTCACCGGTTAAGGCATAGATATCAGGGTTAAGGTGCATAGCGAGCTCAAGGGCCTTATCCACAAACTCCATCTCGACATGATAACCGTGATGGATATCGGTTATCTGGCAGATCTTAAAACCCTCAAACTCCGAAGGAAGCCCCTCGATAAGGACGGTAACATCCTCAACGACTATCCGCCTTGGCGCATAATAACGGCTATTGGCAAGAAGTGCCACGCCGCCGCCACTGGCGAGCACGAGTCCGCCTGCGCCATAAGCAAGAATCTTTATGACCTTTCTTCTCGTAACCACCTAAGTCCTCTTAAAGACGCCTTCTATCTCGGCCCTTGTAAACTTCTTGACAACAGGCCTACCATGTGGACAATAGCCTGAGAAATCCACGCCTGAGATCTGGCGCAAAAGTGCGCGCGCCTCTTTATCAGATAACCCTCTGGCCCCTCTTATAACGCTATGGCAGGCGACCCTCATAAGTGCCGCCTCTATCATGGCCTCTACCTTTTGGCTACCACCTATATTAACAAGCTCTTCGGCAAGCTCTTTTACAAGGGCCGCGCTGGAACGTCCGGCCAGTATCTCCGGCACGGCCTTTATAAGAAATGTCTCTCCGCCAAACCGGGAAGACGGGCCGAAGGGCTCTAGATCAAAACCCATCCTCTTTAGATGCGCCGAGCTTTCATGTACGGCCTCAGCTTCTTCGGGCGTAGTCTCGATACGTTCCGGGATAAGCAGGTACTGCGAATATATATCAATGCCTCTAAAATAATCCTTTCTTAATTCTTCATAACGCACCCGCTCGGCTGCGCCGTGCTGGTCTATCACAAAAAAATCCTCACTACGCTGCACTATAAGAAACTCACCCCATAACTGACCGACTATATCCATCTCAGAGAGATCAGGGTTTATAAGGGCAGCCACCGGCCCCTTAAAACCAAGTTCGCCACTTGACTGCTTATCTTCTATCTCCTGCTCCTCCGATGAGAAACCAAGCCTTGAGGTATTAGGATTCCACTCAGAGGAGGCCTCACCGGCTCTGGAGCCTACCAGACGCAGCGGATTCTTGGGCTTTTCTGCTTTACCACCGCTGGCGATATCATAGGGTGCTGGAGTGCGAGGATCAAAGACCTCGTCGGGCAGGCTCGTACCCTCACCGGCGACGGTTTTGCGTACCGCGCCCTTTATCAGATGATATATAAAAGAATTATCCTTAAACCTTACTTCTATCTTAGCGGGATGGACATTTTGATCGAGCTCCTGCGCTGGCATTATCAGATCCAGAACAACAAAAGGATACCTTCGCCCGGCCCCCTGCAAAGTCCCGCAGTAGCCGTCTATCACAGCCCTAGTTATGGTACGATCCTTTATCAAACGTCCATTAATATAAAGATAGATATGATTGGCATTGGAATAATTCAGCGTCGGCTTGGAGACAAAGCCTTTAACAATAAAGCCCCGCTCCTGATAGGCATCACCCCTTATCTCAGAAAGATCACCTGCGATATCAGCACCAAATATATCAAAGATACGTTCTTTTAAGCTCCCTCGCCCTGCACCAAGTGCCGTCTTCGAACCGTTATATAAAGTCATCTTAATATCAGGATGAGCAACTGCTATCTTCTTTACCATATCCAGAACCCTGCCGTACTCGGTCCGGGCCGTGCGCATAAACTTACACCGCCCGGGCGTATTATAAAAAAGATCACGGACCTCGACGACCGTACCCCTTGGATGAGAGTCATCGGTGACCATTGGTTTCCCTCCACCCTCGACATAAACCCGCACACCCGGCGCATCATAAGGCGCATCTATATCCCTTGATACAAGCGTTACACGCGCGACAGCGGCGATGCTTGATAGGGCTTCGCCTCGAAAGCCCATTGTACTTATATTGTTCAGGTCTTCTTCTGCGTAGACCTTGCTCGTGGCATGCCTGCTAAAGGCCATAACGGCATCGGCCTTGCTCATTCCCGATCCATCATCAGAGACCTTCATAAGCCTTCTGCCACCCTCGCCGATTTCGACAGTTATCGCCTTTGCGCCCGCATCGATTGAGTTCTCGATAAGCTCCTTTACAACAGAAGCGGGCCGCTCGACGACCTCACCTGCTGCAATCTTGGAGCTTAAAAGCTCGTCCATTAATTTTATCTTATCTGCCATAACTCGCCTTTCACCTCCCCCTTTTTCAAAGGGGGACTTTAAAGGAGGATTTGATCTTTCGATACACATCGCCTCAAAACAGGACAATGATTTTCTTACTACCTGCTCCTTACTACCAGGCCTGTCATCCTGAACTCGTTTCAGGATCTGTCTTTATCCAAAACAGAACAGATGCTGAAATAAATTCAGCATAACATACTGGTAGTTTCCTATCTTTCGGTGCCTTACAACTCCAAACAGCCCCTTCTGTCTTTCGTAGGACAAGGCCTGAACCTTGCGTTCTATCTTTGTAGATTCTAAGTAAAAGACGCAACCCTAAAGGGTTGCCCTACTTTATCTTTAGGCACATCCAAGCCCCAAAACACCCTCTATTAGGCTTTCAAAAAACTCCCAAGCGGGCACTCGCCGCAGAACGGTTTTTTTGTCTTACAATAATCCTTACCTGTCATGACGATAAGCGCATGATACTCATTAAAGAGTATCTGGTCATCTTCCAGATTGTCCATAAAAAGGGCCTGCATTTCTGCGTACCCAGCATCCTCACCGATAAAACTGTGTCTGGTAAGTATCCGCTTTGTATAGGCATCTACGACAAAGACGGCCTTACGTGCGGCATATAAAAGTATGGAATCAGCGGTCTCCGGCCCTACGCCGTTTATAGATAAAAGCTCTGTCCTTAACGCAGCCGTATCCTGCTTTAAAAAACTCGTAAGGTTAGTCTCACCGCCTCCGTAATTATTAAATAAATATTCCAGAAAATTGCGCAGACGTTTTGCTTTCACATTAAAATAACCAGCTGGCCTGATGAGCTCGGCGAGTTGGTCTTGCGTAAGTGCCCACATCGCTTCGGGCGTTAAGACCTCAGCTGAGCGAAGGTTCGATATTGCCCGTTCGACGTTGCCCCAGTTGGTGTTCTGCGTTAAGATCGCCCCGACTATAACCTCGAACTTCGTCTGCGCCGGCCACCACCCCTGCGGCCCATAAGCCGTAAAGAGTGCTGTGAAAATACGCATAAGCTCATGCGTATTTTCGTGACTGCATCTAGTAATCTTTTTTACCACGACCTTTTGCAAGAGGTCGCCCTCTTCTTTCCTTAACCCTAGGTCGTGCCTTGATCACAGTCTGCTTCAACTCTTTCAGCTCTTCCACCTCGCCCTTTGTAAGGACTCGAAACTCGCCAGCCTTTAAAGCCCCAAGTTTTATACCGGCAAAGTCCGTCCGGCGGATCTTTGCGACAGGATGGCCGATCTTCAGGCACATTCTCTTAACCAGATGATTCCTACCCTCTGTAACGGTAAGCTCGATCCATGAGTTCTCCAGCGCAGCCTTTACAAACTTTGCACGCGCCGGCAAGGTACGTCCGTCCTCCAGGTAGACCCCCTCGGCGAGCCTCCTGATTGCCTCCTGATCCGGTTTACCCTTGACCTTTACCAGATAGGTCTTTGATATTCTAGCTCTGGGATGTATCAATTTATTAGTTAGCTCGCCGTCGTTTGTCATAAGCAAGACACCCTCGGCGTCATAATCAAGCCTACCGACAGGGAAGATCCTCTGCTTTACGCCCGTTATTAGATCAACGACGACAGGCCTGCCTTCAGGATCAGAGACAGCACTTATCGTACTGGTTGGTTTATAAAGGAGAATATAAACGCGTGGCCCTCGGGAAGTTATTACATTACCATCGACCTCGATCTTATCGGTCGCAGCATCGGCCCTTGCGCCAAGCTCGGTTACGGGTTCGCCGTTTACAAAAACTCGCCCCTCGGTTATAAGCACCTCTGCGTTTCTGCGTGAAGCTACACCGGCTCTGGCCATTATCTTCTGTAAACGCTCTCCGCCAGCATTTGAAGCTGCGGACTTGGTCGTCTTACTAGACCTACTACTGGCAATCTTTTTTCTAACGGGCTTGAGGGTAGATGAGGTCTTCTCGGCTCTATCTGTAGTAGCCGGAGCTACCCTGCTGCGGGCCTTTGCCCGCTCCGCACTTTCTGAGGACCTTCCGCCAGACCTTGCGTATGCACTGAGCTTCTTGCCAGCTGCCTTACCAGATGTGCTGCCAGATGCTTTTGCGGCCTTACCACGACCTGCGGCTCTAGAAGACGGCGCACCTGCGGCTTTGGCAAGGCCCGATCTGGAGGCAGGCCTGCTAGACGGACTCTGGCTCTTCCGGCTCTTGCTGCCCTGAGGACTCCGTGGACTCTGACTCGTCTTCTTGCGACTCGCTGTCCCCACTGGCTTCCTTGACCTCGATGCCGTCGAACTCGCTGAGCTCGAGCTCTTCGATTTCTTAGGTGCTGCGGCCGTCACCTGCCTCTTCTTCGGGGCCTTGACTTTGGATCTTTGTGCTACCTTCTTCTGTACCATCTTGCTCCTTACCTTCTTCTTTTACCTTATTTTCAATATCGCCTGCTTCGGCGGCTTTAGCCTCTTCTTCGGTGCGTTTCTGTGCCTTTACCAGCGCGTCGGCCTCTTCAGCGGCCTGCTCAAGGGCAGCCTCGGCCTCTGAAGCATCTATCTCCACTATACCAGAGGCAGCGTACTCACCAAGCTCACCCTGAATAAACTCACTGCCGATAATCTCTTCTTCCAGCGACTCGATCTCTTTAAGCGTTGGTAGCGATGAAAGATCTTTAAGGCTAAAGGTCTCCAAAAACTCCTTGGTTGTCCCATAAACAACAGGGCGACCCGGGGCATCTTGCCGCCCGACAATCTTAACGAGCCTCTTCTCCAGAAGCGTCCTTAGAACACCTGCGCTATCCACGCCGCGTATCTCTTCCAGCTCGGCGCGTGTCAGGGGCTGGCGATAAGCAACAATAGAGAGCGTCTCAAGGGCTGCGCGACTAACGCGTTGGACACCTATCTTAAAGAGCCTCCTTATCCACGGCGCATGCTCGGCGCGTGTGCGTAGCTGATAACCTCCGGCGACCTCTTCTATATAGATCCCTCGCCCGCTATCGCCATATTCATCAATAAGCTCCTTTAAGGATGCCTGCAACTCGCCACGGTCCTCGCTCTCCACAACGCCTGCTATACGATCAAAGCTCATAGGACTATCCGCGCTAAAGATCAATGCCTCGATTACCGGCTTTAATGCATTCTTATCCATATCAATCGTACTCCTCAATATTATTATCCATACCAGCCACACTCCCTAAAAGATCGCTGCTCATACCAGCCTTTTCCTTCGGAATATAGACCCTTATAATGCCATCTTCGCTCTGGTTGATCTTGACCATCAGCATCTTAGCGAGCTCCAGCAAGGCCAAAAAAGTAACTATCACCTCGCCACGAGAGCTATTAAGGTCAAAGAGCTGCTCAAACCTCATGGATTCTTTACCCGAGAGCCTTTCTAAAATAGAGTTTACCTTATCGGCGACCTTAAACCGCTCCTCACTAAGGTCAATCTCATATACCTTAGGTATCTTCTTGACGAGATCACGAAAAGCCTCCATAAGATCAAAGAGAGATAGCTCCGAGAAGGCCTTAAGCTCGGCGTTTTCACGCTCTTCTTCAGCAACCAACCCCTTTAGATCAGTCGGAATACCGCGCGTAAAGACGTCTTTACCCAGCATATACCGCCCGGAGAGCTGAATAGCCGCGTCTTTATAACGACGATACTCAAGGAGCTTTCTTATAAGCTCCCCACGAGGATCATCACCCTCGTCGTCTTCTTCCTCACCTGTCTCTGGTACGGGCAAGAGCATCTTGCTCTTGATATGAATCAGGGTAGCTGCCATCAGCACAAACTCACCGGCGGTATCCAGATTCATCCCCTTTAGCATATCCAGATACTCTACGTACTGATCCGTAATAAGCGAGATCGGGATATCATAGATATCTACCTTCTCACGCTTGATCAGATGCAGCAGAAGGTCCATCGGCCCTTCAAAAATATCAAGCTTTACATTATACGACGAGTTCATCTATGCAAGCCCCATAGCACGTCTTACCCGCTCCATCGTCGCCTGCGCAACAACACGTGCCTTATCGGTATTTTCTTTGAGCATCTGCAAGACCGCACCTTGGTCTTTTTCCAACTCCATGCGACGCTTGCCAAAAGGCTCAAGCCGTTCAAGCACTTTTGGAATAACACGTTTTTTGCACTCAATGCAGCCGATAGTAGCCTTTGTACAGCCCTCACGAACCCATGCTTTTGTATCGCCGTCCGAGTAAAGCGTATGCATCGTTATAAAGACAGGACATATATCCGGATTACCCGGATCGGTCTTACGCTGCCTTGCCGTATCGGTCATCATCGTACGTATCTTTTTATCAACTACCTCAGGGGCATCGGTGAGGTATACCGAGTTGTCATAGCTCTTGCTCATCTTACGCCCGTCAGTACCGAGCATCTTCGGAGAGGCCGTCATAAGGGTCTCTGGCTCCGGGAAGGTATCACCGTATAAAAAATTAAAACGGCGTACTATCTCGCGCGAAAGCTCTATATGCGGGGCCTGATCAATACCTACGGGGACTGCACCGGCCTCATATATTATAATATCTGCCGTCTGTAAGACGGGATAACCCAGAAAACCATGCGTATGGATATCTTTGTCTTTAAGCTCGACCATCTGTTCTTTATAGGTCGGGTTACGCTCTAGCCAGCCAAGCGGAGTTATCATGGATAAGAGTACAAAGAGTTCTGCATGCTCTTTTATCCCTGATTGCTGGAATATAACCGATTTTACCGGGTCTATTCCAACACTTAGCCAATCAATGACCATCTCGACAATATTTTCCTGAAGCCCTTTTGTATCGGCGTAATTGGTCGTTAAGGCATGCCAATCGGCTACAAAGAAGTAACATTCGTTATCTTCCTGAAGCCTTAGCCAGTTCTCCAGAACTCCGTGGTAATGGCCCATATGAAGCCTTCCCGTCGGTCTCATTCCACTTACAATACGACGACAAGCCGTCTTGGACGGCTTATTTTACTTGGTTGCTGACATCCTGACAGAACTCCTTTTATACTAAGATATTTACTGAAAACCTTACAATCGGGCCAAGCACTCTACCTACCACGCCGGTGACGATCAACAACAGCAGGATCATAAAGCCGTAACGCTCCAGACTCATAAGGCTCATGGCCTGGCGGTGTGGCAGAAAATGCATAAGTGCTTTACTGCCGTCAAGCGGCGGTATCGGAAAGAGATTAAAGGCCGCAAGCGAGATATTTATAATAACGCTTTTATACAACATAAATATAAATGCCCCTAAGATCGGGTACTCAACTACGATATAACCAAGCCCCGTATCGGTAACAAGCTTTAATAACAGGGCACTTAATGCCGCAAGGAAGAGATTTGAGGCAGGACCTGCTATACTGGTAAGCATCATACCGCGCGAAGGATCGGCAAAATTCATCGGGTTAACCGGTACGGGCTTGGCCCACCCGAACATCCCGGAGAGGAAAAGCATTATCGTCCCGATCGGATCCAGATGCTTTATCGGATTAAGCGTAACACGGCCAAGCATCCTTGCCGTCGGGTCTCCGAGCTTATCGGCGACCCACGCATGGGCGCACTCGTGTACCGTTAAGGCCAGAAGAATAGGCGGTATACTAAGCAGTAGCTGTGGGGAAAAGATTGATCCATCCATAATAGGTCAGTTTAGCAGATAACTTTTATGGCAGTCAACGTAAATCTTGGCCTTGCGCAGGCCTCCGAAAACCAAAAAATCCTTGACTTATTAAATAATTAAGGATAATTTATGGTAACTATTTCAGCATAAAAAGGTGCGTTTTATATGACAAAAAAGATACTGGTAGCAGACGATAGCATTACGATACAGAAGGTCATATTCCTGACCCTGGCGGGCGAAGACTATGAGGTCACCACCGTTGGTGACGGCACTGCTGCTATAGACTCGTTAAAGGTGGCCAAACCCGATCTGATTATCGCGGATGTAATCATGCCAGGTAAGAACGGCTACGAGCTCTGTCGCTACGTTAAAAATGAAGACGGCCTTCGGGAGATTCCAGTACTGTTGCTTGCCGGTGCCTTTGAAGGTATTGACGAAGACAAGGCCGAAGATGCCGGAGCTGACGCGCATATAATAAAACCCTTTGAGAGCGAAGAACTCAAGGTAAAGATAAAAGAACTACTTGCTGGCGAGGGCGCTGAAGCATCAGAAGTCGCGGCATCAAGCCCAGAGCCGGCAACTGAACCAGCACCAGAGCCGCAGAATCAACCTGCGATCGCTAAACACGAAGCTGAACCAACCGTGCCAGTCGCTACCGAGCCAGAGCCCCAGAGCACACCTGCCGCTTTTGCAGATACCCCTGTCGCAGATACCCCTATTGAGGACAGGCCTGCCGCAGCCACACCTGCTGTAGCGAAAGAGGCCAATACCAAGACCTTTACAGATACCGAGCCAGAGACCCTGACCGAGACCATAAGAAAAGCAATGGCAAAGGAAGCCGCGACAAAAGAGGCCAGCCTGGCGACACCTGAAAGCACGGCGACCACGCAAGAAGATGCGTCATTGTCCGCTCCTACCGAGACCCAGCAAGAGACTACCGCAACGACACTTCCGGGCGAAGACGAGCCCATGACGCTTACGCAAAGACTTAGAATAGCCATGGCAAAAGAGGCCGCTGAAAAAGAAGCCGTGAAAAAAGCCGCAGAGCCTGAAAAGGCGTTAAAGCCTGAAAAGGCCATAAAGCCTGAAGAGGCCGCCTTAGGCGATGCAAGTGAAGAAGCTTTAGATACCGAGGAGCCCCCGGCTACTACCACGCCCGAGCAACCAGCAGAAGTGCCAGTTAGTGCAGAAGACAAGTGGAGCTCCGAGGACTTTGTAGACAAAGAGCCACAGCAGAAAGACGCCGCAGACAATAATGACCTTAAAGACTTTGAAGACCCCTTTGCCGCTAACTTCTCCGGCTTATCCGATGGTTCGGATAGTGACGCTGAAGAAGCATCAGAGCCTGAAAAGGCCGTAACGCCTGAAGAGGCCGAGGCTTCTACTTTGCTCTCGCCAGAGCCTGCGCCAGAGCAAACTAAAGATAGCAGAGAGGTCTCGACTGAAGAGTTTATGGGGCTTAACCCTGCGCCACTTAAAGAAGACCTATTAAAGGTCACAGCAGCTTCTGAAGAAAAAGCAGAAGAACCAGAAGCAGAACAGAATGGCGATGAAGGCGGCTTTCTTGGTGGCGAGGATATCTACGGCTACGGAGCTGCCGCTGAGCCAATTGAGAGCGACTCAGGGATAGTCGCAGAGCTCGGAGACCCCTCGGACCTTGGCTCTTTAGGAGGGCTCGCAGCTCTAAGCTCTGATGAGCCAATCTCAAAAACACCTCACCCGCTTGAAATGCCCTTTGATGAAGCCGTAGAGCCTGAAGAGGTATTAGAGCCTGAAGAGGCACCTACAAAGCCTGCTGCCGTAAACGCGCCTGCCACTACTGAGCCAGTACCGACACAGGCAGCAAGCAGCCCCAGCCAGAGCAACCAGACCGATGCATCAAAGCAGGAGCAGATCAGCAACCTGCCTATCTCCGCCCTGCCTATCTCCAAAGAAAGGGTAGAAGAGATAGTAAGAGAGATCGCGGCAAAGGTTATAGAAGAGGTCGTCTGGGAGGTAATCCCGGAGCTTAGCGAGCAGTTCATAAAGACAGAGATTATCACTAAGATAAAAACAGCACTTGGCAAACAGGATAAGACTGAGAGCTAACTCGGTGCTATAAATACATTCAACCAACTTTCACGGGGTCTATGACGCAGCCCAGATGCTGCGTTAAATTCCCCTTTTTAGATTTTGCATAGTCCGCTGCGGTAGCACCGTAGTAACAGAGCCGGCACAGGAGCGTGGTATCAGCCAATGAACACAACAGAAGAGACAAACCTGCCAAAGGTCTACGAGGCCGCAGAGGTCGAGGCCCGTTGGTATAAATACTGGATAGATGAAGGCCAATTCACCCCGACGCTTGAACCAGACGATAAAAAGCCTTCTTTTTCAATAGTTATTCCTCCGCCAAATGTCACGGGGTCTCTGCATCTAGGTCACGCCCTTAACACTACGCTCCAGGACATAATGGCCCGTTATAAGCGGCTCAAAGGTTATAACGTCCTCTGGGTCCCGGGGCTAGACCACGCTGGAATAGCCACGCAGAACGTCGTAGAACGCCAGCTAAAAGAAGAAGGCAAGACACGTCAGGATCTGGGAAGAGAGGCCTTTATAGAGCGCGTCTGGGAGTGGAAGGAAGAGAGCGGCGGTACGATTATAAACCAGCTCAAGCGTCTCGGAGCGTCGTGCGACTGGACGCGCCTGCGCTTTACAATGGACGAAGGCCTATCAAAAGCCGTACGCGAGGTATTTACGACCCTATACAAAGACAACCTGATCTATCAGGGTAACTATATAATCAACTGGTGTCCGCGTTGCCACACGGCACTCTCGGATGTAGAGGTAGAGACCAACGAGACCGAAGGCCGTCTTTGGCACATGACCTATCCGCTTAAAGACGAAAAGAGTTCTATAACAGTAGCAACCACCCGGCCAGAGACGATGCTCGGAGACCTTGCCGTTGCCGTAAATCCTGAGGACGAACGTTACAAGGATATGATAGGCAAGACCCTGCTTATGCCTATTACAGGGCGAGAGATACCTGTTATAGCAGACGAATACGTAGCAAAAGACTTTGGCACGGGGGCCGTTAAGATCACCCCGGCACACGACTTCAATGACTTTGAAATGGCAAAAAGACATGATCTCGAACCGCTTAAGATCATGGATATTGAGGGTGCTATAAATGAAAATACTCCTGAACCATACCGAGGCCTTGACCGCTACGTCGCACGAAAAAAAGTCATAGCAGAGCTAAAAGAAGCAAATCTGCTGCCTAAAGAAGAACCCCACAAAATAATGCTCGGCTCTTGCTACAGGTGTCATACCGTTGTCGAGCCGATGCTTTCAAAGCAGTGGTTCGTAAAGGTAGCTCCGCTGGCAGGGCCTGCCATAAAGGCCGTTGAGGACGGAGACGTAAGGTTTACCCCGAAGGGTTGGGAAAATACATACTTTGACTGGATGCATAATATCCGAGACTGGTGTATTTCACGCCAGCTCTGGTGGGGCCATAGAATCCCTGCATGGCACTGCGCACAGTGCGAGCACATCACCGTTGAGCTTACAGACCCAACTGAATGCGCCGGCTGCGCCAGCACCGAGATAACACAAGACCCGGACGTACTTGATACCTGGTTTTCTTCTGCGCTGTGGCCGTTTTCAACCCTTGGCTGGCCAGATGACTCGCCTGAGCAGAAGCAATTCTACCCGACCTCTACGCTCTTTACGAGCTTTGATATAATATTTTTCTGGGTTGCAAGAATGATAATGATGGGGCTGAAATTTAAAAAGGAAGTCCCGTTTAAAGAGATCTATATCCACGCCCTTATACGCGACAGCGATGGCAAAAAAATGAGCAAAAGCAAGGGCAATGTTATCGACCCGCTCACAATGATGGAGAAGTACGGAACCGATGCCCTGCGTTTTACGCTCGCGGCCTTTGCCGCACAGGGGCGCGACATAAAGCTCGCAGAAGAACGCATCGAGGGCTACCGAAACTTCACCAATAAGCTCTGGAATCTGGCGCGTTTCGCGCTTATGCATATAGAAAACCCTGAAGAACCAGTTGAGGTTCGCGAACTTAAAGATATCCCAGAGAACGAACTAAGTACGATTGACCTCTGGATACTTACCGGGCTATCGGAGACGACCGAGACGGTATCTAATGCATTTGAGAAATATGAATTCGATACGGCTGCAAAGGGGCTCTATTCTTTTGTATGGCACGAGCTCTGCGACTGGTACGTCGAGCTTATAAAGAAAGACCTCTGGGGCGAGAACGGCGCGCAGCGTAGGTCAATTGCAGTAAGTGTACTGAGCGGCGTGCTGAAAGAGACCCTGAAGCTTATGCATCCTATAATGCCTTTTATTACCGAAGAGATCTACGCCCGGCTTCCAGGGACAACTCCAGGGATCTTACTGACGACCCTTGCTGACGACCTGCCGGCTTACCCAAAAGAGACGGCCCTGACAGCGTCACTTATGGAGGTCATAAAGGCGATCAGGAATATCCGTACCGAGATGAATATTAATCAGAGTGCCCCGCTTGAGTGTATCTGCTTTACAAAGGACGAGGCTACGAAAAAAACTCTTCTCGCGCAGACAGGTCACATCAAGGCACTCACTCGCATCGGCTCGCTAAGCGTAGAAAAGAGCGGCACTCGCCCTGCGGGCTCGGCCTTTACACTGGCCAAGAGCGAGAACGGCCCTGAAATCGAGGTCTTTATCCCGCTTAAAGGACACGTTGACTTCGACGCCGAGCGCAAGAGAATCGGCAAGACTCTGGCAAAGCTGGATAACGAGATTCAGGGGCTAACTAAAAAACTTGGCAATGAAAAGTTCATAGGTCGCGCCCCGGCAGAGGTCGTAGAGAAAGAAAAGGCCAAGCTCACCCAAGCAAGCATTGAAAAAACAAAGATAGAAGAGAGTCTAGCGAGACTCAAGGATCTAGAGGCGTGAAGCACGGTAAAACAAAAGACAAGACACAAGAAAACGCATCGCTCTTTGACCAGTATGCCGATATGCTTATATCCACGGCCCTGGCAGAAGACGTAAGCTCCGGCGATATAACAACAGAGGCGACCGTGCCCGTTGGCCGTCAGGCACATGCGGAACTGGTTGCCAAAGAGGATTTTATCGTTGCAGGCCTTGATATAGCCGAGAAGACCTTCGCTAAGATGAATAAGAAGGTCATCTTCACAGCACTTGTCAGCGACGGCGACTACGCTCGAAAAGGCAAGGTGCTGGCCAGTGTCAGCGGCCCGGCGCGCGCAATACTCACAGGAGAACGAGTAGCACTGAACTTCATGCAGAGACTCTCTGGGATTGCAACGCACACCAGAGCCTTTATAGATAAGATCAAGGGGCTGGATATCACCCTGCTTGATACGCGCAAAACCACCCCGTGCATGAGGATACTGGAGAGATACGCCGTAAAGGTCGGCGGAGCAAAGAACCACCGCTTCGGCCTCTTTGACGCGATACTTATAAAAGATAATCATATCCAAGCCGCAGGCGGCGTTGCCAAGGCAATCGAGGCCGTCAGAAAGAACTACTCAAAAGAAGCCCCAATAGAGGTCGAGGTCAGCAACCAGCGCGAACTCAAAGAGGCACTCAAGGCAAAAGCCGATATCATAATGCTAGACAATATGAATGCCTCGCGTATCCGTGCGGCACTAAAAATAATAAAAGGCCAGGCCGTCTCAGAGGCCTCGGGCGGTATTAATCTGGATAATATCAGGGCAATAGCAGAGACCGGCGTTGACTGCATATCAATTGGCTCGCTTACTCACTCGGCAAGAGCTATGGATATCAGCCTCAGGTTTGGCAACAAAGATTAAATAGAGTTTCCAAAGAAGGCTACAAACAATGAAGACGATAGTAAAAGAAAGCGATATACTCGCCACTCTCAAGACTGCCTCTGGCTGTTATATCTCAGGACAAGCCATAAGCGAGCAGCTCGGCGTCTCGCGCACAGCCATCTGGAAGCACATCGGTGCGCTGAGGAAAGCAGGCTACGAGATAGAAGGACATCCAAAGAAGGGCTACCGCCTAACGGCCCTTAATAAAGAACGCCCCTATAATGCACTTGAGGTCACTCTGAATATACCAACAGAGTTTATAGGTAAAGAGGTCCTGTTCTTTGACGAACTGGACTCGACCAATACAAAAGCAAGCAAGCTGGCAAGAGAAGGTGCTGTCGAGGGCACAGTCGTAATAGCAGAGAGCCAGAGTAAGGGGCGCGGCAGGATAGAACGCTCGTGGTACTCGCCGCCCGGCGCGAATATATATACCTCGGTGATACTACGCCCAAAGCTACCGCCCCAGGCCACTCAGACGATAACACTCGTAAGTGCAGTTGCTCTGGCCGAGGCCATCGAGGAGACCGCCGGGGTACGGCCCTCGCTTAAGTGGCCTAATGACATCCTGGTTGGTGGCAAGAAGGTCGCAGGCATCTTGACCGAGATGAGCTCGGAGAGCGACCGCGTAAAACATATAATAATAGGAATCGGAATAAACGTAAATATCGAACTCTCGCAGCTCCCCGGAGGACTCCGGTATCCGGCAAGTTCTTTAAAACACGAGTCTGGACAAGTGCTCGACAGGACCGAGCTTCTGCGTAACCTTTATTCAAGGCTAGAAAAATGGTATAAAATCTTATTAAACGAAGGTAGCGAAGAGATCGTCGAGACATGGAGAGAGTACTTTACCTTTGTCGGGAAAGAGATCCGGATAGAAGGTTATAGAGGGATCGGTGCTGAGCCGACTATTACCGAGGGAATATGCCTTGGCATAGACAGCGATGGCGCGCTCCTTATAAAAGAACGCTCCGGCGCAATTGAGCGAGTCGTTGCGGGAGATATGACCTAGCCATGTGCGGTGTTATATCTCTGACATTCAATAAAAATGAGGCAAGACTTTGCTGCTTACAGTAGATATAGGAAATACCAGCATAATGATCGGCGTCTTTGAGGGTGCTATACTTAAAGACCACTGGCGCATCAAGACCGATAAGCAGCGTACATCGGATGAGTACGGCATCATGCTCAGTGAGATCTTTACTCACAAAGGCCTGACAAAAAAGGAGATAGACGCATCTATTATTTCATGCGTTGTCCCGTCTCTGAGCAAGACCTTCAGCGAGGCTCTCGTTCATTACCTGGGCACGCGCCCGCTGGAGCTTGGCCCGGGGACAAAGACGGGCATGGCAATACTGACCGACAACCCGAAAGAGGTCGGTGCGGATAGAATCGCAAGTAGCGTTGGTGCATGGTCTTTGTACCAACGAGAACTTATAGTAGTGGACTTTGGCACAGCAATAACCTTTGACCACGTAAGCGCAAAGGGCGAGTACCTAGGCGGCGCAATCGCCCCGGGGTTATCGGTTGCCTCGGACGCGCTCTTTACAAGGGCCGCGCGTATAGCAAGGGTAGATATAACAAGACCTCCATCAGTAACCGGTAAAAACACCGTAGACTGCGTCAGAGCCGGACTTTACTACGGCTACGTAGGGCTGGTAGACGGAATAGTCGAGAGGATGAAAAAAACATGTCTGAAGAGTCCAAAGGTAGTAGCAACAGGCGGCGACGCCCCTCTGATAGCAAAAGAAGCTCGAACAATAAACGAGGCAGACGAGTTTCTGGTCTTAAAGGGGCTACGCGTGATTCACGAAATAAACCGCCGGTAAAAGCAACTGGCAGACAACAGAACAGGGCAAAACCCTCGCGACAGACAAGACCCGGAGTTGCGCCCATCCCAGTGACAAAAGATCCTGCCGAAGAGTTCCAGCTCGGCACGGAGGAGCTGGGTAGCGACAAAATGGAGCTTGCCGCCAAGTCCTTTGAACGTGCGCACGCGGCGGATAAGACAAATGCCGAATATATGTCTTACTATGGCCTCTGTGCGGCTCTGCAATGGGGACGTATCGGCAAGGCCATCACCCTCTGCACAAAGGCCATAAAGATCGACTTTGAAAGGGCCGACTTCTACCTTAACCTCGGACGCGTCTATCTGGAATCGGGCAATAAAAAAGGTGCTGTAACCGTCTTTAAAAAAGGGCTCGGCATAGACTCGGAGCACAAAGGACTGCACGACATCTTGATATCCATGGGCATAAAAGAAGAGGCCCTCTTGCCATTTCTCAGTCGCGCCCACCCACTAAACAAACGTCTGGGTATATTCTTTAAACGACGTCTGCCATCGCTACTAAGTAGCAAAGGGCCTAAAAAAGCACAAAAGAACAAAGACTAGATCGCAGCAAATAGAGGAATATGAAGATCAACCGAAACATCCATGCAGTGGTATCACCCAAAACCTCGCTAGAGATTCGTCTCTGCGCGGCCAGAGGCGAGGCTGAGCTTATCCCAGGCGACAAACTCACGGCTGTAATACTACTTACACGTGACACCGATACCGAGGTGAAACATGCGGCAATAAAAACCCTCAAAAACTTTCCACCTATAGAGCTGATCTCGGCCATTGAGGCCAGATTAGACCCGGCGATACTAAATACCATTGCCCGCGTCTATAAAGAAAACCCTATCGTACTGGAACGCCTGATAGCAAACCCATGTACAAGCAACGATACGGTAGCGATAATGGCAGAGAGTGCAAGTGCATTTCTGGCTGAACTCATAGCGGGACAGACCGAGCGGCTACGAGACTCAAAAGATATAGCAATCGCGCTTGCCGCCAACCCGGAGGTATTAGAAGACCTGCTAGAGCGCTTAATAGAGGCGAGCGAGCCCAAAGCCGAAGACACCGAAGAAACTGGTGGTGCCTCTGAGACAAAGACGACAGACGAGATAAATCAGACCAACGAAGACGAAGATAATACCGATGATAGCACCAATGAAGAGTTTGGCGAGATTGAAGAAGCCGAACCGGAAAACCTCTTCCAGATGGTATCTCGAATGACGGTCGCCGATAAGATGAAGCTTGCGCTTAAGGGCAATAACGAGGCACGAGGGCTTTTGATAAAGGACTCAAACAAGATAGTAAGTAGCAGCGTCCTTAAAAACCCGAAGATAACCGATGAAGAGGTCATAAGACTTACGGCCTCAAATGGCACACCAGAGGACCTGCTGCGAATAGTTGCAAGAGGCAAGGAATGGATGAAAAGCTCTCAGATAAAGAAGAATCTTGTCACAAATCCGAAAACCCCGCTTGCTATATCAATGAAGCTGGTAAGAAGTCTGGATAAAAAAAGCCTGGAAAAGATCGGTAAGAGTAAAAACATACCAAACGCACTGGCCACTGAGGCACGAAAAGCACTGATGCTAAAGAAAAAACACGGCTAGGAGACCATGCGATCTGTAGCAGGTAATAACAAACAAATATGCCTATAGGTTTTCACACATCAATAGCAGGAGGGATCGACAAATCCGTCCAGCGCGTAGTAGGTGCCGGCTGCGATACTATGCAGTTTTTCTGCCACAGCCCGCGCATGTGGAAGATAAAAATGCCTGAGGACAAGGTAATAGAAAGCTTCAGGGAGAAACGAGAGCAGGCAGGACTATGGCCGGTAGTCGTCCATACCTCATACCTTATAAATCTCTCTACCCCTGACGATGAACTCTACGATAAATCAAGTACCCTCTTTGACTTCGAGCTTGAGCTATGTGAAAGACTCGGCGTAGACTATATGGTCACACATCCGGGCAGCCATCAAGGGCGCGGCATTGAGTTCGCCGCCTCGCGCATTACAAAGGCCTTTAAGCGAGCACGCGAAAAGGCCAAAGGCGACCACGTCCAGATACTGATAGAGAATACCGCCGGAGGCGGCACGCAAACAGGGCGCGAACTATCCGACATCAAAGATATTATAGAATCAGCCACGCAGCTTAATATCGGGCTCTGTTTTGATACTTGCCACGGCTTTGCAAAAGGCTATTCATTTGAAGGCAGCGGTGAAAAAAGCGATGAAAAATCAAAGGCCTCTCCCCTGCCCGCTACGATAGAGGCGCAGATAGGCCTTAAGCACCTAAAGCTTATCCATCTAAACGACTCAAAGGGTGAGTTTGGCTCAAAGGTAGATCGTCACGAGCATATAGGCAAGGGCAAAATCGGTAAAGAAAGTTTAAGGGCATTCCTTAATCATCCGAAGATTATAGGTATACCTCTAATACTAGAAACCCCGGAAAACGACGAGGGTACGGACCAGACAAACCTTAAAACAGTAAGGTCCATGCTCTCTACCAACTCCAAGCAGAGGAAGAGATGAAGATAATTATAATCGGCGCAGGCGTTGTAGGACGCACTATCGCCAAAAAATTCTCCGACGAAGGCCAAGACATAGTCGTTATAGAGAAAGACGAGCGCATAATAAAAGAGCTGCAAGAGAGCCTTGATGTCCAGCTTATCCAGGGCAGCGGCTCAAGCCCGGAGGTCCTCGCGCGCGCAGGAATAGAGCAGGCAGAGATGGTCATAGCCGTTACCAATAGCGATGAGGTCAACATGGTCGCCTGTCTGATCGCCGAGACGCAGTCGCGAGTACCAAAGAAGATCGCTCGCATACGCAACCCGGACTACCTTAACTACACAGAGATATTCGAGCGTGATTATCTGGACCTGGACTTTATCATCAACCCGGAAAAGGTCGCCGCCGATAGAATACTAAAGATTCTCGACACCCCCGGGGCCATCGATGTCATGGACTTTATCGATGGCAAGCTAAAACTTGTCGGCGTTAAGCTATCACCCGACTCCGAGCTTGCCGGTAAAAAAGCACGTGAGCTAGGGGCGTTTTTCGTCAACGGCAATGTCATCATCATCGCCATATACCGTGGTAGCCAGACCATAATCCCGCAGGGCAAGACCGTACTTGAGGCCGGAGACCTTATCTTCACTATTGCCCACTCGCGCGAGGCCTCGTCCATACCCAGATTATTTAACAATATCGCAAATGAAAAAACCGCACACAAGATAATGATTATTGGTGGCGGTGATGTCGGCTTCTTTCTGGCCGAGGCGTTGGAAGGCAAAGGGCATCTGATAAAAATAATAGAAAAAAACGAAGCGCGTTGCGAGTTCCTTGCAGAAAAACTAGACAAGGCAATCGTAATCTCCGGAGACGGCACGGACCAGAGCCTCTTAAAAGAAGAAAACATACACGATCTGGATACCTTCATAGCCGTAACCAATGACGAAGAGGCCAACATTCTGACCTCTCTGCTATCGAAAAGACTCGGCGCGCACAGAAGCGTAGCACTCATCGACAAACCCGAGTACCTCTCGATGGTCTCGACCATCGGCGTAGACGTTGCCGTCTCCCCGAGGCTCGCCTCGGTCAGTGATATCCTACAGTTCATACGCAAGGGCAAGGTCCTGGCGGTAAAGACACTGATGGAAGAACGCGTCGAGGCGATGGAGACAATAGCCATGGAGACATCTGATATCGTAGGTATACCGATAAAGAATATTAAGTTCCCAATGGGTGCTATAATCGGCGCGGTAGTTAAAGGCGAAGAGGTCATACTGCCAACCGGCGAGACTACAATCGAGGCCGGAGATAAAGTCGTCATCTTCACCCTTCCAAAGACCATTCCACAGGTAGAGAAGCTGCTGATGGTAAAGCCCGAGTTCTTCTAAATAGGCAGCCTTTATCAATTTAAAGTCAATACAGTACGGAGTCTAGATGAGACCACGCGCGATCTTACAGATTATGGGTGTAATAAACATGGTAGTAGCCATAGCCATGTTAGCGCCACTCTGCGTCTCGTTGTTCTTTAATGACGGCGATACAAAGACCTTTGTCATCTCGGTTGCCATTACCGCTGCGGTCGGTCTTTTTCTATACATGGTATTCAGGACAAAAGATATAGAGATAAGCCACCGCGAAGGCTTTATCGTGGTCGCTGCCTCGTGGCTATGCGCGTCTTTTTCAGTGCCCTGCCCTACTACATCTCAGGCGTGCTTCCCTCGCTGACCGATGCCGTCTTTGAGGCAAGCTCGGGGATTACCACGACAGGTGCCTCAGTATTAACACAGATAGACAACCTGCCGCACGGCATTCTCTTTTGGCGTTCGATGACGCATTGGCTGGGCGGAATAGGAATCGTCCTCTTTAGCGTCGCGATATTGCCGCTCTTGGGTATCGGAGGCATGCAGCTCTATAAGGCCGAGGCCTCAAGCATCACCGGCGATAAGTTCGTCCCCAGAATCAAAGACATGGCTAAAATCCTCGTTAAGGTCTATCTCTTCCTGTCTTTTGTGATGATGGTCTTACTTTTGATCTCAGGGATGGGGCTCTTTGATGCCTTTGTCCATGCCGTGGGCAGTATTTCAACCGGCGGATTTTCAAATCAGAACACAAGCATGGCCTACTACAACAACGCACTGATGGAATGGCTCATTATAATCTTCATGTTTGTCGGGGCGACAAGCTTTAACCTACACTACGACTTTTATAAAAAAGGGATTAAGTCTTATTTAAAAAGCGAAGAGTTTCGCTTCTTTTTCTTTATCCTCTTGGCCTCTACAGTCCTGATCGCCATTAACCTGAAGGTCACGGGCTACGTTGGCTCCGGATCAATCATCAGAGACTCGGCCTTTCAGGTCACATCGATTACCACCACTACCGGCTACTCCTCGGTTGACTACGCGCGATGGCCGGCATTTTCCCAACTTATACTGCTTATTTTAATGTTCGTAGGCGGCTGCGCAGGATCTACGACAGGTGCTATCAAATCCGTTAGAATTCTGGTATTATTTAAGTTCATCTATAAGGAACTCTACAGGCTTATCCACCCGCACGCAGTAGCACCTGTAAAGCTTAACGGACGCGTTCTCTCCCCTGAGATCGTAAAAGGTGTGGCCGGGTATACCGTAGTATTTTTTCTGGTCTTTGTCGTCTCCGCGCTACTGCTGACGATGACAGGGATGGACCTTGTAACCGCGATTTCATCAGCTGCGGCAAGCCTTGGCAATATAGGCCCCGCACTCGGAGCAACCGGGCCTATGGCAAATTTTGCCGAGCTGCACGACTTTGCCAAGTGGGTCTTGATAATAAATATGATCCTCGGGCGGCTGGAGATATATACATTACTTATACTATTTATCCCGGCCTTTTGGCGCGGCTAAACTAGAAATCATCTAAATCCACAGGAGGCATTATATCTATGTACGATCTTATTATAGTCGGCGGTGGCCCCGCAGGACTTACAGCAGGAATCTACGCACAGAGGGCACGACTCAAGGTCATTTTACTTGAACGTGAGTTAATAGGGGGGCAAATCGCACTGAGCGATGTAATAGAGAACTACCCGGGCTTCCCGTCGATTAGCGGGATGGACCTGATGGCAAAATTTGAAGAACACGCGCGTGGCCTTGATCTGGAAATAAAGATAGAAGGCGTAGAGAGCATAACAACAGACGGCGAGATAAAGGTCGTCAAGACAACCGAAGGCGAGTACCGCACCAAAGCCGTAATCGTCGCTACCGGCGCAAAGCCAAGGCCCTTGGGCGTACCCGGAGAGAAAGAATTTACCGGTAAGGGTGTATCATACTGCGCCACCTGTGACGGGCCGTTCTTTAGAAACAGGGTCGTAGTCGTCATAGGCGGCGGAGATACCGCAGTAAAAGAGGCCGTCTATCTCTCAAAGATCGCCGACAAGGTATATCTGGTCCATCGCCGCGACCAACTGCGAGCCGAAAAGATCCTACAGGAAAAAGCAATCAACTCCGATAAGATAGAAATCCTCTGGAGTCACGTCCTTTTGGAGATCACAGGCGAAGGTGGCGTTGACCACGCAATAATCAAGAACCTTAAAACTGAAGAAGTTACCACACTCGACGTTCACGGTGCATTCATCTTTGTCGGAATCAACCCGACGACCAACTTCGTAGATGTAGAAAAAGACGAACAGCGTTTTATCATTGCAAACCCCAAAATGGAGACCTCAGTACCGGGAATATTCGTAGCAGGAGACTGCCGTAACACCCCGCTCCTGCAGGTATCAACCGCTGTAGGAGACGGCGCGACAGCAGCGTTCATAGCCGAAGACTATATAGATAACCTCGAATAAAGGAGGCTAACATGGCGAAGGCAGGCACGAAAAAACCAAAGACCATAATCGTCTCTCTCGGCGGCAACGTAATAATAAGGCGCGAAGAGAGCGGTACGATAGATGAACAATTTAGAAACACAGAACTTGCCTGCCGCTACATAGCAAGCCTGGTTGACCAGGGCCACCGAATCATCATTACGCACGGCAACGGCCCGGTTGTTGGTAACATCCTGATTAGAAACGAAGCGGCAGGCGGCGAGATCCCGCCTATGCCGCTTTATATCTGTGATGCCGATAGCGAAGGCGGGCTAGGCTTTATGATCCAGCAGGCCCTACACAATGAATTCGTAAAAACACACAACATAAAAGACGCTGTAACCATCGTCACTCAGGTCGTCGTCGATGCCAAAGACCCGGCCTTTAAAGACCCTACAAAACCCATCGGCCCTTTCTATACAAAAGAACAGTCTGAAAGATTAACACTAGAGAAAAACTGGGTAATGCTGGAAGACAGTGGGCGCGGCTGGCGCAGGAACGTCGCCTCGCCAAGGCCAGTCAAGATAATCGAAGCAGATATTATAAAGACACTTATTAAAAACAACGTAATAGTCATTGCGGCAGGTGGCGGCGGAGTACCTGTCACAGAAGACCCGGACGGTACGCTCGCTGGCATTGACGCAGTAATCGACAAGGACTTCTCAACGGCCACACTTGCGACTCAGCTCGGTGCAGAGCTCTTTATAAATCTGACGCAGATAGAATGCGCATATCTGGACTTTGGTAAGGGCCGGCAAAAGGCAATAAATAAAATGACTGTAAAGGAAGCGCACGGCTATCTGGCTGAAGACCACTTCAAGGCCGGCAGCATGCGCCCAAAGATCGAGGCCGCCGTCGAATTTGTCGAGGGTAGCAAAAACAAAAACGCCTCGGTCATCATCACCACCCCCGAACTAATAGAAGAGGCAATGGAAGGTCGTGCTGGGACGAGGGTTGTGAAGTAAGTTACTTATCGTCAAGACCATCTTGTCTTTAATTTATGAAACTTCGATCCTAAAAAATCCATAAAAAAAGTTTTATCAAACGGGGAGCAATAGACATGATCAAGGCTTCTTTGATCGGGATTTATAAAACTGGATACGTTACTACCTGCAACCAATAAAAGCCAGCACTCTGAACAATTTTCTAAATTTTCTATATACTTAGAATATTTTTCTGCTTTTCTATCAATACCCTTCTGTATTGATTCTATTGCAGACGCCATAACCCATCCAGCATTATGACCAGCACACCAAAAATTCACCTCGCCATCACCGCGAAAATGAAATTTTATAAACCACACCCCTTCAGGTAAATATTCTTCGTTTATATCAAAGCTTTTATCTAGCTGTATACATTTTTTTGAACGTATATTTTCTTCAATTACTTTGGCAATATCTTGCGCAAGCTTTTTACAGCCTTCATTGTTAGGCTTTGTTTCTTCTTCAAAGAAAATCTCCACCCAAGTACTGGGAAGATTTTTTTCTTCAGCTATCTTTCTTGCCATTGATACAACTTTATTCTGAGCACTCTCATAGGCCTGAGGCAATATTTCCTTGCTTTTATTTTCACTATTGTCTTGTTGCTTTTTGTGCACCAGACTATGCTCAATACCTATAACACCTTCAGTAGCAACTACTTGAAAGTCTGGGTTATCTCTTGGTTTAACCTCACCTTCGGGAAATTCCGGCAATAAACTTTCAAAAAATTCAAGATGTTTCAGTTCAGTGTTTTTTTGAGCTTCTCTTGTCATTCCTTATGCCTCTTTATCTTTAAATACCTTCTCCACTATCTAATTAGCTATATCGCAATCTCCATATCGATCTTATCGTAATCGACTATTAGGGTTGACTCCTTATGTAAACCTCCCTTATTTAGTGCCAGTCTAAATTAGAGTTTTCCTGTTTTAAGTGTTTGGACAGGTACTCTGCCGGAGTCAAGTTTCCAAGCGATTCGTGAGGCCTCTCTTCGTTGTATTCAGTTATCCAATCTTCGGTT
>JAJRSM010000054.1 GCA_024278765.1 Deltaproteobacteria bacterium | reverse complement strand
GACTTCGCTAAAATAACGGACGAGCAGGTGGCAAGGGTAGAATCACTGATCAACAACAGGCCCAGAAAGTGTCTGGGCTACAAAACACCGCTTGAGGTCGCTTCCGCCTCTGTTGCACTTCGACCTTGAATGTGGGTTTTAGAAAAAGGCAGACCCTGAAACAAGTTCAGGATGACAGGTTTTGTAGTTATGCTGTACGTGTATGTTATGAGGCTTTAAATTTGAGCTAAAGGCCGTGTACTTGCTATGGATGAGACAATAAGTTAGAAAATGATAATTTTGTTAGATGGCAGCGTATAACCATTGAACAGTTAGGTTATGTGATTAACTTGATATGGGGGGTAGTGTAGCTAGTCTTGGCTTTGGTATTACTCTGCTGTTAAACCCAGATTTTTATTTTAAGTGTTACGGGAATTATATTTTTTTGTATCGTTAGTAATATTACTTTTGTCCGTAGGAGCGGGTATCTGGTGTGTTGTAAATCGTCTTCGAGATTTCAGATTAACCACAAAGATTGCACGTGAATGTAAGAAGTTTACCACGGAAGAAGAACTCAAAACGGCAAGAGAAAAAAGTAAAAAGCTAGGCGAAAGAACTTGGATTTTTTTTGGTGTCAGATTGGAATGTTTGGGGTAGGCATTTTATTTATGGTAGTTAGCGTCGTTTTGTTTTCCAGTTCAAGACTATTTTAAAGTGCGGCAACTTAGTTTAATAAATAATAAGGTGGAAAGTAGATGGGAAAGAGGTCTAAGAAGAAAGAACAGGCAGAGGTCGCTGCGAGTTACGCTTCGGGCGGCAAAGCCGTAAAGAAGAAAAAAAAGCCTGTACGGGAGACCATCGAGGCGATAATAATCGCGCTCGTACTGGCCCTTGTTATTCGTGCCTTTGGCGTGCAGGCATTTAAGATACCATCGAGCTCGATGGAGGATACGCTCCTGATTGGTGATCATATCTTAGTTAGTAAGTTTGCCTATGGCATCCAGGTGCCAAGGCCTGCGATGATAAAGATAAAGGGACTGAGTATTCCGTTTTTCGAGACGCAGCTGAGGCCTATCTGGGGTAGCGTAAAGCGTGGCGATGTTATTGTTTTTCGTTTCCCTGGTGATAGGGAAAAGGATTATATAAAGCGGGTTATCGGCATATCGGGCGATAAGGTCGAGGTGAAGGATACCAAGATATTTATAAATGGTAAGCCGTGGGAAGATAAGGTCGGGGTATTTAAAGGTAGTCAGGGTGGGCGTGCCGAGATGGCCGATAATTTTGGTCCTTATACCGTGCCTGAGGGTAAGGTCTTTGTCATGGGCGATAACCGCGACCGTAGCTTTGATAGCCGTTTCTGGGGCCCGGTCAGTATAAACGAGATAAAGGGTAAGGCCTTTATAATATATTTCTCATGGAATAATAACGGCGGCGGTGTGCGCTTAGGAAGGATCGGTAGCGGCATAAAGTAGGGCGTGAGCGGGGAGGTTAAGAGGTGATTATGAAGGGCTATATACAGCAATTCATGCAGTATCTTGACCTGGAGCGCGGGGCCTCTATAAATACGAGGCTTGCTTATAAGCGAGATTTAGGACTGTTTGAAGAGTTTTTAACGGCGCGTGGCCTTTTGCAGGAATCAGATCTTGATCTAGCGCGTATTAAAGAGCAAGATATTTCGGCCTATATGGCAGGGCTTTTTAGTGATTGCGGTAAGACGACTATCGCAAGAAAGTTATCTGCGATAAAGAGTTTTTTTAAGTATCTTCAGCGTATTGAGGTTAATGCAAAAAACCCGGCAGAGCTCTTGAGCGCACCGAAGGTCGGTCGGGCGCTGCCAACGGTCTTGACCGTTGAGGAGGCCGTGGCTCTGGTCGAGGCCCCTGGTAAGCGAGGCGGTGGGCATGTTAAGAGGCAGCCGGCAAAGCCTAAGAAGCCCGCTAAGATCGACAAAAAGCTTTTGCAGATGATCCTTCGTGACAAGGCCGTGCTGGAGCTTTTATATTCCTCCGGGATGAGGGTTAGCGAGCTTGTCGGTATTGATATGAGTCTTGTGGATCTGCGAGAAGGCTCTGTTAAAGTTACTGGTAAGGGCGGTAAGGAAAGGCTCTGTATTATAGGTAAGATCGCGGCCTCTGCGATTAGGGATTATCTGAAGATCCATGGCAGAACTGGCGAGACCAGCGGGATGCTTTTTCAAGGGCGAGGCTTCGGGTCTATAACGCAGCGTACCGTGCAGAGGATAGTAAAGAAGTATACAAAGGCCAGTGGGATAGCCAAGGACCCGACGCCGCATTCGTTAAGGCACAGTTTTGCTACGCATCTGCTCGATAGGGGGCTGGATCTGCGCGTTATCCAGGAGATGCTTGGCCATGCAAGTCTTTCTACGACGCAGCGATATACAAGCGTCTCGATGGATAGGCTCATGGAGGTCTACGATAAGGCGCATCCTCGTGCCGAGATCAGGGTAGTTGAGATTAGCGAGATAGAGGTTAATGAGGTTGAAGACAAGTAGGTATTAATCAACGGGCGCGAGCCCATTCGGGCATGAGCCCCTCTGGGCGCGAGTCTTATTAATGAGAAGGTGATATAGATGGAGTCGATAAAATTTATAGGTACGACGATACTTGCGGTAAGAAAGGACGGTAAGGTAGCTATCGCAGGGGACGGGCAGATATCTCTAGGCAATACCGTTATGAAGGGAACTGCGGTTAAGATCAGAAGGATGCGCGGTGGCGATGTGCTGGCTGGTTTTGCGGGCTCTACCGCAGACGCACTAACGCTCTATGATAAGTTTGACGCTAAGCTTGAGCAGTATGGCGGTAATATTACAAGGGCTGCCGTGGAGCTTGCCAAGGACTGGCGTACCGATAAGATCCTGCGCAAGCTTGAGGCCTTGCTTATAATCGTAGATAAAGAGCATAGTTTTTTATTATCCGGCAACGGCGACGTCATCGAGCCGGAGGAAGGGATCGCAGCTATTGGTTCGGGGGGTACATTTGCGGCCTCGGCGGCAAAGGCCCTTATGAGGCACTCAAGCCTTAGTGCAAAAGAGGTTGCCGTAGAGTCGCTGAAGATAGCCGCAGAGGTCTGCATATATACAAATGATTATATTAGTGTTGAAGAACTATAAGGTGTTTAGGAGGTTTTTTATATGAAAAGTTTTACCCCCAGAGAGATAGTCTCTGAGCTCGATAAGTACATTATAGGTCAGGCCGCCGCCAAAAAGGCCGTGGCCATAGCACTTCGCAACAGGTGGCGTCGCCAGCAGGTAGCTGGAGATCTGCGCGACGAGATAGCACCTAAAAATATCATAATGATTGGCCCAACCGGTGTCGGCAAGACCGAGATATCTCGCAGGCTTGCGCGTCTGGCGCAGGCACCGTTTTTAAAGGTAGAGGCCAGCAAATTCACAGAGGTCGGCTACGTTGGCAGAGACGTCGAGAGTATTGTCCGTGACATTACTGAGCTATCGGTAAAGATGGTAAAGGACGAGGAGATGAAGGTCGTACAGATAAAGGCTCGTGCAGCAGCAGAGGAAAGGGTCCTTGATTGCCTGCTTCCCTCTGTCACTGCCCCTACTTATGCCGCAGGGACAAACCCTGAAGACGGCATCGGCGGGATGAGTGAAGAGAGGCTCGGCAAAGAGCGTGAGCTACAGAAGTCTACCAGAGATAAGCTTCGTAAGTTATTGCGTGAAGGCAAGCTTGATGACCGTACCATAGAGGTCGATCAGGCAGAGCAGGCCCCGCCTGTTATGGATATCTTTGTTGGCTCAGGGCTTGGCTCAGAGGATATGGGCTCGAATATGAAGGATATGTTCTCTGGTTTGTTCCCGAAGAAGAAGGGCAGGCGTAAGGTCAAGATCCCGGAGGCCTTTGAGATGCTAACGCAGGAAGAGGCCGGAAAGCTCGTGGATATGGATAGGGTAAAGAAAGAGGCCGTTGAGCGTGTTGAGCAGTCCGGCATTGTCTTTATCGATGAGATAGATAAGATAACAGGGCGGCAGACAGGCGGCAGCAGCGCAGACGTATCACGCGAGGGCGTGCAGCGTGATCTTTTGCCGATTGTAGAGGGCTCGACCGTTAATACAAAGTACGGGATGGTAAAGACCGACCATATACTCTTTATCGCCTCAGGGGCCTTTCATGTGGCAAAGCCTTCGGATCTGATACCTGAGTTTCAGGGCCGTTTTCCGATAAGGGTAGAGCTAGAGGCCCTTACAGAGGATGATTTTTATCGCATCCTGAGCGAGCCTAAAAATGCGCTTACCAAGCAATATAAGGCTCTTCTTGAGACCGAGGGGCTTACAATGGACTTTAGAGAAGATGCCGTAAAGGAGATCGCCTCAATTGCTGCTATAGCAAATGAGAATATGGAGAATATCGGGGCCAGAAGGCTTCATACCGTAATGGAGCGGGTCTTTGAGGAGATATCCTTTGAGGCCCCGGATATGCAGGATAAAGAGGTTATTGTTGATAGTGATTACGTAAAGGAGAGGCTCGGTGATATTATAAAGGACGAGGATCTTTCTCGCTATATTTTATAGTCAGGTCGCAGCTTACGGCATGAGGGCTCGGCAAACCAAAGCCGGAGCCAAAGTCAACGCCGGAGAAGGAAAAAGATGAAGAAACAGATTGAAAAGATAAAGACATTATTCGAGGCCCTGCCGTATATAAAGGAATTTAGTGGTACGACGGTCGTCATAAAATACGGCGGTGCGGCGATGGTAGAGGACGAGCTTAAGCAGAGCTTTGCACGTGACGTTGTGCTGATGAAGTACGTCGGTCTAAACCCGGTGATCGTCCACGGTGGAGGCCCGCAGATAGGCAAGCTTCTGGAACGGCTTGATAAAGAATCTGAGTTTGTAGATGGTATACGTGTTACTGACTCAGATACCATGGATGTCGTAGAAATGGTTTTAGGTGGCAAGGTCAATAAAGAGATCGTCGGGATGATAAATAACTTTGGTGGTAAGGCCGTTGGCATAAGCGGTAAGGACGGGGAGCTTATCAGGGCCAAGAAGATTCGTGCGCGTGGTACTGATTTTGGTCATGCCGGAGACGTAGAGCAGATTAACCCCAAGGTTATCCGTACGTTAGAGGATAACGGCTTTATCCCTGTTATAGCACCGATTGGATGCGATAAGTTGGGGAAAAGCTATAACGTAAATGCCGATCTGGCAGCCGGTAAGATCGCTGCGGCCTTAGGGGCCGAGAAGCTTGTGATGCTCACCGATGTTAAGGGTGTTCTTGATAAAGATAAAAAACTTTTATCTGTCCTTAGTCTGGCCGGTGTGCGTGGTGTTATAAAAAGTAAGGTCGCCAGGGGCGGGATGATACCTAAACTTAATTGTTGCATAGATGCAGTGGCAAGCGGGGTAACCTCGGCGCATATCATAGATGGCAGGATAGAGCATGCAGTGCTGCTGGAGGTCTTTACTGACTTGGGCATTGGTACTGTTATACGTAAGGCGAGTGATAATAAGGCTGCGATAAAAAAGGGATAGTCTATTTATATGGATCTTGGAAAAGGAAAAAAAGGCGGTTTGCAAACAGGCGGCTTGCGGGCAGTAAGCCCGGTCAAGAGAAACCTTGGCGAGGTTATGGCCTGGGTTACAGATGCGCTCCTGCGCGTAGGTATTGAAGAGGCTCGGCGCGAGAGTGAGCTTATGGGCTCTGAGCTTTTGGGAGTGCCGGTGGGTAAGCTCCTTGCTATGCGAGAAGAGCCGGTTAGTAGCGAGCAGTTTGCGCAGCTAAAGGGCTGGGTCGAGCGCAGAGGACATCGTGAGCCTTTATATTATATATTTGGCGAGTGTGAGTTCTGGAGTATGCCCTTTAAGGTCGCACCGGCGGTTCTTATACCAAGGCCCGAGACAGAGCTATTGGTTGAAGAAGCGCTCGTCTTTATGCGGGCTCGGGATGTCGAGAGCCCGTTGGTTCTGGACCTGTGTACTGGGAGTGGTTGTGTTGCTGTAAGTATCGCAAAGGACTATCCTCGAGCCCGGGTCTATGGTACGGATATTTCAAAGAACGCAGTTATCCTCGCCAGAGAGAATGCAGCTTTTAATGATCAGGAGCGGGTAGAGTTTTTTATAGGCGATCTTTTCGAGGCCATCTCTGACCTGAGTCTAAGAGGACGTTTTGATATTATAGTTTCTAATCCGCCATATATACCAGAGGGCGATATTGGTGTTTTGCAGAAAGAGGTTGTAGCCCATGAACCTCGTGCGGCTCTTGATGGCGGCGCGGATGGTCTTGTTATTATAAGTAGGATTGTAGCTGACGCGCCTGTTTTTTTAAAGTCGGGTGGAAGGCTTATGCTGGAGGTCGGCTTTGATCAGGGCGAGCTTGTAGCTGAGATATTAAGGGAGAGCGGAGCTTTTGTTGACGTAAGGGTAAGGAAGGATTATTCAGGGATCGAGCGAGTAGTCTCGGCCGGAAAAATATAAATTTTAAAACAAAGGACTTGGTAATGGGTAATAAAGAGACGATAGAACAGACCGAAAAATACGTAACAAAGACATACGGGCGTTATCCCGTGGCATTTGTAAAGGGGGCTGGCGCAAGGCTCACCGATGCAGACGGTGAGGAATATCTGGACTTTCTCGCAGGCATAGCGGTCTGTAACCTCGGCCATAGCCATCCGCGCATCGTCGAGGCGATAAAGCAGCAGGCCGATAACCTGATCCATACCTCAAATCTTTTTCATATAGGGCCGCAGGCCGAGCTGGCCGAGTTGCTTGTAGATAATTCTTTCGCAGATAGGGTCTTTTTCTGTAACTCTGGGGCCGAGGCCAATGAGGCAGCCATTAAGCTTGTGCGGAAGTTTTTTAGCGACAAGGGGCAGGAGCGTTTTCAGATCATTTCGATGGAGCAGAGCTTTCACGGACGCACTATGGCTGCGATGGCGGCAACCGGTCAGGACAAGGTGCACAAAGGCTTTAAGCCGCTCCTTGAGAAGTTTGTCTACGTTCCCTTTGGCAGCGTAGATGCCGTGCGAGAGGCCATTGGAGAGACGACGGCTGCTGTTCTTATCGAGCCGATCCAGGGAGAAGGCGGCGTTAATATGCCGCCCGTTGAATATATGATGGAGCTACGTGCCCTTTGTGATGAGAAGGGGGTCTTGCTTATCTTCGATGAGGTCCAGACCGGAGCAGGGCGGACCGGTAAGTTGTTTGCGTATGAACATTACGGTATCGAGCCAGATGTTATGACGCTTGCCAAGGGGCTGGCCGGTGGTGTGCCGATTGGTGCGATGCTTGCTACAGAAGAGGTCGCAGCTACCTTCGGTCCGGGTTCGCACGGCTCGACCTTTGGCGGTAATTTCTTATCGAGCGCAGCAGGGGTAGCTGCTGTGCGGACGATTTTGGAAGACGGCGTTCTGGAAAATTGCGTAAAGGTCGGCGAGTATCTTACGGGTAAATTAAATGAATTAAAGGCCGACTATGATTTTATAACCGAGGTGCGTGGTAAGGGGCTTATCATGGGGATGGCGATGACGATAAAGGGTGCTGATATAGTTAGTGAGTGCCTCGAAAAAGGCCTCATAATAAACTGCGCCGCCGAGACGGTCTTGCGGTTTTTGCCGCCACTTATTATCACAGAGGCCGATGTCGATGAGATGATAGGGATACTCAGACCCGTCCTTGACGAATATAAATCGCCAGAGACAAGTTAATAAAAATGAGGCCTTCTGTAGAGTTCTTTCTGATTGACGCCTTTACTGATAAGCCATCTAAGGGCAATCCTGCTGCGGTCTGTCTTTTGCCAAGTGATGCTGAAGAAGGCCTCTTTACAGACGCCTGGATGCAGTCAGTCGCCTCCGAGATGAACCTCTCGGAGACGGCTTTTTTAACTAAGTTGTCGCAGAAAGAGACTGGCCATTGTTCTGGCTCTTGTAATCAGTATAGTCTGCGTTGGTTTACGCCGATGGTAGAGGTCACGCTCTGCGGTCACGCAACCTTGGCCTCGGCCCATATCCTCTGGGAGAGGGGGTATGCGGAGAGCGGTAGTGATATAAACTTCCAAACGAGGTCAGGCCTTCTTGCTGCCTGTAAAAAAAACGGCCTGATAGAACTGGAGTTCCCTGCCGACCCCGTTACCGAGGCCGCGCCGCCTGATGATATTATACAGATGCTTGGCGCAGTGCCCTTATATGTTGGCAGGGGGCGTGACGACTACCTGATAGAGGTTGGTAGTGAGGAAAAAGTCAGGTCATTATCGCCGGATATAACGGCCTTGAAGAAGATACCAGTTGCCTCGGACGGCTTTCAACCAAGGGGTTTTATCGTAACGGCCAAGGCAGATAATCCTGGTAGTGGTTATGATTTTGTATCGCGTTTCTTTGCCCCTTCTGCGGGCATAGACGAAGACCCTGTTACCGGCTCTGCGTATTGCACGCTGGTGGGCTACTGGGGTGGCAAGCTCGGCAAAACAGAAATGACCGGGTATCAGGCATCCGAGCGGGGCGGTTACGTAAATGTTGCGCTCAGCGGCGATAGCGTCACGCTCGGCGGCGAGGCCGTTACGGTCTATGTAGGGCACCTGGAGGGGTAGGGTCAATGGCAAAGTTTTCCGACAGAATGGGTATAACAACACCTCCGACTGAACTGCAAGTCGAGTCTATGAATGATGACCTGCGCAATTCTTTGTGGAATTTATTGACTCAGATATTTGAAATGCGATGGAAAAAACTGCTTGGGCTTTTATTGTTCCATTACTATAAATGTCCGATTGATAAGATGCCGGCCTACGATAATCAATGTTGTGAAATCATTAGAGATAAATTTTTTAAAGCTTCGTGGTTTGAAGTCTATAACTTGATCGAGTATATTGTACGAAATATTGAAAGGTTAACTGGTGAAGATCGGTTTGAAGGTTTTCTTAACGGTATTTTAGAAAGAGAGCTTTCCGGCTACAGAGTTGTTAGAGGCGAGATCGTTCGCATAACCGACAAGCAAGAGGTTGAGTCAGTCCGTGAGGCTGCTTCCGAGTCTTCTTCCGGTCTTGATGGGGTTAGTAAGCATATAAATAAGGCACTTCATTTGTTGGGAAAAAAACCGGAACCCGATTATGAAAACTCAATAAAGGAATCTATAAGTGCTGTAGAGGCTATATGCTGCCTTTTGACGGGTGAAAAGGCAAAGGGGTTGAGCAAGGCACTGAAAAAGTTATCTGACAATATGCACCTTCATCCTTCACTTAAGGAAGGGTTTCTAAAGTTATACGGTTATACGAGTGATGAAGATGGCATCAGGCATTCTATACTTGAGGAAAAAGACATTGGCTTTGCCGAGGCTAAGTATATGTTGGTAACCTGTTCGGCCTTTGTTAATTTTGTTAAGGATAAGGCACGTAAAGAGGGGATGCTCTAAGTCTAAAGGAGGCATCTTATGGAGAATCACTTTACAGCAGTATTTGAGAAGCAAGAAGGCTGGTGGGTAGGTTATGTCGAAGAGTTGCCAGGGGCGAATACTCAGGGCGAGACCTTGGATGAGGCTCGTGAAAACCTGAAAGAGGCGGTAGAAATGGTGTTGGAGGCTAATCGGGTGTTAAATAGTTAGGCTGTGCCAGCAAGGCCCGTGCCTTGCCCTACATATATAGGTGTTTTTAGTCCTTTGTGGGGCAACCCTTCAGGCCGTCTAAGACGGGTTATAGTTTATCCTTTCATTGAATAAATTATCCTAATATGGTATAAAATTTGGCTTCACCATAGTATTTGTGTTGTCTTGATATTGTCGGCTTTAAGGAGCATTGTTGATGGATCTACTGAAGATTTCCGATTTTAGCGCATCTGAAATATTTGAGTTGATAACGAGCGGGATACGTACTAAAGACCGCTTAAAGCGCGGTATTCCGTATACCCCACTTGAGGGTAAGGTGCTGGGGCTGATCTTTGAGAAGCCTTCAACGCGTACGCGCGTCTCTTTTGAGAGCGCTATGTATCAGTTGGGTGGGCATACGATCTTCCTAAGCTCTACTTCCACCCAGATCGGGCGCGGCGAGCCGATTAAGGATACGGCGCGTGTCATGTCCGGCTACGTAGACGGCGTGATGATAAGGACCTTTGGCCATGAAATAATCGAAGAGTTCGCCGAGTACTCAAGCGTGCCGGTTATAAATGGCCTTACCGATATGCATCACCCCTGTCAGGTGCTTGCCGATGTAATGACGATAACCGAGCGTAAGGGCGGGCTTGAAGGGCTGAAGGTCGCCTGGATCGGGGATGGTAATAACATGGCTAATTCCTGGATCGAGGCCGCTGCCATACTCGGCTTTGAGTTGTCTGTGGCGTGTCCGGACAAATATTGCCCGGATGAAGATGTTCTGGCCTGGGCAATGGAAAAAGGTGCTAATGTAAAGATCTGCGTCAGTGTCGCGGAGGCGGTTAAGGGAGCTGATGTCCTGAATACCGATGTCTGGGCGAGCATGGGGCAGGAAGAAGAACGCGCCGAACGTATAAAGGTCTTTGCCGGTTATCAGATAAATGCAGATACCCTGAAGTTGGCTAAAAAAGACGCGATGGTTCTGCATTGCCTGCCGGCACACAGGGGCGAGGAGATAACCGACGAGGCCATAGAAGGGCCGCATTCAGCGGTCTGGCAGCAGGCCGAAAATAGATTGCATGTGCAGAAGGCGGTTCTGGAGCGTCTTTTAAAATAATTAGAAGTCTTTATTTGGTTTTTATCGCATCGTCTTACCCCGGTAGGTCTTAGACTTACCCGGTGGCCGAGGTGATTTAAAAGATTATAAAAAGGAAGGATAAGATATGACAGAAGAAGTAAAAAAAGTAGTGCTGGCGTACTCCGGCGGTCTTGATACCTCGATAATAATAAACTGGCTCAAAGAGACCTACGGCTGTGAGGTCGTGGCCTTTATAGCCGATGTTGGCCAAGGCGACGAGGTAAAGCCGATAAAGAAGAAGGCCATCAAGAGCGGCGCGGTAAAGGCCGTTGTAAAGGACCTTAGAGAAGAATTTGCACGTGACTTTGTCTTTCCTATGCTCAGGGCCAGTGCTGTATATGAGGGGACGTACCTGCTCGGTACTGCCATTGCAAGGCCGCTTATAGCAAAGGCCCATATGGAGGTCGTCGCCGATACAGGGGCCGACGCGGTCTCTCACGGTGCTACGGGTAAGGGGAATGATCAGGTCCGTTTCGAGCTCGCTTACTATGCAATCGACCCGCATATCTCGGTCATCGCACCGTGGCGGATCTGGGACCTGAAGGGTAGGAAGGATCTTTTGCAGTACGCAAAGAAGCACGGCATTGATGTTACGGCCAGTAGAAAGAAGCCATATAGTATCGACCGTAATCTTTTTCATATAAGTTTTGAGGGCGGCAGTATTGAGGATCTGGAGAAAGAGCCTCCGGCGGCGACCTATGTAATGAGCGTGCCTCCAGAGAAGGCTCCGAACAGGGCGACCTTTATTGATATTGATTTTGTGGCGGGCGACCCCGTAGCGATAGACGGTAAGAAGCTTACGCCGGGTAAACTCATTGAGAAGCTTAATGATATTGGTGGCAGGAACGCAATCGGGCGTGCCGACTGCGTGGAGAGCCGTATAACAGGGATGAAGTCTCGTGGTATCTACGAGACGCCGGGCGGGACTATTCTGCATGTTGGGCGACGCGCGATAGAGTCGATAGCAATGGATAGAGAGGTGATGGACCTGCGCGATAGTCTTATTAGTCGTTACGCAAAGCTTGTCTATTACGGCTACTGGTACGCGCCTGAGCGCGAGGCCCTGCAAAAGCTCGTTGACGAGGCGACCCGTTGCGTAACAGGCACGGTTAGGCTGAAACTTTATAAAGGGAATATTATTATTATCTCCAGAAAATCGGATAGCTCGCTTTATCACCCTGACTTTGTGACCTTTGAGGAAGACACCGTATATGACCAGCGCGATGCTGGCGGTTTTATAAAGATAAATGCTCTCAGGCTTAAACTAAAGGCCATGATGGAGCAGAAGAGGAGATAAATATGAAGGTAGTAAGGTTTTCTGTAGATGATAAAATCTATTCGGGTGTGCTCGGTAAAGACCCCGGTGATAGTGAGAAAGAGATAGTAACCGCTCTTGCCTCAGGTACGGATGTTATGGGCAGGCCCCAGTATAATGAAGAACTGGATATGACTACAGGCTCGGAGAGCTGGCCGCTAGGGGAGGTAAGGTTGCTGGCCCCGGTCATTCCGTCTAAGATAATCGGTATCGGGTTGAATTATGCTGCGCACGCTGCAGAGTTCAGTAAAGACGCACCGCAGGAAACTCCGCTGATCTTTATGAAGCCTTCAACGGCTGTGATCGGCCCAGAGGACGATATCATCCTGCCTGATCATATGTCGCATAGGGTTGATTATGAAGGAGAACTGGGGGTAATTATAGGGAAGCGTACAAAAAATTCCAACATTAGAGAGGCCAAGAATAATATCTTTGGCTATACTTGCATAAACGACGTTACTGCGCGTGACCTGCAGGGTAAAGACAAACTCTTTACGCGTGCTAAGGGCTTTGATACTTTCGCTCCTATTGGACCGTGGATCGAGACCTCTGTCGAGTATGAATTTGAGCCGACAAAGACCCGGATACAGACTTTTTTAAATGGCCAGAGGCGTCAAGACGCGACAGCACGGAATATGATGTTTGATATCTATGAGCTGATAAGTTTTATATCAAGTGTCATGACTCTACAGCCAGGCGATCTTATCGCTACAGGGACGCCGGCTGGGGTCTCGCCTATGAAGGCAGGCGATAGGGTAGAGGTGAGAATCGACGGTATAGGAAGTCTCTGGAACAACGTAGTTGCAGGCCCTGAAGGGTTGACGGATTCATTTAAAAAATAGAAATAGTACAAATACTCAGGAGGGTTTTCAAGGTATGTCAGGGGAGTTTATTCAGGATATGTTTGCCGATAGGATCGGCGGTTCGGGTTTTGGTAAAGATACAAAGATATATAAATTTGAAAAGATAAAGAGGGCCAAGACAGAGGCCAAAAAGACCAAGCCAGGTGTAGAGCTCTTGGACTTTGGCGTTGGCGAGCCCGATGATATGGCAAGTCCGATGGTAGTAGAGGCACTTAAGATCGAGTGCGCAAAGCCTGAGAACAGGGGTTATGCCGACAACGGTATAGTCGAGTTTAAAGAGGCGGCGGCTGCTTATATGAAGAAGGTCTTTGGTGTTGAAGGTATCAATGCGGATAAAGAAATTGTTCATTCTATAGGATCAAAGTGCGCTCTGGCCATGATGCCCGAGGCCTTTATAAACCCAGGGGACGTAACCTTAATGACTGCTCCGGGTTACCCTGTGATGGCCACGCATACCGATTGGAACGGCGGACGTACAGTGAAGCTGCCGCTTCTGGAAGAAAACGGTTTTTTGCCGGATCTTTCTTCGATAAGTGCTGAGGACAGAAAAGCCGCAAAGCTCTTATATCTGAATTATCCGAATAACCCTACCGGGGCTACAGCCACGCGCGAGTTCTTTGAAGAGGTTGTTGCTTTTGCGAAGGAGAATCAGATAGTCGTCGTGCAAGATGCTGCGTACGCGGCCCTGACGGTAAATTCCGAGCCGATGAGTTTCTTGTCCATTGATGGCGCAAAGGACGTAGGCGTAGAGATCCATTCTTGTTCAAAGGCATATAATATGACCGGTTGGAGGCTTGCCTTTCTCGTTGGTAATGAATTGATAATAAGCGCATTTGCAAATGTTAAAGATAACTTTGACTCAGGCCAGTTTATAGCTATTCAGAAGGCCGGTGTTTATGCCCTTGATCATCCCGAGATTACCGAGAAGATAAGGGATAAGTACAAAAGACGTCTGACGATGATGGTAGAGGCTTTAAATGATGCTGGTTTTAATGCGCATATGCCGGGCGGATCTTTTTATCTTTACGTAGCCGCGCCGAAGTCAGCAGGTAAGAACGTCTTTGGCTCGGCAGAGGATGCCTCGGAGTACCTGATCAAAGAGGCCCTTATATCTACTGTGCCGTGGGACGATGCTGGCAGTTATTTGAGGTTTTCTGCGACCTTTAGTGGAAAGGGCGAGGCCGATGAGAGGCGCGTTATCGAAGAGGCAGGACGTAGGCTTAAGGAGTTAAGGTTGAACTTTTAGATTGATATGTTATAGGGGGTAAGGGTCAAGGGGGTAGTTGCGATGCATAATATAGTAATATCGATTGGTTCTAATATGGGCGAGCGCACGGACAATTGTCGCCGTGCTATAGAGGCACTTGCCGCTCTGGATGATCTAGTGATACTAAAAGAAAGCTCTTTTTACGAGACCATGCCGTGGGGCAAGACCAATCAGCAGGATTTTATAAACTGTGCCGTGCTGGTCGAGTCGGATATCGCTCCTCTGAATTTACTTGAGAAACTCAAGGAAATAGAGTTTAATATAGGTAGTAACCACGAGGAAAGATGGGGCCCCAGGTTGATAGATCTCGATTTGGTCATCTACGCTGATGTAGTGATGGATAACGAGATCCTCACACTGCCCCATAAGTATGCGCATGAAAGGGCTTTTGTGATGATTCCTGCGGCCGAGGTCGCACCGGAGATGATCCATCCGCTCCTTGGCAAAAGTCTGCGCGAGCTCGCTGAAGGCCTAGCTGATAAAGGCGAGGTCAGGAGGATAGAGTAATGGTAAAACTGATAGTTTTGGTTGTTTTAGGTTTTGTGGCATACGTCCTGATAAAAAGAAATATTTCGTCAGGTAAGAAGGAACGTGCCGAGAAGCGTAAGCAGTCTGCTGCATATAACCAGCGTGCTACAATGCCTACCGGCGGCGACGGAGAAGGGGCAGTCGTAGTAGAAGAGCCCAGAGAGCAGGACGAGACGGTCTTCGATACAATATGCATGAGCTATATCCCTTTAGAGACCGCGATAGGCGCAAAGGTCGGTAAGACGACCCATTATTTCTGTAGCGAGTTCTGTAGACGTACCTATGTTAATACGTACGTAAACGCACCGTATTAAAAGGGGCATGTGGCGGGCGAGTAGCGGGTGGTTAGGAAGGAAGGGGTGGCTTGTTGAAAGCCCCGTGCGCAGAAGGGCTGCGAAAGAGGCCGGAGTATCTGCTGAAAGGGGCGAGAATGGCAAGATTTTAAAAGACCACCGTTTCTAGCACAAACTATTGTATAATATATAGAGAGGGCAACCCTGAAAGGGTTGTCCTTTTTTTATTGGGTTGAGATGATGATGAAATCTTGTCTCCCTTAGCAGTATTTAAAAATAGGCACGGCAAAGTGATGTGTTTGTTCTAGGAATCATTACATTCTTCATCAGTCATTATTTTGTTAAACTCTTCGACAAACCAGTCTTGTGGCAGTGTGGTTTTGGGTTTTATATTATATTTTTGATCAAAGGTGATAAGTGACTTAGTCATGTATTTAGCCGAATTGTAAAGATAATCATATTCAGGGTATGTCATGTGGTCTGGCATTCTTGGGGTTTTGTGAAATTTATGTAAAGGGTTTGCCCTTGCCCCTGTTTAGTGGACACATCGAAAGGTTAGTGATAAAAAGCTACCATAGGAGGTGTTCAGATGGAAGAGAAACGAGGTCGTAAGAGTTTTGACCGTGAGTTCAAGCGCGAGGCAATAAGTTTTATTATGG
>JAJRSM010000053.1 GCA_024278765.1 Deltaproteobacteria bacterium | reverse complement strand
TGAGAGGCCAGATCAAGGGAAAAACAACGTACCAGTTTACGAAATTTGGCCTCTGTGATTCTTGAACGTTTTATATAGCGATTTCTCATTATCTTGCCTGCACAGGTACTTTAAAGCACCTGTGCTAGTCAAGACCCTAAAACTATTATCTATACTACTACAATTGAAAACACGTGCATTATGGTCAGACATATTGACAGCAATGATTCAGAATGCATCACAAGCCCAAAATATGACACTAGCGGTTTTATCGCCTTATCGCCAGACAATAAATGGCTGGCCTTTACAACTACTACTACCAGCAAGTACGGAGTTACAATTATGAACCTATATATAACCAGGTTAACATCTAAATAGGGGGAGGTATCAATGGAAGAACTAAGGTTTCAGGTTCCGGTAGTAAGTGAGAATAAAGATAAACCTATAGAGGTTAGCAGTAAATATGGTTTAAGGCTACTTAGAGACTATACTAAGTCAACATCACTTGACATGTTAATCAAATATAAGACAGGCATGCACCACGGCATTGACTATAAAGTTAATACAGGAACCACGGTTCGTGCAAGCGAGAGCGGTATAGTTATAAGGGCATCTTGGAATAAATATTTAGGTGAGGTCATCATTATCGACCATACCCCAAATGCAGACAATAACAAAAGAAACATCTACTCAGCATATGCACATTTAAGTGCCTATACTGAAGGAATAACAGCAGGCACGCTCGTTTTGCAAGGCCAGAAAATAGCCCAGTCGGAGAATACCGGTAGATCAACAGGGCCGCACCTACACTTTGCTATAATAGATTCACCTGCTCGGATGGAATGGGGTGTAACCGGTGCCACAGGGCACGTGCCAAATAGTAAAATCTTTTTAGACCCTACAAGCTTCTACGGAAAAACAATAAAAGTGGGCGGCACGATCTACGACCTCTCTGACGAAGAGCACAAAAAGATAACCGAGAGCCTCGACGTAAAGATGCATCTGGACTTTCCAAACTACTCTTGGTACGGCGACGTATATCTAAATAAAAAGAAAGTAGGTCGTATCGACAAGGACAACCTCGACCTGATCGCAGGGCTCTCGCTGGCAGAACTGGACGAGATAATGAAGACCACGAGCTTCCCTGAGAGAGGCTCGGTGGTAATATAACAGGACTTGCAACCTCTAATTCAACGGCAGGTAAAAAATGACCCTTTCTCTCAGAACTCCGATCCTGTTCACTGCAATGGTTTTTCTTTTCATTACGGCAGGCTGCACAGATACGCAAGACGGCGAGACCTCTACCCCGGCGGCAAACACACTAGTTGAGACAGTCAAGCCGCTTAATATAACCGGCGGCGAGGAAATACTTATTGCAGGGGATATAGAAAGCGTTAAGCCCTTTTGGTGCGGCAACACTGATATCCTTATATTTATTAAAAGATACAGAGGCATCTTATACTATGACAATCAAAGCAAACAATCCTTCCAGATCGCAGACTACGGCAATATGCCGATCGCCTGCTCTCCAGACGGCAAGTGGCTTGTCTACAAGGATAAGTTCAACCTGCATTATGATATAGAACCCTCTAATAAACTTGCTGCAGATCTGTGGCGCTATGAATTTAAAACAGGTGAAAAACAAAAATTCCTTATAGCTACCGATAACAATATAGGCACATCCTTATTCAAGCCAGACGAACCATATTGGACTTCCCTCAGTTTAGTAGACAACTACCCTTTACCTGATGAAGCCATTTCAAAGTCATGCGGGCTCAGCTGACCGAGGTAGCTGTGACGCCGGGTTTTGTTGTAAAAGACCTCGATGTAATCAAAGAGGTCAG
>JAJRSM010000052.1 GCA_024278765.1 Deltaproteobacteria bacterium | reverse complement strand
GACTCTTGCCCTGAAACCTTAAATCCGTTATCCTGTCTCGTTCCGTAAGGCTAAGATGCCTGTATCCTTTTCCCATAACCACCCAGAGTGCCAGCAAAAGGACAGTCCTGCCAGGTGTTGCACTTCCTCATTGAACCCGCGCCTTAAATAATTCTGTATATTTTATTTTTTGGAAAAGGTCTTTACTCTGAATTTACCATCTGCGTATTGCAAGTATTTTTTACTACCCTCAAAGCTACCTGGATTAGCGTATGTACCTTTTCTCTTATTTGCCACCTCTACCTTTACAGCCGGTATATGAGTATGCGCAAGGATTACATTATCAAAACCAAGGGCTATCTTCCCCCTGGCAAAACTCTTAAAACGACGTTCCAGCTCACGCGACCTAATCGGGTTACGCCTGCTATTGCCCGAAAGCTTCTTAGCGATCTTCCAAGTCGTCTTATCAGGCAGGATTAAGATAAGCATCTTAAAGAAGATACTCCTTATCAGCCATCGCCAAAGGCGGTATCCAAGAGAGTCGTCACAGATATCTCCGTGCGCCAGAAAGGTCCGCTTACCCTCGATATCTATTTCATGGGAGGATGTAAAGACCTTAGCATCAAGATCTTTGGTAAAGAAAGAGCCCATTGAAAAGTCATGGTTACCCTCTAGGTATATTATCTTAACGCCCGCGTCTTTAAGTCTGAGCAGGGCGTCAAGGACGGGCTTGTAATGATCAAAAACTACACTACAGCCACCGGTCCAAAAATCAAATAGATCTCCGAGCAGAACGAGCTTATCCGGACGCTTATCTTCTGTAGTAAGCCATGATAAAAAATTTGCCAGGTTTTCCTGATTGGGGTCATCTATACCACGAAGATGAGCATCAGCGATGAAGATTATTTTCAATCATCCTCCATAGCATCTACCACTGCCTTATACATAAGCTCCACAGGAGCTTCCCTGCCTGTCCATAGCTCAAAACCCAGAGCCCCCTGACAGACCAGCATACCAAGGCCGGTATGAATCTTATGCCCTCTGGCCTCGGCCTCAATAAGCAGCGGAGTATGCAAGGGCTTAAAGACTATATCTGATACAATTGCCGATGGCGGCAAGGTGCTGAGATCGACCGGCGAGGCGTCCCCTCCCTTACCCATCATACCTAGCGAGGTCGTATTGACCAGCAGGTCTGCCTGCGAAAGCTCAGGAGAGATGCTCAACCCACTTGCGTCTATATGCGCATCAGGGAAGATCTCTCGCAGATCATTACGAAGTGCCTCGGCCTTCTCTACCGTACGATTGGCTATAAGGACGCGGCTGACCTTGGCCTTTAAAAGATTATAGGCAATAGAACGTGCCGTGCCTCCGGCACCGAGTATTACCACCGAGTTATCGTGGACATCAAAACCCGTATCATTAATAAGGCTCATCAGGTAACCCTGACCATCGGTGTTGTAGCCGGTCAAGAGGCCGTCCCTATTTACGATTGTATTAACTGATCCAATAAGACGGGCTTGATCATCGACCTCGTCGATAAACTTCATTACCGATTGCTTGTGCGGAATAGTTATATTGATACCCAAAATATCCATTGACTTTATCGCATTTACCGCAGAGCGCAGATTCTCTGGCGTTACGTGAAATGGTACGTAGACCATATCTAGAGCGAGTGCCTTAAAAGCCGCATTGTGCATCGGTGGCGAGAGCGTCTGCAGGACTGGGTCGCCGAAGATACCGCATAATTTTGTTGCACCTGAAATCTTAATAACCATCAGCAACCTTCTCTTAAAGTAAAAACAATTATAGTATAGACCGTGCCCTGAGCACGTCCTTTGATATCTGCGCCTTTAAGGTCTGCGTATCCTTAAAAAGCCGTTCTGATCTCAGCCTGCGCAAAAAAGAGACCCTGATATTTTTACCATAGATAGAGCCTTTAAAATCCAAGATATGACACTCAATAACGACCTGCCCCCTTTTAAAGGTCGGGGCCGTACCTATATTTATAACTGCCGGCAGTTGCTTTTTATTAAGCTCCACGTAGCCTGCATAAACACCGGCGCCGGGAATAAGCTCTGCCCGGGTGCTAAGATTAGCCGTTGCAAAGCCAAGCGAGCAACCAATCTCGCGCCCTTTTATAACTCGCCCTGCAATTGAATAAGGCACAGAGAGCAACCTAGCGGCAGCACCAAGCTTACCTTCTTTTATCAGCCTGCGAATTCTGGAGCTACTTACTATATCACCTTCTTTTTTATGCGCGGCTATGATGCCCACAAAAAAGCCGAGTTTTAAACCGAGCTCCTTCAGGTACGCGGCACTGCCTTGTTTGCCTCTACCAAAGGAATAGTCGTGCCCTATCCATATCTCTTTAACACCGAGTCTCTCTACTAGTATATCCTTAACAAAAGCTTTTGGGTGTATTGAGGCGAAATCTTTTGTAAAATTTGCCATTATCAGTATATCAACGCCGGCGGCATCTATAAGAGATCTTTTATCTTTTGACGTAGATATAAGCGGAGGGCTTTTCTCAGGGGCAAGGACCTTCATAGGGTGCGGATCAAAGGTATATACAATTGAGGGAAGACTCAACTCCTTTGCGCGTCGCGTAACTTGAGCGAGGATCTTTCTATGACCCAGATGCAGGCCGTCAAAATTGCCAAGTGTCAGGACCGAACAGGCAATCTTACGTGCTTTCGTTGTATCTTTTATAACCTTCATCCGCGCCGACCCCTACTCTCTGACACCCTTCGTCTAAGACTTTTTATTTCTTTTTTTCTCGGCGCGTCTGGCCATTGCCTCGGCCTGCCTCTTTGCACGAAACTTAATGGTAGTGCCGCACTCAGGACAAACTGGGATAAAGCCACTGGTAAAGACAAAATAAAGAATTCCGGGTACTAGGCCAAAAAGGCAGAGCAGCAGCCCTACCTTTGTACTACCGCATTTTTTAAGCTGTGGCTCGCCGATAAATTCACAGGCAGGATTAACACAAAGAACCAACCCACGCTCGCCTCTATTGTTTCCGGGATGTTCTATCGTCTCTAGTTTTTCAAAGTTTGCAGGTCTTTTTGGTGGCACGGTTTACTCCCTCAGTAGTCTTTTTAGCAGCGATGAGTATACCACAAAGGTACTGCGTACGGCTATATTTATCAATAGAACTCTATACTACGCACAGCACCTGCCTTCTTAAAGGACTTTGCTCCACCGCAGATGGGTGCGTACGGCAAAGAACCATTAAACCTGTCACCCTGAACTTGATTCAGGGTCTGTATTTTTAGTAGCCCACATTCAAGGTCGAAGTGCAACAGAGGCGGAAGCGACCTCAAGCGGTGTTTTGTAGCCCAGACACTTTCTGGGCCTGTTGTTGATCAGTGATTCTACCCTTGCCACCTGCTCGTCCGTTATTTTAGCGAAGT
>JAJRSM010000051.1 GCA_024278765.1 Deltaproteobacteria bacterium | reverse complement strand
TCTTGCCCTGAAACCTTAAATCCGTTATCCTGTCTCGTTCCGTAAGGCTAAGATGCCTGTATCCTTTTCCCATAACCACCCAGAGTACCAGCAAAAGGACAGTCCTGCCAGGTGTTGCACTTCCTCATTGAACCCGCGTTCAGTTAAAACAGCTTTTGAGAGATAATCACTCCTGTCATTGCGAGGAGTCGAAGCCCCGAGCAAAGCGGAGGGGGCTGGCGACGAAGCAATCTCAGACCTCCTAAGATGGGTTGCCGCTAAAAAGCAGATCCCCTTCTATCCATTTTCTGCAAAAAGTGGAGGTTGAAAGACGAGATTGCTTCGGGATAAATCCCTCGCAATGACAGCCTGGCAGCTTCGACACCCTGCAAAAACACAGCACAACCAAAACTATCATCCTGAACTTGTTTCAGGATCTGTCTTTTTTATTTTAAATACAGATGCTGAACTAAATTCAGCATGACAAATTGTAGGTTTTGTCTTTGCGGCAAAGCAATATTAATAAAATCCCTAAAATACAAAAAAGCAACCCTAAAGGGCTGCCCTACGAAAAACACAGAACTCACCTCTATTTCAAAACAAAAAAGCGACCTGAAAAGTCGCCCAGATCTAAAGATATAAAATTATTTCAAATACAGATGCTGAACTAAATTCAGCATGACAAATTGTAAGTTTTGTCTTTGCGGCAAAGCCGCTTTAGCCCTCACGCAGGTGGTGCTCGCCGCACGGCAAAGTAAGTTAATAGGACTTTGAGCTAGACGCAGCTAAGAATATCCTATTGAATTTAGCTCTCACGCAGTGAGCGCAGGAGTGCTCGCCACACGGCAAAATAAGTTAATAGGACTTTGAGCTAGACGCAGCTAAGAATATCCTATTGAATTTAGCTCTCACGCAGTGAGCGCAGGAGTGCTGCGCTCAGCAAAATCTATCAACAAAGCTTTATCTTCGCCCCGAAGAAACTATGCCCCCGGTGCAACCGGTGCCTCCGGTGCCGCAACGCAGTTGCTAATTCTTGGCTTCTTTATTTTTGAGGAAGTTCAGGTGCATATTGGCCATCATATTATTTGGGTCTTCGCGCGTGATCTTTAGCCACTCGGCCTTTGCGCGGGGCAGTTCACCCATTGCGTGATAGGTAAGGCCCAGCTGAAGTCTGGCGCCGGTAAATCTGGAGTTATTCATCACGGCCTCTTCAAGCATCTTAATTGAGAGACTATAGTCCTTCATATCTCTATAGACGATACCCAGTTGCGTCAGGACGTCCACAAGCCCAGGTTTCATCTCCAGAGCACTTCTGTATTCATATACGGCCTTCTCAAAGATCCCAAGGTCTTTGTAGATAGCACCTAGCTCTGCATGCATATTAGCAAGTCGCCCGCTGACGTAAGGGTCTAAGTAGCTTTCCTTACCACCTACGACGTGCAAGCCCGTGGCTTTCTTGGCCAGATCATATACGCTCTGCGCCTGATCGACCTTACCGAGTTCGTTATAGACAACAACGAGATTTAAAGATGTCTCGGAATAAGCGGGGTTAATGCGCAGTGCCTTTTCAAAGGCCTTGACAGCCTCACTCCTACGCCCGAGGGCGTAATGAATCAAACCCTTCATATTATAAACATCGGCAAAGCCCTCATGCTCGGCCAAAAGGCTCTCTATCTCAGCGAGTGCACCGCTAAAGTCATTTTCTTTATATAATTTTTTAGCGGCCTCGAAATGCCCTCTCCAGTTATTCCCCATCTATTCCCCTCACAAAGCACCTTGTCATACTCTAGATATTTTCAAGCCTTTTCTTTGCGCCTTTCACGTAATGACTCTTTGGATATTCATTTACCAGAGTACTGTATGCCTCTTTGGCAAGCTTTGCCTTACCCAGTTCGTAATAAGACTCAGCCGTATAAAACAAGACCTCATCTACGAACTTGGCATTCGGATATTTACCAAGTATCTCTCCGTAACGAAGCAGAGCACCTTTATATTCTTTTGTCTTAAAGTAAAAACGCGCGACATAGAGCTCGCTCTCGGCAAGCCTACGCTTTAAAAACACTACGATCTCACCGGCCTTTAATGAGTATAAGTTGTCTGGATAGTCTCGCAAAAGATCCTGAAAAGCAAAGAGAGCCGTCCTTGTCGCCGTCTGGTCACGATCCTCGCTAAGGACTCCTTTAAAGTTGCACATACCCTTTTGAAAAAGCGCGTAAGGGGCTCTGGGATGCGCAGGATGATAAGTATAGAAGGTTGTATAATACGATGCTGCGTCGTCATAACTACCTTGAATATAAAAGAGGTCGGCGATAAGGAGCTGAGCACGAATAGCCTCAGGTGTTATGGGGTAGTCCTCCATTATCATTTTAAAAGATGTCTCGGCCGTTTCGTACTTTAATAAGTGATAGGCCTTGATGCCCTCCGCAAGAATATCGCCTGCCGTATTCGGGCGAGGAACTATCTTAACGGCCTTCTTTCCCGTAAACGGTATCCATGACCCTTTTGCCTTATTGCTGGACGAACAACCAGTAAGTGCAGCAAAGAGCACCACTGCAGAGAGCGAATAGGCCCCGTATTTAAATATTTTCATTGTGTGTTTCAAGCCTTGCTCCCCCTCCTGAAAATACTTGTAGCATTCTACCCGTTAGGGAGATGATTCTATAGAATATAACACAAAAGGCCGTTACTGAGCAAGGCAAAGTGCCTACGCCAAGTAACGGCCTTTTAACTTCATAAAAAGATCAGGACCTATGCACCAACTGCCCCAACCGGTAATGACATATCTTAATTATGTGCCCATCTCCCATGAAGAAAGATAGATCTCCTGCTCCTTGGTAAGCTTATCCATCTTGACTCCAAGGCTCTTAAGCTTCATCGTGGCTATATCGGCATCTATCTTCTCGGGGACTACATAGACCTTATTCTCAAGCTTTGCTGCCGTGTTAACAAGATACTCAGCACCCAGTGCCTGATTGGCAAAGCTCATGTCCATAACACTTGCAGGATGGCCTTCGGCGCAGGCAAGGTTTACAAGCCTACCCTCTGCAAGGACGTGAATCCTGCGGCCATTGCTCTTAAGCGTGTACTCCATTACTGCATCTCTGATAAGCTTCTTGGACTTTGAAAGTGCCTTGAGGCCATCAAGATCAAGCTCAACATTAAAGTGACCCGAGTTACTGACGATAGCACCGTCCTTCATAACCTTAAAGTGCTCTTTCCTTATAACATTGATATCTCCCGTTACCGTACAGAAGAAGTCGCCGATCTTTGCAGCATCGGCTATCGGCATAACGCGGAAACCATCCATTACGGCCTCTAGGGCGCGGATTGGATCTACCTCGCAGACGACTACGCTTGCTCCGTGACCACCGGCTCTCATTGCCAGTCCCTTTCCGCACCAGCCATAACCGGATACGACAAAGATAGAACCTGCGATAAGTCTGTTGGTCGCTCTGATGATTCCGTCCAGAGTAGACTGACCTGTTCCGTAACGGTTATCAAAGAAGTGCTTTGTAGCGGCATCGTTAACGGCTATAACAGGGAACTGCAAGAGTCCTTCTGCGGCAAGTGCCTTGAGCCTGATAACGCCGGTCGTCGTCTCCTCGGTCGAACCAAGAAGAGTTTCACCCTGCTTCTTTCTCTTGGAGTGAAGCACTGAGACGAGATCTGCACCATCATCCATCGTGATATCCGGATTTGTATCGAGTGCTGCGTTAAGGTGCTTATAGTAAGTCTTATTGTCTTCGCCGTTGATGGCAAAGACTGGAATCTTATAGGTCTTTACAAGAGCTGCTGCGACATCGTCCTGTGTGCTTAGCGGATTTGAGGCACAGAGCACGGCATTTGCACCACCGGCCTTAAGTGTGCGCATAAGGTTAGCGGTCTCAGTGGTAACGTGCAGACATGCAGCGATGGTTACGCCTTTAAGCGGTTTCTTCTTTTCAAATCTAGCGCGAATACCACGAAGCACTGGCATATCCCTCTCTGCCCACTCTATCCTGTCCTTACCCTTTGCATTTAACTTAAGATCTTTTACGTCGTAATTCATCATTCCTCCATTATTATCAGTTTCTAAAGTTTAGGGCAGCCACCCCCGAGGGGGTCTGCCTAATAAAAAGGGTCAACTAGTAACGGCCCTTTTATACCACTACATTAATATATTCTACCTCAACTTTTATCCCTTGCAAGCAAGTCCAGCATCTTCGCGAAGTACTGCGGCCTTACAGGTGCTCTCCCACTTAAACTCAGGTAATGCCCTACCAAAATGCCCGTATGCAGCCGTCTTCTTATAGATAGGCCGCAAAAGATCAAGTTCCTTGATAATAGCCGCAGGCTTCATATCAAAGTGCCTGTTTACCAGCTCCGCCATCTTCTCATCCGATATCTTGCCTGTGCCGAAGGTATCGACCATGACACTAACCGGCTCTGCAACACCAATAGCATAAGCGACTTGGACCTCTACCTCAGAGGCAAGCCCTGCTGCTACCAGATTCTTTGCAACGTAGCGTCCCATGTAAGAAGCAGACCTATCAACCTTAGAAGGGTCTTTACCAGAGAAGGCTCCGCCACCGTGGCTGCCGTGACCGCCGTAGGTATCAACGATAATCTTACGTCCTGTAACGCCAGCGTCCCCGTGCGGGCCGCCAATGATAAACTGCCCTGTCGGATTTATATGATACTTTGTATCTGCCGTGATTAACTCAGCAGGAATAGTCTTTTTAATAACCTCTTCCATAACGCCTTCGGCAAGAACCTTCTGCGTAACATCCGGGCTATGCTGCGTCGAGACAACTATCGTATTTACTGATACCGGCCTACCGTCTACATAGTTAAGCGTTACCTGCCCCTTACCGTCTGGTCTTAAATAATCAAGTGTTTTGTCTTTTCTTACTTCAGCTAATCTATGCATAAGTTTATGCGAAAGATCGATAGGCATCGGCATAAGCTCTTTGGTGTGATCACAGGCATAACCAAACATCAAGCCCTGATCTCCAGCACCCTGTTCTTTATTCTCGTCGCTATCTACACCCATAGCGATATCTGCCGACTGCTGACCGACCGTGACCATTACGGCACAACCATCTGCGTCAAAGCCCATATCGCCGCCTACGTAACCTATCTCTCTAATAGTATCTCGTGCGATCTGCTGATAATTAATATTGGCATTACTGGTGATCTCTCCGGCAATAACTACAAGCCCTGTTGCAACAAGTGTTTCACAGGCAACCCTTGCATTCAGATCCTGCGCCAGATGTGCGTCTAGAACGGCATCGGATATCTGGTCAGAGACCTTATCAGGATGGCCCTCAGTGACTGACTCGGATGTAAATAAATACTCTTTCGCTCCCATTATATTCTCCCTTTATTTATAATATTTCCACTAAAACAATAAAAAAATACGTCTTTAATCTATTAAAAATACAAGTTCTTATTATTTAACCTTTTTGGTTAATTGTCAATGATTTTCTACTGACTTAAAGGAGGCTAGATACCTTAATTTAAGGCGATGCCAGTGCGGATCAACTCCAATATTCTTCTTTATAAAATGCAGAGAGTCTGGAGCTTACGTAGTGCTCGACTTGTCGCGCTGTAGAGAAACCAAGAACGACCTTACTTATCTCTTGAGCCTCGGCAAAGCTGACCGAACGCACAAGTTTTTTAACCCTGAGTAGCGAAAAAGCATTCATACTGAGATTGTCGATTCCCATCCCGATAAAGATCAGCGCATGCTCGGGCTCTCCAGCCATCTCTCCGCAGACACTGATGCCTATGCCTTCTTTAATTGCGATATCAGCCACGCTCTTTATTATACGCAGGACCGCCAGATGAAAGGGCTCGTAAAGATAAGCAACGTGCTCATTAACACGGTCGATGGCCAGTGTATATTGAAGCAGATCATTAGTACCGATAGAGAAGAAATCAACCTCTTTAGCGAGCAGGTCTGCCGTAAGCGCGGCACTCGGGATCTCTATCATAGTGCCGACCTCTATTGCCGCGTCATAATCAAGACCCTCGGAGGTAAGCTCCTGCTTTGCCTCTTCCAGCATATCTTTGGCGCGTATTAACTCTTCGATCCCTGAGATCATAGGGAATAGGACCTTTATCTTGCCATAGGAACTTGCACGCAGGATACCGCGCAGCTGAGTCTTAAAGATATCTGTATGCTTTAAAGAGAACCTGATAGCACGAAGCCCAAGGGCCGGGTTCGCCTCCTCTACTCCATCGACCTGCGCCAGAAGTTTATCACCTCCGACATCAAGGGTGCGCACCACTACAGGGTGCGGGCTCATCTTCATCGCAACATGCCTGTATGCAGCGACATGTTCGTCTTCAGTCGGGAGCGTCTTGCGATTAAGGAAAAGAAACTCACTCCTGTATAGCCCAACGCCTTCACTGCCGTGATCAATCAAAGAGCTTATCTCGGAGATAAGCTCCATATTACCAAGCAACTTTACCCTATGCCCGTCAGTCGTCTCTGAGGGAAGACTCCTGTAATGCCTGAGAGCCCTGCCGTATTTTTTATACCTTTGGCGCCGCTTTTCATAGACGTCTATTACACTATCCGAGGGGTTTATAATAACAGCCCCTGTCATCCCGTCTACGATAACGGTATCGCCGGTTGCAACGCTGCGCGTCACACTCTCCAGCCCTACTACCGCCGGCAACTCCAGGCTTCTTGCCATAATGGCGGTATGCGAGGTCCGACCACCTATATCGGTCAGAAACGCCAATACATTGCCCTCACCCATCTGCGCCGTATCGGTCGGAGAGAGATCATGGGCGACGATTATAGAAGGTTCTTCTACATCCTCTATCTTCTCATGCTTACCGCCGGCCAGATTAACAAGAATCCTATCTACGATATGCTCGACATCCGAGCTACGCTCTTTAAAATACTGGTCATCTATACCGTCAAAGAGTTCTTTTATCCCCTTCATAACGGCCTTAAGTGCCCACTCGGCATTTATTCGCTGCTTTTTAATTATGCTGATGGTATCGCTAATAAGCATCTGGTCATTTAAGATCATAAGATGCGCATCGACTATACCGATATGCTCTTTTACACGCTCTTCCTTGGCAAGCTTTCGCTTAATCTTCCTTAGTTGCTCGCGAGAGAGCTTCAGTGCCTCACGAAATCTGTGGATCTCACCGTCCACACCAGAGGTATCCAGATGGCAGACAGGTACGGCATCACCTGGTAGGACATCGCTCTTGGCTGAGGCTATAAGATGGGCCTTTCCGATAACAATCCCAGAAGAGACCCCGATCCCTCTCATAAGAACTACATCTTTCTTTTGATCAAAGGTTTTCTTCATCAAAGCCCCGTTCTATAAGCCCGCCCAGAGAATCAATCGCACTCTGTGCGTCACTACCTTCGGCACGCAGCGTAACGACTGAGCCACAGGCCGCTGCCAATATCAATATGCCCATAATGCTCTTACCATTAACCTCTTGACCGTCCTTTGCAATAAAGATCTCAGCGTCGAACTTATTGGAGATCTGCACAAAACGCGATGCCGCTCTGGCATGCAAACCAAGCCTGTTGGTTATCGTATATTTTTTTTCAACGCAGTCCGGGCCTTCGCAATCACTGCTCTGCTCGCCGCATCTTTTTTCATACTCAATAGGTTCTCTTAAGGGAATATCTCTTATATCTATCAGAATATCAGCCTCTTCAAAACGCTCAATCAGGTCTTCGTCATGAGGGTCAAGGATTACAGAGAGGCAGATTTTCCGACCATCTTCTTTGTGGTGGACATTGCCGATATTAAGCGAACTAAAGACAAGACCCTGCTCATGTAGCCTGTAGGCATCACCTATCGAACTTACTACTAGTATCGCCTCGTCTGCGTCGAGCTTACCACTTAGGATATCACGCACTACGTCATCAACCGGGCTAACTACAACATCAAGCTCGCGCTCTGCGCAAGCCCTCATAACCGAGGCCCTAAAGCTATCACCGGCGACCTCATCAGAGGCTACAATCAACAAGTTTGCACCAAGACTCGGTGCCCATGCCCCCAGCACCTGACCGTGCAAAAGTTTATCATCGACCCTTACTAGCAACATAACTAATCTGTCCCCTTGTCTTTTTCATTATCACTATCACAGGCCTTCGACTCTTTTAGCATCGAGCTTGCCAGCACTATACTCTTACGTCCATGCTCTACGAGCAAGACTGCGAGTTCTTCAACGCCCCTACCATCACGGTTGCCCAGAAACTTCATAATCAGCGGAAGGTTTACACCTGTTATAACCTCTATTACTCCTTCGTCAAGCAGCGAGAGCGCGATATTTGAAGGTGTGCCGCCAAACATATCGGTAAATACAATTACCCCTTCGCCGCAAGAGACCTCAATCATGGCCTCCTGCAACATCTTCTTTATATCGTCGCTGGTCTCGCCACCCTTAATACTTAAAGCCATCACCCGTTCAGCAGTACCGACAATGCTTACGGCACCAACCAGAAGGGCCTCTGCCAAACGCCCATGTGTTATTATCACTGCTCCAATCATAGGATCACCCCTACTTCTGCGCTCATTCAGACGCGTCTCTAAATGGTATTAAATAAAAGATCAAATCCTTTTTATATCGCGATGCTTTATCGTACACTTACCGTAGTTTAAAGCTGCACCTCTGGACAGACTCTCCACGATAGAGACCGACCTATGCTTACCACCGGTGCAGCCTATCGCCACCTTCAGATACGACTTCCCTTCCTTGGCATAAAGTGGAATAAGGTAGGACAGAAGTGCGGTAAATTTTTCGATAAAGCCCTTTGTTTCTTGCTTGGAGAGTACAAATTTTCTTACCGCCTCGTCCTCGCCACTCAGGCCTTTGAACTCGTCTATAAAATAAGGGTTGGGTAAGAAGCGTACATCCATTACTATATCGGCATCTGCCGGCACGCCGTAACGAAAACCAAAAGAGATAAGACTAATCGACATTGCAGGCACACCGTCCAAGGCCTTGAAGTGCTCCAGCATATGGTCTTTGAGCTCATGGACATTAAAATTAGAGGTATCTACGATTTCATCTGCCGCGGCCTTGACCTCGACCAAGAGTTCGCGCTCGATAGCTATGCCTTCCATTGGAGTCGCTACGTTCTCTATTGGATGACGCCTTCTGGTCTCGCTGAACCTTCTGGAAAGCACCTCGTCATCGGCCTCAAGAAAGATAAGCTCTGCGTTACAGCCGGCCTCTTTGACTGCGCTAAAAATACTGGGGAAGTCCTTTAAAAATTCTTTTTCTCGTACATCAACAACAGTCGCTACCTTTGTGATTTCGGAACTCTGCGAAAATAGCTCCAGGAATTTAGGCAATAAGGTGGTCGGCAGGTTATCGACACAGTAATAACCAAGATCCTCCAGCACATTCAGAGCAGTACTCTTGCCCGAACCAGAGGGGCCGCTTAGGACTACGAGTTTTGTTTTTTTCAAATCTTTTTCCTTTCGGTCTTTTTCTCATCCATAAGGGTAAGACCTTGAATAAGTTCCTTGCTCGGACCATAGCCCATTATCTTAAGTATCTGGTTGCGGGCAGCGACCTCGACCAGGACTGCGACACTCCTGCCCGGGCTTACCGGAACCTTCAGGTAGGGAACATCAACACCGAGCACATCACAGGTTTTTTCATCAAAACCAAGCCTCTCGTAATCACCTTTTGGGTCCCAAGCTACAAGCTCGATAACGATATCCAATTGTTTTTTCTCTCTGATTGCGGTAATACCGAAAAGGTCTTTGATGTTGACGATACCCACCCCCCTTACCTCAAGATGGTAAGGTATACGAGCAGAGGCCATGCCAAAAAGCGTAGCAGGATACATCCTTTTTATGACCACAGCGTCATCTGCGACAAGCCTGTAGCCACGCGATATCAGTTCAAGGGCACACTCACTCTTGCCGATTCCGCTCTTGCCTTTCATGAATATTCCAATGCCCAGCACATCGACGAGCACACCGTGCAGCATAACAGAAGGGGCGAGCCTGACCTCCAGAAAATTGGTCAATGCCTCAAGAAAAACAGTAGAGGTCTGCGAGGTCCCAAGCAAAGGGATACCATGCTTTTTCACATGCTGCATTATCGGCTCTGGTGCGGGAAGGTCACGAGTCACCACGATAGCAGGTACGTCTTTTTCCAGCAGATCAAGGGCACTGTCCAGATCCGCGCCGCTAAGACTCTTCAGGTAAGCGATCTCGGCTACGCCAAGGACCTGAACCCTATCGTTATAAAGCCCTTCCATCAGGCCTGTTAAAAGCAACCCGGGCTTCTGTACCTGAGCCGTCCAGACCTCGCGATCTAAACCCTGCTCCACGGCAAGACACTTAAGGCCAAGAGTTTTTTCTTCCAGAATTTCCGCAACAGTAACGCCGGTCATAACCTACCCCCGAAGCCGTCATAAGTTGGCAGAGCAACTCTACATAACTGAGTTTCTCTGAAGTTTTTTATCCTCTTCTACTATCGCATTAAAGATATCATCACGGCTTTCTACCTTCATCAGCTTTGTCCTAAAGGCCGCGTCCTTTAAAAGACGCGATATGCCGGCAAGGACCTTAAGATGCACGGCAGAGGACTGCTCCGGGGCGATAATCAGAAAAAAGATATGAACAGGCTTATCATCCATAGATTGAAAATCCACACCATTCTTGCTCATACCCATAGCTACAACTATACGCTCTATACCCTTTAACTTTGCATGCGGTATAGCCACACCGTGACCAATACCAGTACTTCCCAGCTTTTCACGCTCCAGCAGGACCTCAAGCAGGTCTTCCCTGTCGAGCCCTCCTACTAGATCAGAAATATTTTCGGCCATTTCATCCAGGAGCTCGCGTTTTTCACAAGCCTCCAGATTTGGCATTATAAACTCTTTCGATAAAACATCAGATACCATCATAACTACCCAACTTCCTCTGCGGCCACAGGCCTTATTTTGTACTTACATCGATAAGGCCAAAGTCTCCGTCCTCACGCTTATAGAGAACATTTATCTTATTGGTATCTGCATCGGTAAAGACCATGAAATAACGCTTAGAGAGCTCAATCTGCATAGTAGCCTCTTCAAGACTCATAGGTTTGGCATATACATTCTCAGTCTCCACGATGCGCGGCCTATCGCTTAAAACAACCCCTTCTGCAGGGTCAGAGTACCTGACGCTTGCGCCGTCCTGCTCATGGAACTTATGCTGCTTGGTCTTTTCTTTATGCTTCTTACACTGCTTTTCAAGCTTTGCCACAAGGTTATCGATAGTTGAGTACATCTCTTCGGTCTCTTCATGCGCCTTGATCGATAGATTCTTTGCAACTAACGTTGCCTCTGCCTTGTGCCTGAACTTCTCTACCGATAGCACCCAATGCACCTCAACGGGCTCTACCAGATATTTAGTAAGTTTCTCTGTCCTCTGCTCTGCGTAATTCTTCAGAGCCTCTGTTGACTCCATGTGTCTGAACGTAACACTAATGTGCATAAATATATCCTCCATTGAATTAATTTAATTGTATTAATCTATAGATCCCCACATTCAAGGTCGAAGTGCAACAGAGGCGGAAGCGACCTCAAGCGGTGTTTTGTAGCCCAGACACTTTCTGGGCCTGTTGTTGATCAGTGATTCTACCCTTGCCACCTGCTCGTCCGTTATTTTAGCGAAGTCCG
>JAJRSM010000003.1 GCA_024278765.1 Deltaproteobacteria bacterium | reverse complement strand
TTATCGCCTCAAGAGCAACTTTGGCCTTTAACGATGAATCGATCTTACTCCGAATCTTACGCATAAACCTCGCCTCCTTAATTATTTGGCAAGGCTAACATACACCTTATTCAACTGTCCAGATTTTGGGGAGTGTTATAAGGGGAGGTTTTGTTATGGCGATAAATGTGGAGCTTATCAGGGATAGCTACAATAATTATGTTGTAGATAAGGGGGATGAATTAATAGAGTATTTTTATGATGATCTGTTTTCTAGATACGCCGAGGTCAAGCCGCTCTTTGATGAGACGGATATGCCCTCGCAAAAAAAAGAAACTTCTGGCCTCTTTGAAGTTCCTTGTTGATAATCTTGAAGATACCACGGCACTTGTCGATGCACTTACCTTACTTGGCGAGAGGCATGCCAAATATAATGTTAAACCCGAACACTATCCAATGGTTGCGGACTCATTGCTATCGGGGTTGTCAAAGGTTATGGGAGATAAGTGGACCTCTGAGATGAGAGAGGCATGGACCGAGCTCTATATGACGGCAGCCGGTATTATGCAAAGGGCCTGCACAACCTAAGTCCTGCGGACAGCACAACCCACATGCGTGGGGGCAAAGCGACTTCGTCGCAAAGACAGGCTTTATTAATGAATTTGCTGTACGCAGTACCAGTTGTACTGGAGGCACTCCTGCGGAGAGCAACCCACATGCGTGGGGGCAAAGCGGCTTTGCCGTAAAGACAGGCTTTATTAATGAATTTGCTGTACGCAGTACCTGCTATTGCCTCAACTTCTTCGGAGCTCGTGACTATTGGCATCAGAGCTCTTTTTATTATTCCTCCGTCTTTATCTAGAATATTATAGTTGAACTTCTTTGATTCTATCGGAGGGGTTTTTTCTGTTAATTTTTTTATATTCTACCTGAATTAGCTGGAATTATATGTTAAGGTAAGCCAATTATAGTGCGTGGTATATGATTAGTAGAGGGGTGAATGAAGAGGGTTTTAAATGGAAGGCGGTAGAAGGCGAGGTGTTGATTGTTTTAAGTGTAAGCATTTTTATGTTACTTGGGACAGGAACAGGCCCAGGGGATGTAGAGCCCTTAAATTCAAGACAAAGCGTATGCCATCGGATGTCGTGCTGGCAACCTCTGGAAAGGATTGTCTGCTCTTTTCGCTAAAGCACATGAATCGCTTTGATTAAGGTCTTTGCGAGGGTAATATTGTGTTTTGCAATGCGTAGTGATAGCGTTATTTATGACTTTAAATCTCATCTTGTAAAGCTTCATTTGGTCTCTGCCGATAGGGGTTAGAGTTAGGAAGTTTATCTTTTGTTTTTACTGTGTGGTAAGGTCTGTGTAGGATTAATCAAACTTAAAAAGGGGAAGGCTTATGGTGGAAGAGAGACATATGGATGTGGTCCCGGGGCTTGAGGGTATTCCGGCGGCAGAGAGTGCTATCAGTTATATAGACGGGGAAAAGGGTATTCTGGAGTACAGGGGGATACCTATAGGCGAGCTTGCAGATAATAGCAGCTATTTGGAGACGGCTTATTTGCTGGTCTTTGGTAATCTTCCCAGTAAAGACGAACTGGCGAGCTTTACCGAGGATATCACTCTGCACACTAGGCTTAAGCTTAAGATTTTGCGGATGATGGAGCTTATGCCGGAGGCGGGGCATCCTATGGATTATATGCAGGCCGTGACATCTTTGATGGGTATGTATTATCCTGCGCGAGATACTCTGGACGAGAAGGTGCGTGCCGCATCAGTTGTAAGGCTTATCGCAAAACTTCCTACCATCGTCGCTGCATGCCACAGACTCAGGCACGGCGACGCTCCGATAGCGCCTGACAATAGCCTTTCTTTTGCCGCTAATTTTTACTACATGTTGTTTGAGAAGAAACCTGATCCACTTATAGAAAGAATAATCGATGTTATCCTTATTCTTCATGCCGACCACGAGATGAATGCATCTACCTTTAGTTCCCGGGTTGTTGGGTCTACCCTTGCCGATCCTTATACAATAGTCTCCTCTGCTATAGGGACGTTGTCAGGGCCGCTGCACGGCGGGGCGAACGAACATGTAATTTATATGCTGGACAAGATCGGGTGTAGGGAAAATGCTAGGGCCTATATCGAGGACAAGATAGATAAAAAAGAGAAGATAATGGGTGTCGGGCACAGGGTTTATAAAACAAAAGATCCGAGAGCTATTATCTTGCAGGGCTACGCGCATAAACTCTTTGATCGTAAAGACGCGAAGAACGCAGAGATGCTGGGTATTGCCGAGGAGGTAGAGAAGGTTGTCGAGGAGAGGTTATCGGCAAAGAAGTTATATCCTAATGTTGATTTTTATTCAGGGGTGGTCTTTAAGGGCATAGGGATACCTACCGAGCTCTTCACTCCGATCTTTGCTATGGCAAGGGTCAGCGGGTGGCTCGCCCACTGGGTAGAGCAGTTAAAGACAAATCGTATCTACCGTCCGACTCAGAGCTATATAGGAAAGCACCGACAGAGCTATGTGGCTCTGGAAGATAGGTAATTCTTAAGGAGTTTATTCAGCCTTGATTAAGATAAAGAGGTTTATACTTTTACTGGTTCTCTGCGCTTTGGTTGTCTCTGGTAATTTCTTTCTGGCGCCGGTCGTTGTGGCACAAAATGAATTACCTGTAGCCATTATAGTCGCCTATAAGGGAGAGGTCTATCTATACCGGGACGGCTCGGAGAAGAAGATACTTGTAAGAGGGTCGGAGGGTATTTACCTGAAGGATACCCTCGTCACTAATCCCGACTCTGGTGTGAAGATACTGGCTAAAGACGACAGCGTCATAACGCTTGGCGCAGATAGCGCACTAAAGGTAAATATCTATGATATAAATAAAGAGCATACGCAGAGGGTAGTGTTGCTCAGACTTACCGGCGGTTCTTTGCGTGCTATCGTTCACCGTGGTTTTAACCTACAGAGTTCAATATTTAAGGTCGTGACCGGCACTGCTATTGTAACGGCAAAGGGAGGGGGTTTCATAATGACCTCGGTCGGCGATAACCTTGAGGTTGCTACGATCGAGGCCAGCGTGGATGTAATAGGGGTCGGCCTTAATGAAGGTTCGGAGGTTCTGGTTGGGGCCGGTAGCATCGTAAAGGTAGATCATCTAGGACGGATAACCGAGCCCGACAAGCTTGGCTTAGAAAAGCTTAAAGCCTTGCTTAATATGACGGATCTGCCTGTGACCATGGCCTTTGAGTTGGCCCTGAAGGGGTGTCAGGCCTGTCATATGGATATGTTTAAGGTTGTTGATGATTTTGCTTTTAAGCATAGTGAGACCAAGCAGTGTAGTATGTGTCATATAAAGGGTGCTCTAAATGCGGGTGAGCGAGATAGAAATATACATGTAAAATATCCGTCCAGAGAACACATACTTTTTTTAAGTACGAATGCGTATTCCGAGTACTCGGCGACAGTAACGGTGATGGATGATACGGGGCTGGAGGCAACCTCTGATAAAATAGAATTTGTTGTAAGAGATATGAAAGAGATCTCCGGTGAGGATCAGGAACCGGAGATATTTGACCTTAAGGTTCGCGAGGTGAAGCGTGGGGTCTTTCTGGAGGCTATTATAACCTGGCGAACAGATGAGCCCGCCTTGTCTGTAGTAGAGTTTGGTCTGAAAGATAGCTATGAATTCAGTATTAGGGGTTCTAATCATTATGTTACTGATCATAGAGTGAGTGTCGATAGGTTTAAGACCGGTAAAAAATATAATCTGCGTGCGGTCTCTGAGGATGTCTTCGGTAATGTTGCCGTATCTGAATCAATCAAGGTCAAAATCAATAAACCTTTCATGGGCGAGCCCGATCAGGGGGAGATGCCGGATGATATAATCCTTGGTAGTTTTGATGTTATGAAGGTCGGCGGAAAGATCGCGCTCAGGTGGAGTTCGGATATCAGGACGATGGCCTCCATACATCTGGTGGAGAAGGTAGAGGACGAGGCAGGTGATAAAGTCGTCTTGAAAGATAAGCACGCACCCGGGCTTCGCAGCAAGATGGAGACAGGAATGGTTTCGTGTCAGGAGTGTCATAGTAAGGATGTACATATGCGATCTATGCACCCCTTTGGCAATGTGGATTGGAATAAGGGGGCTACCAAGAGCAAGGATCTTCCACTTGGCAGAGGCACAGAGATAATGTGTTCTACCTGTCATAAGTCGCATGGCTCAAATCATGGCTTTATGCTGAGGATGAGTGAGGATGTTTTATGTGGCGCTTGCCATACTGGACTTCCCCCGCTTTAGTAGACACATTTGATGGTACAATTGCAAACAAACGGAGGTGTGTCTATGTCCAATCAGAGGTATACAGAAGAGTTTAAGCAAGAGGCGGTAAAACAGGTGACAGAGCGCGGTCATTCTGTCA
>JAJRSM010000050.1 GCA_024278765.1 Deltaproteobacteria bacterium | reverse complement strand
GACTCTTGCCCTGAAACCTTAAATCCGTTATCCTGTCTCGTTCCGTAAGGCTAAGATGCCTGTATCCTTTTCCCATAACCACCCAGAGTGCCAGCAAAAGGACAGTCCTGCCAGGTGTTGCACTTCCTCATTGAACCCGCGGTTTTACTCTTGTTGTCGCGAAAAATATTGTGACTAGGTAAATCTAAGGGGTTAGATGGTCAGGTGATTCAGGTCGGGTAGAACAGAGGGACAGAGCCACGTTGTAAAACCTAGCGGCCTCTCATAAAAAGCAAAGGCCGCTAGCAACTTACGGGCCTGTCCTTAACTCAGGCGGCGGCACGCCTTTTCAATTCTTGTGATGCCTTCTTTTATATTCTTGGTGGAGCTGGCATAGGATAGCCTCATATAGGCGTCCAGGCCAAAGGCAGCACCCGGGACTACGGCAACCTCGGCAGTCTCCAGCAGGTATGAGCAGAAAGAGACGGAGTCTGTTATCTTTGTGTCTCCGTCAGATTTTCCAAAGAGTTTGGATATATTAGGGAAGACGTAAAAAGCACCTTCTGGGGCGAGGCAGGTAATCCCGTCTATTGCGTTTAGCGAGGCGACTATCAGGGCGCGTCTTTTCTGGAACTCGTCGCGCATTACGGCCACGGCATCTTGCGGGCCCGAGAAGGCCTCGAGTGCCGCCCACTGACTAATCGATGCCGCACCTGATGTCGATTGGCTCTGCAACTTCATCATAGCCCCTATAAGCTCAGCCGGTCCTGCGGCGTACCCAATGCGCCAGCCGGTCATTGAATATGCTTTAGAGACGCCGTTTAAGACGACGGTCTGGGCCTTTACCTGCTCTGATATTGTCGCAATCGCCGGAGCGTCGCCTTGCTCGTAATGCAGTTTATCGTAGATCTCATCGCTTACTATGAGAATGTTATATTCAATGGCTACCTCTGCTATCTCTCTGAGTTCTTCCAGCGAGTAGACCGCTCCAGTCGGGTTGGAAGGGCTATTTATTATAACGGCCCGGGTCTTTTTAGTGATACTGGCTCTAAAGTCCTTAGCTGTTATTTTAAAACCTGAGGTATCGTTAGTTGTTATTATTACAGGGACGCCTCCTGCAAGCTCGACCATCGGCGGATAAGAGACCCAGTAAGGGGCTGGGATTATAACCTCATCGCCCGGGTCGAGTAGGGCCTGGAAGAGGTTATAGATAGAGTGCTTACCGCCGCAAGAGATAAGTATCTCGCCGCGCGTATAGGTAAGGTCGCGGTCTAGTTTTAAGCGGTCTATTATTGCGTCTTTAAGCTCAGGGACGCCGCCGACGGGGGTGTACTTTGTGCGTCCCTCATTGATGGCGATATGTGCTGCGTCTTTTATATTCTCCGGTGTGTCAAAGTCCGGCTCGCCCGCCCCTAGGCCTATAACATCGCGGCCTGCGGCCTTGAGGGCCTTGGCCTTTGCGGTAATGGCAAGGGTTACGGATTCTTCCAGATTGCTTATTCTATCTGATATTTTTATCATTATAGGGTTACCTGTTGCCGAGGTGCCGGTCTGTAAAGACGGATTATCGGGTCTTTATTTTTTATTTTTTTTCTTTAGTGCGCGTGCTACCGAGGGGGATACAAAGCTCTTCAGGTCTCCCCCAAGCCTTGCTATATCGCGGATAAATCTGGAGCTGATATGCGCGTAGTTCTCGGCCGTCATCATAAAGACCGTCTCTATATCAGGGGCGAGCTCCCGGTTGGTCAGTGCCATTTGGAACTCGTATTCAAAGTCCGATATCACGCGAAGTCCGCGCAGCAGGGTCGAGGCTTTTTTCTCATGCGCGTAATTTACAAGGAGTCCGTCAAAGCTCTCGACCTTTATGTTTTTATGTTTTTTGACTTCGTTCCGGATTATATCCACCCGCTCGGTGACGCTAAATAGCGGACTTTTGGGCGATGAATTTGCCACGGCAACAATCAGGGTGTCGAATAGGATTCGACCTCTGTTGATTATATCGAGATGCCCTTTTGTTATAGGGTCAAAGGTTCCCGGGTATATTGCAATGCGTTTTGACATTGTTTATCCTGCCTCTAGAAAATAAATAAGCGTATCGCCGTAAGTTTTTTCTTTTATCAGCGTAACGCCCTTTGGTAGTTCTTTTACAGGTAGCTTCCTTGCCACCTCGCAGACGATACGTCCGTTGCTCTTTAAGAGATTGCCCTCTATGATTATACCGAGTACCGCCTCTGTAAGTGACAGATCATTGTAGGGTGCGTCTAAAAATATCAGGTCAAACTGCCCAGCACCAGCCTCTGCTCTGACGCGCTGCCTTTTAAGATAAGCTAGAGCCGCCTGGACCTCGTTGATTATTATTTTACCTTTTTTCTCCAGACCGCAGAGCGCGATATTTTTATTTATTACCGCTGCTGCTGCCTTGGAGTTATCTATAAATATTGCCGAGGCAGCGCCCCGACTAAGTGCTTCTATTCCTAATGCGCCGGTACCTGCAAAGATATCAAGAACCGCCGTGCCTGTAAGTCCTGGCCCTAGGACATTGAAGATAGCCTCTCTTGCCCGGTCCGAGGTGGGCCTGATGCCGGAGCCTTTAAAGGGCGTAAGTTTTCTGCCGCGAAACTTTCCGCCAACAACCCTCATATATTATCCTTATTGTCTGATGCGTCTCAGACCGTCTGATTATTTTTTACCTGTTACCTTTACCGAGATAAGACGGCTTCTCGGGCCATCGAACTCTGAGAAGTAGACGGCCTGCCACTGGCCAAGGGCGAGTCTGCCCTTGGTGACGGGTACGGTTACGGAGTTACCTATAAGCAGCGATTTAAAGTGGGCATCGGCATTCATTCCGTAGTCGCCTTTGTTATGGCGGTATGAGTCTTTATTAGGCACTAAGTTATCTAGAAAATCGTGAAAGTCGCGTTCAAGGTCTTTGTCAGCGTTGTTAAGATGTATCGAGGCCGTTGTATGGCCGGTAAAGACAAGGGCTGTACCTTCATGGATGCTGCTCTCTTTGATCACCGCCTCTACTTGATCGGTAATATTTATCTCTACCTTCTTTTCGTCACTATCTAACCTGATAGCACTGCTGAATGTCCTCATATTTTCTCCCTCCGCCCGTGGCGGGTTGCAACTCAATCTTTGCCCTTCAAGGTCTTTTATATTATAAGTGGCAGAAGCTCCGCTGCTCTGGCCGTTATGCTCTTGTCCATAACCCCGGATATCGGAGTCTTCTCGGGGTTTATCTCGACTGTATATGTCCCGTTTTCCTTTGCGTACTCAGCAAGGCTCGCCGCCGGCTGCACAACGCCGGATGTCCCTATGATAAACATTATATCGGCCTCTGCCGCCACATTGCATGCCTGCTCAAAGATGCCAGAAGGCAGCATCTCTCCAAACCAGACTATATCTGGGCGAAGCAACCCTTTGCATCGCCCATGACGGCTTTGTTGCCTGCAAAAGGGTAGTATTTCTATCGGTACGTCATGGTTTTCTGTCACTACGCCGCACTTGGTGCATCTTACGCGCCAGATATTTCCGTGTAGTTCGAGTAACTTTTTACTTCCGGCCCTCTGGTGCAGGCCGTCTACATTCTGCGTAATTATCGTAAGGCTGTCTTTGTCTTTTAGTTTGCCGGCAAGCCCAGCCAGTGCGATATGCGCCGGGTTGGGAGCAAGCTTAATAAGTACCTCGCGCCTATAGCTATAGAATTCCCAGACGAGCTTCGGGTTGTCTTTAAAAGCCTCTGGAGTAGCCAGATCCACTGCACGGTGGCTGCGCCATAGCCCGCCGCTTCCTCTAAAGGTCGGTACGCCGCTCTCAGCCGATATTCCTGCGCCGCTCAGGACCGCAACCCTGCGAGCCAGAGCGAGCCTGTCCCGAAGATCTTTTATAAGATCAGGGTCAAGAGTCAGCTGATCTGAGTCACCTTGCATAGAGTCCTTTAAGATAGGTAAGCCCCTGTTAGAGTTAAAGAATCTAACAAAGAGGTCTTTCCTTTCTTATGCCTTAAAGTATCCGTTCCTGATGATGCCTTGCTCTAAAGCATCATTAATGACCTGACGGGCATACTCAACCTGATCCTCTTCAACGAGTATGCTTTTGTCGCCGGGCAGGCTTCTGTCCAGCCCGTCCGTAGCCATCTCGAACTTGTTGACCAGGCACGGAATATCCGAGTCTTCAAGCAGGTTCTCGATGATATTAGTATCAATATCATCGTTTAAGGTGTATAGGTCTATGTATCTGATTCTGGTAGCCATAGTAAAGATGAGTATATTGAAAAGAGGCCTTTTTGTCAACTATTTGCGCCACCTGCGGTGGGGCACTCACTGCGTGAGGGCAAAGTCCATTCGGACGATTTTATGCCGTGCGTGGGGTTTAACCTTATTAATGGATTGTGCCGCACGGCGAGCACCTCACTGCGTGAGGGCATCGGTTGCACCGGAGGCAACCCACCTGCGCCTGAGGCATAGCGGCTTCGCCGCAAAGTCTGATTAATAGTTGGAGTTAGCGCATAGTGTGTGACTAATTTACTTGTCATGCTGAACTTGATTCAGCATCTGTCTTTTCTTTTTGATGTTTCGGTGCGTCCCCGCCCCGAAACCTATGTTGCTTGTTTTTTTGCAGGGTGATTTAAGCCGCCCCTTATTTTGAAAGACTGTTGGGTAAGGTGGTGCGTCACTTAATTGTTCGGTGTAAATTATTCCTTATAAAGTCATCACCGCCAGTAGAGGTCATAAATTTAGCAAATGTCCATTCCTTGTAGTCGCAGGATTTTTTAAAATGGGTATCAATCAATGAAGAGTAAGTTTCTTTAACTTTTCTTGTGTCTGGGTTGATAAAATAGATATGCTGTATTTTTTTATTTTCGTTTAGAGTGAGTGGACTTCCCCCGCTTTAGTAGACACATTTGATGGTACAATTGCAAACAAACGGAGGTGTGTCTATGTCCAATCAGAGGTATACAGAAGAGTTTAAGCAAGAGGCGGTAAAACAGGTGACAGAGCGCGGTCATTCTGTCAG
>JAJRSM010000049.1 GCA_024278765.1 Deltaproteobacteria bacterium | reverse complement strand
GGTCTCGTACTCAACATGAGAGATAGAGATCGTCAAACCACGTTCTCTTTCCTCAGGGGCCTTATCGATCTGATCGTATGCCATTGGTGTTGCACCACCGGCAACACCAAGTACGGTCGTTATAGCAGCAGTAAGTGTTGTCTTACCATGGTCAACATGACCGATAGTTCCAACATTTACGTGCGGTTTATTCCTCTCAAATTTTTTCTTCGCCATCTCTCATTCCCTCCGAATATGTTGTGGTACTTAAACAATCTATATATTGAAAAACTTTAATTACCTGACTGCAGCCTTGGCAGTAATCGTCTCTAGAACCGAGGTCGGTACAGGCTCGTAGAATGAGAACTGCATAGAATACGAGGCACGACCCTGTGTGGCGCTGCGCAAATCAGTCGAATATCCAAACATGTTGGCTAGCGGCACGGTTGAGGTTACGACCTGAAAACCAGCTCTGGCTTCCATGCCTAGGACCTTACCACGCCTTGAGCTAAGGTCTCCAATAACGTCACCCATAAACTGCTCTGGCACGACGACCTCAACATCCATTATCGGCTCAAGCAGGACCTGCCCGCCTTTTTTCATACCGTCTTTAAAGCACATCGAACCTGCTATCTTAAAGGCCATCTCAGAGGAATCAACATCATGGTAAGAACCGTCTACGACAGTTACCTTAACATCAACTACAGGGAAGCCAGCTAACGTACCTGCTTCCATTGACTCTTTAATGCCGTTTTCAATCGGATTAATAAATTCTTTGGGGATTGCGCCACCAACGATCTTATTGACAAACTCAAAGCCTTCGCCACGTTCACTTGGCTCTAGCTCAAGGCATACATGACCGTACTGACCACGTCCACCTGTCTGCTTTACGTACTTAGCTTCGGCCTTGACAGCCTTCTTGATTGTTTCTTTATAGGCAACCTGAGGCTTACCAACAGATGCCTCTACCTTAAACTCACGCAAGAGCCTATCGACAATGATCTCCAGATGAAGCTCGCCCATACCAGAGATAATGGTCTGCCCCGTCTCCTCATCACTCTTTACCTGAAAAGATGGATCTTCTACAGCAAGCTTCTGAAGAGATACGCCAAGCTTTTCTTGATCAGCCTTGGTCTTTGGCTCAATTGCGATACTGATGACCGGCTCCGGAATATCAAGCGACTCAAGGATTATGGGATGATCTGGATCACAGATGGTATCACCTGTCGTCGAGTACTTAAGGCCAACAGCCGCCGCGATATCGCCGGCATGAACCATATCTATCTCTTCACGCTTGTTGGAATGCATTCTGACAATACGAGAGATTCTTTCTTTCTTACCTTTTGTGGAGTTAAACACATAAGAACCGGCCTTGATCGTTCCGGAATAAACTCTAAAGAATGTAAGTTGCCCAACAAACGGATCGGTCATTATCTTAAAGGCTAGGGCTGAATAAGGAGCGTCGTCCTTGGTCTCACGAGTTACCTCTTCTTCAGAATTAGGTAGCAGACCCTTTACAGGCGGAATGTCTAATGGGGATGGCAGATAATCTACTACAGCGTCGAGCAGGAGCTGAACGCCCTTATTCTTAAATGCTGTACCACAAAATACAGGGGTTATCTCCAAGGCGAGAGTTGCCTTTCTAAGGGCCGCAATCAGCGATTCCTTGCTGACAGCCTCACCTTCGAGGAACTTCTCCATTATTTCTTCGTCAAAGTCACTTGCGGCCTCTACGAGAGCCTCACGGTACTCGACGACCTTCTCTTTCATGTCTTCTGGTATTTCAGCAATTCTGTACTTAGCACCAAGCTCTGAGCCGTCCCATACTATTGCATGCTCTTCAATCAGATCTACGACACCAAGAAAGTCTTCTTCCCTGCCAATTGGTAACTGAAAAGGAATGGCCCTAGTCTTCAGCCTATCCTTCATCATTTCAACAACATTATAAAAATCAGCCCCTGTCCTGTCCATCTTATTAACAAAGGCAATCCTAGGTACGTTATACCTTGTGGCCTGCCTCCAGACAGTCTCACTCTGAGGCTCTACACCGCCGACCGAGCAGAAAACCGCTACAGTGCCGTCCAGAACCCTAAGGGACCTCTCAACCTCAATAGTAAAATTAACATGGCCAGGAGTATCTATTATATTAATACCGTAGTCCTTCCAGACACAGGTGGTCGCGGCCGAGGTAATTGTGATCCCTCTCTCACGCTCCTGCTCCATCCAGTCCATTACAGCCGTACCATCATGAACCTCGCCTATCTTATAAGTTACTCCAGTATAATAGAGTATCCTCTCGGTAGTCGTGGTCTTACCGGCATCAATGTGTGCCATAATTCCGATATTTCTTTGTTTATCTAAAGGTATTTCCCTTGCCACAACAATAACCTCTCAAAAAATTTAGGATAAACCACAACAATAACGAAAATCTATCCTGTTATATGCTGACCTCTATTGAGTTATCAAAGAGCTCTTTCTAATCCAAACCACTATCTATCACTAACTGCCCTACCACTCTACGAGAGCTAGCTCGCGCCTTGCAAACCTACCAGCGATAGTGAGCAAAGGCCTTGTTGGCCGCTGCCATCTTATGCGTATCCTCTTTCTTCTTTGCTGCACCGCCGCGTGAGTTTGCGGCATCCATCAGCTCACCAGCGAGCTTTTCCGTCATAGTCCTCTCCGTACGCTTCCTTGCATACCCGACGACCCAGCGTAGCGACAGTGATATCTTACGCTCAGGGCTAACCTCAATAGGAACCTGATATGTTGCACCACCGACTCTGCGGGACTTAACCTCTAGAGATGGTCTTACGTTATCAAGTGCCTTCTTAAAAACAACCAATGGATCTGCATCGGTCTTTTCTTTTACTATATCAAAAGCGCCATAGAGAATCTTCTCTGCTACGCTCTTCTTACCGTCGCACATAATCTCGTTTACGATCTTAGTAACCGTAACGTCGCCGTATAGTGGATCCGGCAGTACTTGCCTCTTTGGGGCTCTTCCCTTACGGGCCATCTAAAAACCTCCTAAAACCTTCGAAAATTAATTATATTACTTTAAAAACAAAGAGTTACCTTACTTGACTCTCTTTGCTCCGTACTTACTACGCGACTGCTTCCTATCACTCACACCAACGGTATCAAGTGACCCCCTGACAATATGATATCTTACACCTGGAAGATCCTTTACCCTTCCGCCCCTGATAAGGACGACTGAATGCTCCTGAAGATTATGGCCGATTCCTGGAATATATGCAGTGGCCTCTATCCCGTTGGTTAGCCTAAGCCTTGCAACCTTTCTCAAAGCAGAGTTAGGTTTCTTTGGCGTAGTCGTGTAAACCCTTACACATACTCCTCTTTTCTGAGGGCATGTCTCCAAAGCAGGTGAGCCTGTCTTCTTTATCGGCTTCTTCCTTCCTTTGCGTATTAACTGATTTATTGTTGGCATCTCTCTTCCTACCGTCCAAGACGGGTTACTGCATTATTTGGTGGACTAAAGTTTACTAATTTATCAGTTCACACTCCCCTTGTCAAGGAATTAGTCAACTTATCAAGTATTTAATTGCGGTTGCCCCTTTAGCTGCCCCTCTTTAGCGGCCTCGGTTGACTCTTCGGGCTCACCAGCCCTTACATCTACCCCGGACTTTATCCCCAAGTAGCGATGGAAGCCCGTGCCGGCAGGAATCAACCTACCCATTATGACATTCTCTTTAAGACCTCTGAGCCTATCGATACGACCCTCCACGGCAGAGCCGGTAAGGACCTTGGTAGTCTCCTGGAAACTGGCCGCCGAGATAAAGCTCTCAGTCGAAAGTGAAGCCTTTGTAATACCCTGCAAGAGAGGCTCTGCAACGGCTGGCTGTTTACCCTTTGAAAGTACCTTCTCGTTCTCATCCTCAAATACGTAGCGCTCTACCTGCTCACCGACCAGGAAGATGGTATCACCTGGATCCATGACATTGACCTTCTTGAGCATCTGCCTGACAATCGTCTCAATATGCTTGTCGTTTATCTTTACGCCCTGAAGCCTGTAGACCTCTTGGACCTCATCAACCAGATACTTTGCAAGCTCTTTAACACCAAGCACACTCAGGATATCATGCGGATTGGCCGAGCCATCCATCAAAGGCTCACCGGCCTTTACCTGATCACCCTCTCTAACACTCAGATGCTTGCTCTTCGGAATGAGGTACTCCTTCGGATCCCCTGTCTCAGGGGTAACAACAACCTTGCGCTTACCCTTGGTGTCCTTACCAAACGATACCACTCCGTCGATTTCACTTATAACGGCGCATTCTTTAGGTTTACGAGCCTCAAAGAGCTCGGCAACACGAGGCAGACCACCTGTAATATCCTTGGTCTTTGTCGTCTCACGAGGCATCTTGGCTATAACATCACCGGCCTTAACCTCATCACCCTCAGCTGTTGTAAGGATAGCACCAACCGGCAGCATATAACGGGCTGTCATGGTTGTACCATCGATGTGCTGAGTCTTGCCTGCACTATCTTTAATAGATACACGAGGCCTCATATCGGCCTCTCTGTAGCTGACGACAACCTTACTCGATAGTCCCGTGACCTCATCTACCTGCTCACGCATAGTCTTGCCTTCAATAACATCACCATATTTAATAAAACCAGCCATCTCTGTAATAATAGGAATGGTGAATGGATCCCACTCGGCTATAACCTGACCGGTTTTAACACTCTCTCCGTCCTTTACCATAAGCCTTGCGCCATAGAGAATTACATCCTTCTCGCGTTCACGACCCTGCTCATCGGCAATGGTTATCTCACCGTTACGGTTCATAACTATTGTCTCACCACGAGAGTTCGTAGCCGCATTCAAGTTCAGATACCTGATAACACCTTCGTGACGAGCCTCCAGCGAGGTCTGCTCAGCGCGACGACTGGCAGTACCACCGATATGGAAGGTTCTCATCGTAAGCTGCGTGCCTGGCTCACCGATACTCTGCGCGGCTATAACACCGACTGTCTCTCCGAGCTCGACAAGCTTACCACGAGCCAGATCACGTCCGTAACACTTGGCGCATATTCCTCGCCCTGCCCTACACGTAAGCACGCTCCTGATCTTCACCCTGTCAATTCCAGCAACCTCAATCCTATATACGGCCTCTTCATCTATTCCAGTATTGGCCTCCAAAAGCACCTCGCCTGTAAATGGCTCATAGACATCTTCCAGCACCACCCTTCCGAGCAGCCTCTCTCCGATGGTCTCTATTATCTCACCACCCTCGACAAGCGAGGTGATATAGATTCCGTCCAAAGTACCGCAGTCGATCTCTACGATTATGGCATCTTGAGCGACATCGACGAGCCTTCGGGTAAGATAACCCGAGTTCGCCGTCTTAAGTGCTGTATCGGCTAGACCCTTTCTGGCACCATGAGTCGAGATAAAGTACTGAAGCACAGTAAGGCCTTCTCTGAAGTTCGCCGTAATAGGCGTCTCGATGATCTCTCCCGACGGCTTTGCCATAAGTCCCCTCATCCCTGCCAGCTGACGTATCTGCTGAGCAGAACCACGAGCACCACTATCGGCCATCATATAGATAGGATTAAAGGACGGCACCTTATGCACAACACCTTCTTTATCCGTATATGAGTCAGCCGCCAGATTCTTAAGCATCTCATCGGCGATCTCTTCTGTGGCCTGCGCCCAGATATCAATAACCTTATTGTAACGCTCACCATCGGTAATAAGTCCTTCATTATACTGCTTCTGGATCTCGGCGACCTCACCGTGAGCCTTATAAAGCAAGATCCCTTTCTTCTCCGGTATCTTCATGTCATCGATACTAATAGAGATTCCAGCCCTTGTAGCGTATTTAAACCCCATATTCTTGAGCTTATCGGCAAGAATGACCGTCTCTTTACTGCCAGCCCTTCTATAACAGATATCGACGAGCTCTGCGAGCTGCCTCTTATCCATAACCTTATTGACAACATCAAACTCTATACACTCCGGGATGATCTCTTTAAGAACGACCCTGCCAACGGTTGTATCCACGAGCTCGCCATCAATCTTTATCTGAATCTTTGCCTGCAAACCAAGCACGTCGGATTCAAAAGCCGCGCGAACCTCGTCATAGCCAGAGAAACGCTTGCCCTCACCCTTCTGCCCGTGTCTTTCACGAGTTAGATAATAAAGACCAAGGACGATATCCTGCGTCGGTACGATTATAGGCTTACCATTGGCTGGAGAAAGTATATTATTTGTACTCATCATAAGCACGCGTGCCTCGGTCTGTGCTTCAATAGATAAAGGCACATGCACGGCCATCTGATCGCCATCAAAGTCAGCGTTAAAGGCGGTACATACCAGCGGATGCAGCTGAATAGCCTTGCCCTCTATTAGGATCGGCTCAAAGGCCTGAATACCAAGTCTATGAAGAGTCGGTGCCCGGTTAAGCAATATTGGATGCTCTTTAACGACCTCTTCCAGGATATCCCATACCTCAGGACGTTCCTTCTCAAGCATCTTCTTAGCACTCTTTATAGTCGTTGCAAAGCCGCGCTCTTCAAGCTTCTGATAGATAAAAGGTTTAAATAGCTCCAGAGCCATCTTTTTAGGGAGTCCGCACTGGTGCAACCTGAGGTTCGGGCCAACAACAATAACCGAACGCCCGGAATAATCAACACGCTTACCCAAGAGGTTCTGCCTGAAACGTCCGCTCTTACCCTTAATCATATCGCTGAGCGATTTAAGCGGCCTTTTGTTCTGGCCAGTGATGATGCGACCACGCCTTCCATTATCAAAAAGTGCGTCAACAGCCTCCTGCAACATCCTCTTCTCGTTACGAATAATAATATCAGGGGCATTAAGCTCCATAAGCTTTTTAAGCCTGTTGTTCCTGTTAATAACCCTTCTGTATAAGTCATTAAGGTCACTTGTCGCAAAACGACCGCCATCAAGCGGGACGAGCGGGCGAAGATCCGGCGGAAGCACAGGAACGACCTCCAGCACCATCCATTCCGGGCTATTGCCCGAGTGCAAGAACGCCTCGACGACCTTCAGCCTCTTGGCTATCTTCTTACGTTTAGCATCCGATGCCGTCTCGCGCATATCAACACGAAGGGTCTTTGAAAGCTCTTTCAGTTCTAACTCGCGCAAGAGCTTTCTTATGGCCTCAGCACCCATTCCGGCATCAAAGGTATCTATGCCGTACTGCTCTGTGGCCTCATGAAACTTCTCATCGGTTAAGAGCTCACCCTTTTTAAGGTCTGTCCCTCTAGGATCGGTAACGACAAAATTCTCATAATAGAGAACTCTTTCGACCTCTTTAAGCGTCATATCAAGGGCCGTACCAATGCGAGAAGGAAGACTGCGCAAAAACCATATATGTGCAACAGGTGTGGCAAGCTCGATATGGCCAAGTCTTTCACGCCTGACCTTTGAGGGTATAACCTCTACCCCGCACTTCTCGCAGACAACACCTCTGTGCTTCATTCTTTTGTACTTTCCGCAGTTACACTCAAAGTCCTTTACAGGGCCGAAGATCTTGGCACAGAAAAGACCATCACGCTCAGGCTTAAAGGTACGGTAATTAATGGTCTCAGGCTTCTTGACCTCACCAAACGACCATTCCCGTATCTTCTCGGGACTGGCTATAATTATCTTAATTGCGTTGAAATCAGTTGATTTCTTTTGTTTGTCAAAAAGAGCCATGAGGCTTTCCACAGGCAATCTCCTTAGTTTTTAAAAACATAACGGACAACCACGCCCGAATTCATAAAGCTAAAATACCAACTACCCCTCATCAAGCTGCAAAAGATTGATGTCGAGCCCTAGGCTCTGCAATTCCTTGATGAGAACACTGAAGCTCTCCGGCATCGCCGGCTCCAGCGCATAGTCACCTCTTACGATAGACTCATACATACGCGTTCTACCGGGTACGTCATCACTCTTGACGGTGAGGAACTCCTGAAGACTGTAGGCCGCGCCATAAGCCTCAAGTGCCCAGACCTCCATCTCTCCAAGCCTCTGACCACCAAACTGTGCCTTACCGCCAAGCGGCTGCTGAGTGACCAGCGAGTAAGGTCCCGTACTCCTTGCATGGATCTTATCATCTACAAGATGATGCAGCTTCAGAATATACATAATGCCGACGGTTACGTCCTCATCAAAGGCCTCGCCGCTTCGGCCATCATAGAGGCGCGTCTTACCTGTAGCTGAGAATCCGGCCCCTTCCAGAGCCTCCTTAACATCTACCTCAGTAGCCCCGTCAAAGACCGGAGTACTTATATTTATGCCACGCTTCATGCGACGGGCCACGTTAAGGACCTCTTCATCAGAGAGCGAATTTATAAACTTACTAAAATCATTGCTGCCATAAGCCTTCTTTATCTTATCCTTGATAGCGTTAGGGCTACACAACTCCTCTACCATACGATTAATATCCGCACCGATAGATCTTGAAGCCCAACCCATATGGGTCTCCAGAATTTGCCCGATATTCATCCTTGACGGAACACCAAGCGGATTAAGGACCAGATCAATTGAAGTTCCATCTTTAAGGAACGGCATATCCTCTTCCGGCATTATCCTTGAGATAACACCCTTATTACCGTGCCTGCCGGCCATCTTATCGCCAACAGATATCTTCCTCTTCATAGCTATGTAGACCTTGACCATCTTGATGACGCCAGGGGGCAGTTCATCGCCACGCTTGAGCCTACTCATTCTATCATCAAAGACTGTATTGATAATCTCCAACTGCTTGCAAAGCGCACCATTGAGCCTTACCAACTCCTGCTCAGCCTTGTCATCTCCGACCGGGATTATCTCATGCCACCTGCTCTCTGGTATCATCCCTAGAAGAGCCTCGGTTATAACGTCGCCCTTACTAATGAGAAGGTCACCCTTCTTGTTGGCAAGCTTAACACCGGACTTCTTACCTATAAGCAAGACACCTGCACGATTTGTAAAGGTAGTTCGTGCGATACTAAGCTTATCATCGCGGTCATCTTCCAGGTTTTTTGTATCCTGCTCTTCTATGCTCTTGGCACGCTCGTCCTTTTCCACACCCTTACGAGAGAAAACCTTGGCATCGATTACAACACCCTCGATTCCCGGGGGAACTCGCAGCGATGTATCCTTAACGTCTTCTGCTTTCTCGCCAAAGATAGCACGAAGCAGTTTTTCTTCCGGAGACAACTGAGTCTCACCCTTTGGCGTGATCTTACCTACCAGTATATCGCCCGGTGAGACCTCGGCACCTATACGGATTATTCCACTATCATCAAGGTCTTTAAGCGCATCCTCACCAACGTTAGGAATATCGCGAGTAATCTCTTCTTTACCAAGCTTTATATCACGTGAGACAGTCTCGAACTCTTCGACATGAACCGAGGTAAAAGTATCTTCCTTTTGAAGCCTTTCACTTATAAGGATTGAATCCTCAAAGTTATAACCGCCCCATGGCATAAATGCCACTAGGATGTTCTTACCAAGGGCGAGCTCGCCTTCATCGGTTGAAGGTCCATCTGCTATTATCTGCCCCTTCTCTATACGCATCCCCTCACTTACAAGAGGCTTCTGATTAAAACAGGTGTTCTGATTAGACCTTCTGAACTTTACAAGGCTATGTATCTCAACATCACCGTCGTCACCCCTGACGACAATACGTCTGGCATCGACACTCTGGACCTCACCAGCATGCTTTGCGACTATCGTAACACCCGAGTCACGCGCTACGACATACTCCATTCCGGTGCCGACAAGCGGGGCCTCGGTATTAACCAGAGGCACGGCCTGACGTTGCATATTACTTCCCATAAGCGCCCTGTTGGCATCGTCGTTTTCAAGGAACGGAATAAGGGCAGCGGCAACACTGACAAGCTGATTAGGAGAGACGTCCATAAGGGTTATCTCATCCGGGCCTGCCATTACGAATTCACCTGACTTTCTCGACGATACGAACTCAGCCGTAAAACGGCTGTTTTCATCAAGGATAGCGTTGGCCTGCGCAATAACATGGTTCTCTTCATCAAGAGCTGAAAGGTACTCGATCTTATTGCTGACCTTTCCGTCTTTGACCTTCCTGTACGGAGTCTCGACAAAGCCGTAGTCATTTACAGTGCCGTAGGTACTGAGCGAGACGATCAGGCCGATATTTGGCCCCTCAGGGGTCTCAATCGGGCAGATCCTACCGTAATGAGTTGCATGAACATCACGCACCTCAAAACCCGCGCGTTCCCTTGTCAGTCCACCTGCGCCAAGAGCGGAAAGACGCCTCTTATGCGTAATCTCCGAGAGCGGGTTGGTCTGATCCATAAACTGGCTAAGCTGACTTGAGCCAAAGAACTCTTTTATAACCGCTGTAACCGGCTTTGGATTTATAAGATCATTAGGCATAAGCGTCTCGATCTCGCCAAGGCTCATCCTCTCACGAACGGCACGCTCCATACGAAGCAGCCCTATTCTATACTGATTTTCAAGAAGCTCACCAACGCTTCTGACCCTTCTATTACCGAGATGATCAATATCATCTACCGCACCAAGGCCGTTTTTAAGCCCGAGCAGATACCTGACCACTCCCATGATATCTTCCTTGGTAAGTGTCGTATTCTCCAGAGCTATATCAAGGCTGAGCTTACGATTGAGCTTTAATCTACCGACCTTTGAAAGATCATATCTATCGGCTGTGAAGAAAAGATTATTGAAAAACTTCGTCGCCATCTCAACGGTCGGCGGCTCGCCGGGCTTTAGCCTCTTATAGATCTCGATCTTTGCGTTAAGCGTAAGATTGCTGATAGGATCATCAGGATTGGCAGCCCTATAGTCGACAATAGGCTTTGTATCTTCATCGCTTAGGCGGTCATTTAAAAGGGTCTCCCTGAAGGAAGTCCCCATGGCCTCAATAAAGATAAGATTAAAGTTATTTATCTTACGCTCTGATATCTCATCAAGGACCTCACGCGTAAGTATCTGATTGCACTCCAGGACGACCTCTCCTGTTGAAGGATCTACTATATCCTGCGAGGCAACACGCCCGATTATATCCTCGGCCTCGACAGGGATAAACTCAACACCGGCCTCGACTAATTTGCGAGCTAGGAGCCTGGTTATCTTCCTGTCTTTTTTGACTATAAGATCACCACTTTCCGGGTGCTTGATATCAAGGCTAGCACGCTGCCCGACTATATACTCAAGCTCTATGCTTTTCTCGATATTACGCCCTTCTATTACAATTCTCTCGCTAGGGTAGAAATAATTTAAGAGTTCTTCTACTGAGTAGCCTAGGGCTTTCAGCAAAATAGTAGCGAGCATCTTTCTTCTTTTATCGATGCGTACATAAATCCAGTCCTTCTGATCACATTCAAAGTCCAACCACGAGCCGTGATAAGGAATAACGCGTGCCGTGAACTGGAGCTTTCCGGTATAGGCCTTGCCCTTTTCGTGCTCAAAGAATACTCCGGGCGAACGGTGAAGCTGGCTGACTATGACACGCTCGGTGCCGTTGATGATAAAACTACCATTGCCGGTCATCAGAGGGATCTCGCCGAAGTAGACCTCCTGCTCCTTGATATCACGTACACTCTTGGTCCCTGTCTCCTCGTCCTTATCCCAGACCGTTAGCATCACCTGTATCTTCATCGGAGAGGCATAGGTCAGCCCCTTCTGAAGGCACTCGGCCTCGGTGTACTTCGGGGTCAAGAGATCATAGCTCACGAACTCCAGCGAAGAGTTACCGCTAAAATCGGTTATCGGGAATACACCCTTAAAGATACTCTGGAGTCCAGCCTCATCGCTCTCTTGCACAGCGTCGAGCTGCAAAAACTCCCTGAACGACTTCTTCTGAACCTCGATAAGATCCGGAATCTCCAAAACCTTACCAATACGCGAGAAGTCCTTCCTCAACAGATGGCCATTAATCAAAGTCTGAGCCATACCTTTATACTCCTTTTAACCTTGTTTGTTTGCGAAGGCTGCGACACATAAAAATGAGTCGGGGGCCTTCAGTGGTATATACGCGACCAAAAAACTCAATAAAAGTGCGTTATCATAAAACTGAGAATAGCAGAGGCCTAATTCTAAGACCACTGCATCAATTTAAAAGTATTTATTACTGCTATATTCCAGCTTAAAAATAAAAGATAGCAGGACCCCCCGAAGAGGGCCCTGCTACCATGAAAAAATCCTTACTTGATCTCTGCCTCTGCACCGACCTCTTCAAGGCTCTTCTTAAGTGCCTCTGCGTCGTCTTTGCTAAGACCTTCCTTAACGTCCTTAGGGGCTCCGTCAACGAGATCCTTGGCTTCTTTAAGTCCGAGCCCTGTTGCGCTCCTGACCTCTTTGATGACCTTGATCTTCTGTTGACCAACAGACTTGAGCACGACTGTAAACTCGGTCTGCTCCTCGGCTGGTGCTGCGTCTGCTGGTGCTGCGCCTGCTACTGCTACTGCTGCCGGTGCTGCTGCACTTACTCCAAATTTATCTTCCAGCTCCTTTACCATCTCTGAGAGCTCTAGTACTGTCATATCCTCTATAAACTTAACTACATCTTCCTTTGTTACGCCAGCCATTTTACTTCCTCCTTAGAATTCAAACCTTCGTAGCGGTCTACACCAGCACCGAGGCTTCATAATATTGTTTTGGTTTTAATAATTTAAACGTCGCGATCTTAAGCGGCATCCTGCTTAGCATCTTTTACTGCGTTCAAGGCAAACAAGAACTTCCTTGGTACAGCAGCCAGCACACCTACGAAATTTCCAGGTATGTTGTTCATGCAACCAAGCAATTGAGCAATAAGCTGATCTCTTGAAGGTAGTTCCGCAAGGGCCTTAATGCCATTTAAATCAATTGTCTTGCCGCCAAGCACGGCCATCTTCAGGTCAAGATTCGGCTCGTCTTTAGCAAATGAGGTGAGTTGTTTTGCCGCCGCCGCAGCGTCCTTAAAGCTCAGGGCTATCGCCATTGTACCTTTAAGTTCAGCGCTTATAGGCTCGCAAGGAGTACCCTTAAGAGCTATACGCGCCAGCGAATTTTTCATGATAGTAAACTCAACATCGGCCTCTCTAAGGCCTTTGCGGAGCTCATTCATGCTATTTGATTCTATGCCACGGTAGTCTGCGAGAAATGCGGCATCGGCTCTGCCGATCTTCTCGCGAAACTGCTCTACCAGTGCTTCTTTCTCTTGTCTTGTCTGCACTCTTTCTACCCCTCCTTTCTATCTAAGTTACGGCCTGAGAAAGAAAAGCATGGCGACCACCTTCAGGCGATCACGCTAAATTCCCTACAGAGTCCAGTAAAAACAAAAACCACCTGCCTAAATGATCATATAATCAAAGGTATCTACTACGATATCTTTATAAAACCTAATCAGCCCGGGGTACTTTAACTGGTCTCAGTAGGAACTTTAGGCCCATTACAACAGGCACCTACTTTCTCTGACCTTTGTTCTAAATAAATATAAAAAACAATGCGGCCCGGTCTCGGGCCACATAAAAAAACTACCTATAAGAAGTCCTAACCTCTGCGGTATCAAGCCTTACCGAAGGTCCCATTGTACTCGATATAAATACACCCTTCAGGTACTGCCCCTTGCTAGAGCTTGGCTTGCCCTTGATGACCGACTCCATAAGAGAGCCGAAGTTCTCTTTGAGTTTATCCGGGCCAAAACTTGCCTTACCTATAGAGACGTGAAGGTTACCGGCCTTATCCACACGGTACTCGACCTTACCGGCTTTAAGCTCGGTTACGGCCTTTGTAACATCCATTGTCACTGTACCAGTCTTTGGGTTCGGCATAAGGCCACGAGGGCCTAAGACCTTACCAAGTTTACCGACCTGACCCATCATATCAGGGGTAGCCACGACCTTATCAAAGTCCAGCCATCCGCCCTTTATCTTCTCAAGGAGTTCGTCGCTTCCAACAACGTCTGCGCCAGCGGCCTTGGCCTCAGCTTCTTTCTCACCCTTTGCAAAGACGATAACCTTAACATCCTTACCAAGACCGTTAGGAAGCACTACCGTACCTCTAACCATCTGATCGGCATGTCTTGGGTCAACACCGAGCCTTACGGCCAGATCTACAGTCTCATCAAACTTTGCAGTAGCGGTATCAGCGACGAGCTTAAAGCCCTCGTCTATCGCATAGGCCTTTTCAGCCTCTACCTTTTCATTTGCTGCCTTATATCTCTTGTTAGCCATCTTCTTTTAGCCCTCCACCTTAATACCCATGCTTTTTGCGGTACCTGCTATCGTATTTACAGCCGCATCCAGACTGCCTGCGGTAATATCCGGCATCTTCACCTTGGCGATCTCTTCGACCTGCGCTCTGGTGAGTTTACCTACCTTATCCTTATTAGGTTCTTTCGAGCCCTTTGCAATACCGGCGGCCTTCAAAATAAGGGTTGATGCCGGTGGAGTCTTTGTTATAAAGGTAAAAGACCTATCTGCATAGACCGTTATAACGACAGGAATGATCATACCCGCGTCCTTCTGGGTCTTTGCGTTAAAGGCCTTACAAAACTCCATTATATTTACGCCGTGCTGACCAAGGGCCGGACCGACCGGTGGGGACGGATTGGCCTTACTCGCCGGAATTTGCAACTTGATTTGTCCTATTACTTTCTTTGCCATCTCTTTAAAACTCCTTAATATATAATAATTTAACTCTTCTAGGCCTTTTCAACCTGTACAAACTCTAGCTCGACCGGGGTCTGCCTGCCAAAGATACTGACCAGCACTCGCAGCTTTCCTTTCTCCGGCTTGACCTCTTCTACTATACCGTTAAAGTTAGTAAACGGTCCGTCAACAACCCTTATGCTCTCGCCCTTATCAAAGAGAACCTTAGGCTTAGGCCTGACCGCACCTTCTTCCATCTGCTTAGTAATTCTCTCGACCTCTGCATCTGTAATAGCAGGAGGGTTCTGAGAACCACCGACAAAACCCGTTACCTTGGGTATATTATTAACTATATGCCAAGCCTCATCGGTAAGGTCTACATTAACGAGAATATAGCCAGGGAAGAAACGCCGCAAAGTCGTCTTCTTAACACCCTTGGCCATCTCTACGACCTTTTCCGAAGGCACAAGTACCTCACCAAAGAGATCCTCGCAACCAAGGCTTCTTATCTTTTCATCCAGGGATGTCTTCACCCTGTTTTCATAACCTGAATAAGTATGAACTACGTACCACTTTTTACTCATATCACCTCTAACAGTATAGAACCGTCAAATACTTACGTTGCCGGGCAACGCTGCCATCCCTCTATTGCTACCCTAGTATAAGCTTTACGAGGCCGGACAATATAAAGTCACAGATCCCGAAAAATATAGCCGATATAATGACCATCACTATTACGATCCAGGTCAGTTGCAGGGTCTGAGGCCTACTTGGCCACGTGACCTTCTTAAGCTCTACCCTCGCCTCTTGAAAATATATCTTTGCCTTATTTAACTTTTCCATTCAATAAGCTTCCTTAAATTAATTTAAGTCCATGGTGACATAGCGAGCCAACTCTTAAACATTAAAGATACCATCCGGCCCCGTTACCAGCTAACCTTCCTGCCCCATAGCCCACTTACCAATATACAAATACGATACGAATACAAATAAATCTACCCGTTACCCCGTTACCCGTGAAAAACTGGCAGGCCAGGAGGGACTCGAACCCCCAACAAGCGGTTTTGGAGACCGCCGCTCTACCAATTGGAGCTACTGGCCTATTGTTAAGACCCTCTTTAAAGACGCCAAGCTATTAAGAACACACAAGGCGCAACTTACGGATAAGACCAAACGAACGAAGCCCTCTGCGGGCTTACTTGGTCTCCTTATGATTCGTATGACGCCTACAGAACTTGCAGTACTTCTTAAGCTCTATCCTATCGGTTGTTGTCTTTTTGTTCTTCGTGCTTGTGTAGTTACGACGCTTACACTCTGTGCACTCAAATGTAATTATCTCTCTCATTGTATATTCCTATCCCTTAAGTCTATCTTTTAATAACCCCTGTGCAAGACAGGGGTTTCATTTAAACTACTCTGTTATCTTGGTTACGACTCCGGCACCGACTGTACGTCCGCCCTCTCTTACGGCAAAGCGCAGTCCCTCATCCATTGCAATCGGGCTGATCAGCTCGACCTGAAAGGTCACGTTATCGCCAGGCATTACCAT
>JAJRSM010000048.1 GCA_024278765.1 Deltaproteobacteria bacterium | reverse complement strand
GGACTTCGCTAAAATAACGGACGAGCAGGTGGCAAGGGTAGAATCACTGATCAACAACAGGCCCAGAAAGTGTCTGGGCTACAAAACACCGCTTGAGGTCGCTTCCGCCTCTGTTGCACTTCGACCTTGAATGTGGGGTATATAAATAAGGCTTCTGAAATATTATTAAGAAGAGTTTTATCTCTTAATCTGCCTGTATAATGGCCTGAGTCAGGAAAATAGCCTTTTACCGCTGCCAGCCCTTGATTACGCGCTCAGTCTTTCTCAGATTGTCGCATTATAATAGTCAGGCAGAAGGCTGTTTGTTCCACCAAATAACAGCACTTTTTTTGTAAAATTCAGCGATAAGGTCGCCTTCTCGTTCCTTGAGTCTGCCTTTGAGAAACGCTCTGAGTTTCTCGTCGTGCTCTTCGGTGACGATCCCCATGTACTCCTTCCAGAACTCTATGGCCTCTTCCATATCGTCAAAGGGTTGGTCAAATCTATATTCAATGATCTCGATATTAGCGAAGATCCCTATGGAGTGTAGCATCTGGTAGGTCTGTAGGTAATCACTTCTTTTTGTAAATTCTCTTCCATAGATAAGCGGATAGAGCTCTTTATAAAAGAACTTATCGGCCTGCGGATCGGCACTAGTTATAAGGAAGACTGCCTTTTTTGCCAGAGCGTTGGCCGCTCGTAGGAAGGCTTCATTGTCCTTTAAAAGCCCCGGGACATTAGCGCAGACTATGGCGTCGTGACTCGCTACCTCTTTGCTCTCTGCTACGGTCTCCCATGTCTTGTTGATGCACTCTATATTAAGGCCTTCTCTGGCAGAGTCTTCTTTCAGTATCTCTGCCATTTGGGCTGCCGGCTCGACTACTGTTACGGCCTTACCAGCTATTGCCAGTGGGAGTGCCAGTGTGCCGCAGCCGCCGCCGATATCAAGAAAGCTCTCGATATCGGTCGCCCTTGGTAATATAACAGAGAGTATCGCCTCGGGTGCGCCCGAGCCGATAAGGCCTCGTTTATACCACCTAGCCTTGAGTCTATTCCAAACCATCTTGTTTTTCATTAGATATCCCGGGGTTTTTGTCTTTATCTTTTGTATTTTTATTTGGCTCATCAGGCTGCTTTTTGTCAGGTATAAAGAGCAGGCGTTTAAAGATGCCACCGATCTTGCGTCCAATACTTTTTATAGGGACAGTCTTAACATCGGGGTTGCTTAGCGGCCCTTTGATCTCGGAGTAGATTGTAATTGTGCTTTTCTCCTTTCCAGTGATTACCCATCCAGCAAGCGGTATATTTGAAATGATTTTATCTATCGTGACCAGAGGATGAACGGCGATTGTTGCGTCTATTGTATTCTCTGTTATATCTAGTGCCCCAATGCCAGACATGCGCATGGAGTTGCTCGATAGTAGTAGGTTTTCTGTGCTAATGATACCGTCTTTTATTGTGAAGTCGCCGGTGATGTTGTCGTAGATGAGTCCTTTATCAAAAAGGCTGTTTATAGAGATGATATTTACAATAGAGAAGAGTTTATTGAATACGACAAGCTTCCACATTCGTGCCTTCTTGCTTGATACATTGAAAAAACCGTCGACGCCTCTAGAGCCGGGCTTTACGTTGCGTCTCATTTCAAGGAAGCAATGTCCCATCCCACGCCCGCTCAGTATTTTTTGATTCGCTCCGAGCTCACTGAATAGTGTCTCCATCTCAATCTGGGAAAAATCGAACTCGGTTGTAAAAAGCATAGGGTCTCGTCTATCCCTTTTAATGAGGATCGTACCCGAGACCTGACCTTCGTGGCTGGTAAATGTCACGGGTTTAAGGAGTATGTCTTTGTGGTCAAGTTCAATCTCTGAGCGTAGGTTTGTAAATGATATATTGGTCAGGTGCCCCTTTGCTATAGTGAACTGGCCCTTGCCTTTGAAGGGTTGTTTTTTGATGATCTTTGGTTTGTATGTGGGCGGAAAGACGTCTTTGGTATTAAAGTTCTTGGAGACTAAGTTCATATCCAGAAGGCCTTGGTTAATATCAAGAATCTTTATTATGCCTGAGAGTTGGCTATCCAAGACCTTTGCGTCATTTAAGATAAGACTGCCTGTATTGTCGTTAAGTTTGAGCTTAACGTTGAAGTCGCGAAGCGTATTTGCAAGGATAGGTGTCTTAAATACAGCGTCTTTTACCTCTAGATCAGCCTTGAACTTAAGGCTTTTTCCTCTGGCTGGTTTTGTTATGTTGAAGTATCCAGAAATGCCGCCTTTTGCGGGAAAGCTGGATAAGACAAAGGGCGAGAGCCCTGCGGTATCGTTTAGTTTAAAGTTCTGTGTTTTTATATTCAGACGGAAAGAACCTGCTTTGTTATCTGTATTTAATTTGACCTTTGCCGACGAACTGCCTGCTGTGATCTGAGCATTGCTGGTAATCGTACCTGCCTTGACATGGGTCTTTGCCTCGATGATCAAGGGGAAGTCCATCTCTTTGTCTAGCCCGTTACCAAGCTCAAGGTGTGTGTGCGTAAGGTCCAGAGTGCTGTTGATAAGAAGTTTTCTAGTGTTTTGTGTTTTTTTATCTTTTGAGTTGCCGAATTTAAGCTGCGCAAGCGAGCCGTCCAGTTCCAGTTTTATACCGATAAGCCCTTTTGCTCTTATGTATTTTTTCTGTAGGATATTTCCTGAAGCTCTAAGTTCTTTGAGGATCGCGTCAGCATCTAGATCTGCGTTAAGAGAGAGTTTGACAGTCGGTTCATGGCCAATAGAGATCGATCCATTCAGTGATTTTATGGCTTCCTCGCCGTAGCGTCCTTTTATCTCCAGCAGCTTCAGCTCGCCGTCTTTATAGGTAATATGACCGCTTAGGCTGGTGACTTTATGGCCTAGGGCATTGTGCGTAATTCCTGCATCCAGCAACTCCAGCTTGAGTGCTATTTTTTTATCACGCCTGCCGGTTTTTACGCGTGGGCTTAAGCTCGATAAGACTATAAGTCGTCTTATCGCTACCTTGCCTTCGACCTCTTTTAGGTTAGCCAAGGTACGACGAATACCCACGGGCGCGCTATTCAGGTCGATTAGATTTTTCAGGTACTTTGTCTCGACCTCTGAGGTATACAGGTCGGCCTCTATCATCCCTGAGTCATGTGCCTTGGTGGTACTGAGTTTGACTTTGCCGCCGAGCTCAATTTGCCTGATGTGTGTCTCGGGGTCTGCTACTTTAACGCTGATATCATTGAGGGCAAATAGGAAGTTCTCGGCACTCCAGGCGACCTCCAGATTGGCACTGCTACTTGGAGAATGCAGTTTTTCTTTGATTGGATATGGAGGGGCGAGTACTATGCGTTTTGATGAGAGTGAGCCTTTGATCGTACCGCTGTTTAGTTGAGCCTCGGTGCCTGAAAAGGAAAAATCAAGGCTTGCTCCGAGCGAGCCTTCTGTCGCGATATCTGCGACGGCCTTGTGCAAGTATGGTCTTATGGTAGCAACCTCTATATTTGTCAGGTCCATAGTGCCGGATACGCGCGGCCCTGTCTGCTCCGGCGAGGTAAGGCCGGATAGAATGAAGGTCGATTCTTTGCCAAGGATACCGCCGAGGCTGAAGGTATAGCCGCGCCCGGTGCTATGCAGGTAGGCTCTGACCTCTGAGATCTCAAGGCCGCCGTTCTCTGTTTTTTCATCGATAAAGAGAAAGTGCCCACCGATGAGCCTGAATTCTTCAGGACGAAACCCTACCGTCCCCGTCCCTGTGGTCTCTTTCCTGAGTTTAGAGAGATTAATGCTGCCGTCTTTATATCTTTTTATCAGGGCTACACCGTCTTTTACAATTAGACGTTTTATATTGATTTGTTTTTTTAGAAGGGCAATAGGAGAGACTGAGATCTTTAAAGATCCGCTCCTTATAATAGCGTCTCCTTTGCTAAAGATCGCAAGCTCTGTTACCGTGACCGTTGGGTACGGCAGTAGGCGAACCATTGCTTTATCAAACTCAATCGTTGCGTTAATATTTTCTTCAATGTGGGCTTTTATCGATGCCTTGTGCGCAGTTATATCGATACTTATATAAGAAAATAAGAGAAATGTACCCGCAATGAGTAAGAATACTATAAAGATAGAGATGGGCTTCTTCTTTAGATGTCTTATTGGATGCAGCAAGGTCGTCTCCAACTGTCGTGGCGGATCAAAATCGCCGTGGACGGATCAAAATCGCCGTGGACGGACCAAAACCGTCGTGGACGGATCAAAACCGCCGTGGGCGGATCAAACTGTCATGGACAGACAAGCTCTTAAGTAAGATCAAGCCTCCGCCTTAGCGTAGTTGTCACGGCGGTTTCCTAGAGTGGTATCTATGACTAATTCGGCTCTAAGGCCATAAAACCTTAGAGGTTTTTATAGTCCGGGTAATATCTTTTTAAGCCAGCCTTCTTTTATATCGATGGCCTTCCACGGGCACATTTCTTGGCAGCAGAAGCACCTGATGCAATCCGTATGGTTTATATATATACTGCCTTCAATTCTGTTGATGATATCAAGCGGGCATACTTTTATGCATAGGCCACACTTTGTGCACTGCGATTGCTTGATCTGTGGGCGCGAGGTGATGGATTTCCGGAGTCTCTTCTCTAAAAAATTAGGTAGCGAATTAGCAAAGTTGGTATGCAAGGTCGGAGGTACTTTAAAGTCCTTGATCCAAAAGTCGTCTATACCCGCGCCACGGATCTTTATGTTTTCAAGTTTTGCTGCCTTAATGCCGCGCCACTCTGCGTTCTGAATTATAGGTACTTCAGCTACCTTTCTACCCACTAGCTCTATCATGACCCGGTCCAGTGCTATCGCCTCTGGTGAGGCCGCGATAAAGTTGGTTTGCCTGGGGTCTCCGCTCATAGGGCCGTTACCTTCCAGGGATATAATAGCATCCATGATGGTAAGGCGAGGGCGCAGGTAGAGGTATAGGTCGAGGATCATCCCTGCGAAATGTGTTGAGTCAATGCCTGCGCTAAAGTGCCATTGGAGCTTACGCTTGCCCGGCACGCAGCCGAAGATATTCTTAACCCCCATAGTCAGGAACATCTGCGCGTGAGTCTTAAACTTTGGCAGGTTTATTATACCATCTACTTCTAGAGCCTCTTTGGCGATCTCCAGACGTTTGAAGATAGCACCTTCAGAGGCCTCGACATCCACAGGTGTTGAGAGTGGAGTAAATTCAATTGCGAGCTCTTCTGCAACTTCGAAAATACCGCACTTCTTACCGACCTTAAGGGCTGAGCCCATTCCGGGGCTGTCTCCTATTACAGGTATACCACCTGCGTCTTTTACAATCTCGGCCACGGCACGGACTATAGCCGGATTCGTAGTGACGGCAGCTGAGACTTCTTTTGCGGCAAGCATATTAGGTTTGAGTAGAAGTCGCTCTCCACGCTTTACAAACCGCTCCACACCGCCGATTAACTCGATAGATTCCTCTACAGCGCGTCTTACAAGGTCTATCTCGTAGCTCTCGCACCTTACTATGGATACGTCGGTAGTCATGATACTCAAGCCTACTTATCCCCAGCTGCCTTCGCAGGTTCTACTGCCTTCTCAGGCTTTATAGTTTCCTTCTTTTTTTTGAGATTCTCTAGGTGTTCTTTGGCTATCTCAGCCTCGGTGCTATTAGGATACTTCTTGATGACCTTTCTTAGAAGCATGCCTGCTTCTTTTGTAGAGCCGAGCTTTTCAAAGGAGTAGCTCTGTTTTAGTATCGCGGCGGCGACCTTATCGCCGTCGGGGTGATTTTTGATTACCTTATTAAACTCTAGGACTGCCTTGCCGAATTCACCGCGTACGTAGTGTATCTCGCCGATCCAGTAGCGGGCATTGTCTGCCAGTTCGTGCTTGGGGTTTTCCTTAAGAAAGCTCTTGAAGACTATTAATGCCTTTGCGTAGTCTTTCTTTACCCGTACGAGGTCGAGCCCTGTCATATATTGATCTGTTATTGTCGAGTCCTTTTTTGTATTGGTCTCTTTGGTTGCGCTGTCTTCGTCCAGACCGTCTATGGCATCAACTCTTATGATAAGTGCCTCGATAGCGGTCTTTAGTGAGGCGAACAACTCGGCCTGAGCTTTTTCTTGTTCTTCCTTTTGCAGGGCCTCGTTGATCTCTTTATTAATGGCATCCTGCGAAGGAGTCTCTAGAGCCTTTATTCTCTCTTCCAGTCTCTGTAGGGTCTGGCTCAGCAAATCGATATTCTCGCGTAGCTGCTCCATATCAAATACCTTTTCCTCAAGCTGTCCGTTCATGGTCGTCAGGTCTTGGCGCATTACATCTATATCCGCACCTATATCTGCTATCGCGCCGTCGGCCCGTTCGTTTCTTTCAGCCCCTGCTTTGACCTGCAACCCCATCTCTTCGACTGTCTTTCTAAGAGATTTCCTTTTAATGGTTAGGGCCGAGCTGTAGTCAAAACAACCAAGAACGAATATTGCCACCAGTGCTAAAGATAAAATAGTCTTTTTCAAGTTAGTCACCTTTTTCAATAAGAGGGTATTTGCCAGAAGGCACGGGCCACTGCAGTTTCCGTGAGTAATCTATCGTCTATAGGGAGACCACGATGGTGCCGAGGTCTTTCCTATTTTTATCTTAATGCGCTTCATGCCGGAGCCATCTTGACGTATTATATATAGCCGCTGGACCTTGCCCGCCCACTGGCGGCTGAATACCAGATAACGACCATCTGGAGACCAGGAGGGCGACTGATTATTGCCCTCAAAGGTGAGCTGCTTAAGCCCTGAGCCATCGCTGCGGATGGTCCAGACATTGGTGCCGGTCTTGTCAAGACGGGTAAAGGCTATGGTCCGCCCGTCTGGTGAAAAATCTGGGTCTGTGTTGTATTTTCCTTTGTAGGTTACCCTGCGGACTTTACCCCCTGTCGATTTTATCATATAGATATGTGGGTTTCCAGCCCTATCAGATACGAAGGCCAGGTGCTTGCCATCGGGTGACCAGACAGGGGATACATCGATTGAGTAGTTGTTCGTTAGTTGTTTCGGCCTGCGTGAGCCGTTCTTTTTTACGTATAGTTCAGGGCTGTGCTTACCTGTTGCGGTATAGGCTATGCTTGTGCCGTCAGGTGACCAGCGTCCTCCGATATTAGAGCCCTTTTTATCGGAGACGACAGAGATGCGCCCGGTAATCAGCTCTTGCTCGAAGATCGAGGGATGTCCTGTCATATACGAGGTGTAGAGGATTTTTCTCCTGTCCGGCGACCAGCGAGGCGAAATATTAATCGATCCATTGCTGGTGACCTGCCTGATGTTATGGCCGTCGTAGTCTGCCAGATAGACCTCTTTTGAGCCGCCGATCCCTGAGATAAAGGCAATCTTGGTTGAGTATATGCCTTTTTTACCGGTAAGTTTTTTTATCAGGTCATCGGCAAAGCGGTGGGCCAGGAGTCTTGGCGAGTCCTTGCTCCCGACGTATCTCTTTGCCAGCAGCTCTGTCTCGCGGGTTGTATCAAAGAGCCGGAACTCGGCGGTGAGCTTTTCTCCGTCCAGTCGTATTCCTCCTTTTATTAGAAGTTCTGTATCGATAATACGCCAGAGTGAGAAGTCTGTCTCCTTTCTGGTAAGCCCGGAGTCAGCCAGCTCCTCGATAAAGGCATCTTGATTGAGCAGTTCAAAAAAGCCTGAGAACTCGATGTCGCCCTTCAGGGTATCCAGTATGATGTACTTGAGTTTATATGCCGCAGCGTCTTCAAGGGCCGCTGTGCCTATAGGGTTGATGTTCTTGCCCGGCGGCTTCAGGTCTGCTATCCGCTGGATGGCAAGTGGTAAGAGCTTGCCGCTTGGTGAATCGATATCTATATAGACCTTGGCGTTGGCAGCGGTCGCCATAGTCGTAACAATGACAAGGAGTAAGGGCAGTAACCATATTTTTTTGTATCTTCTGATTGCCGCACCTGATCTTAGCATAGCGTGCAGTGTCTTTATTTTTTGCAACACCATTATTGTTTGCAACCTCCGGGACAAAATCGTATTCCTATCTCAAGGTAATCTTTGTCGATATCTTCAGGCAGGGGCGGAAAATCACCGACCTTCTCAACTGCCTTTATCGCAGATTGATCAAAGAGGGTATTGCCTGAGGCGCGTTCTACTCTCATTGCCAAGAGCTTTCCGTCAGGCGCTATCTTTATCGTAACGATGGCCTGGAGCCCAGGTACGGCCTGGCCCGGGAAGATCCACTCCGAGCGTACCATCGAACCTACCGTATTATAGTACTCTATAAATGCTATATCGAGTTGATTTATATTGACTGAACTCGACCCGCCACCGAACCTTACCCCAGTGCCGTCTGGTCTGCCGGCACCTGCCTGATCTCCAGCCAGATCCCCGGAAAATACGTCTACGCTTATCCCGTTCTCTAGTATCTCGGCCCTGAGCCCTGCCAACTCGTCGTCTATATCCGCCTGGCTCTGCGTATTACCGGCAAGCTCCTGTATGCGCTGCTCTATGAGTTCATCCTCTGAGCGTTCGGTCTCTGTTTGCTGAAGCGCTGCGATAGCAGCACTTACGCTGTCAAGCTCTTTGATCTTTTGGGCGGTGGTGGTGGGCTTGGCCTTTGTTGTGCCGGGTATGATGACCTTGGTCGAGGTCTTTTTGGCTCTTACTTTTGTTGTTTTTTTAATTCTTACTTTTTTTGAGGTGGCAGGCTTGGTGGCCTTTGCGGTGTTTTTAATTGGAGCTGGTTTTTTCAGGATGCGTTTGCTGGCGGTTCTTTTTTTTGACGAACCCCTCCTGGCAGGCGGCGAGACTAGCTCTACCGTTGTGTAGGTTGGTGCCGAGAGGACTCTGGCTGGATTGGTCTTGGCAAAGAAGAGCCCGAGAAAGAGTATTATTATATGTATGATGACCGAGGCTGTAATAAACTTCTTTAGCCCGGGTTGTTGTTGGTTGAGTATGCTTTGCAAACCAGAACTCCTGCCACCTGACCTTAATGGCCTTAGCCGTCACCTGCTAAGGTAGCCCCTGAACCATCGCCTGATGGCCTGAACCATCGCCTGATGGCCTGAACCATCGCCTGATGGCCTGAACCATCGACTGATGGCCTGAACCATCGACTGATGGCCTGAACCATCGACTGATGGCTTGAACCATCGACTGATGGCTTGAACCATCGACTGATGGCTTGAACCATCTAGGGTGGCTGATCTGTTATTTTCTGTTACTGCCACCTGTCGGAGTTTCTGTAATCATTGCTATCTTTTTTATCCCTGATGAGCGAATGGTTGCCATTGTTCTTGCTACCTTGCCGTACGGGACAGCTTCGTCTGCTCTCAGGTAGACGGTCTTGTCTTTTCTTCTCTTTACGATAGCGGTAAGGTTGCCTCTGAGTTTACTGAGGCTTACCTTTTTTTTGTTGATGAAGACGTCACCTTTTTTATCGACCGATACTATAATGGGTTCGTCTCGACCCTCGACCGAGCCAGCCTCGACTTCAGGCAGGTTTACGTCAATGCCTGTCTCCATTAAAGGGGTCGTAACCATAAAGATCACGAGTAGCACCAGCATGACATCCACAAAAGGCGTTACGTTAATACTAGATAGCATTCTGTTATCGGCCATTGGTCTTTTTCCTTGGTATAGGCTTGTAATGCTTAAATCCGTCCCGGTGGCTCAGGCCGCTTAAGTGGTCCGAGCTGGTTGAGGTAGCCTTTATATTATTTTTTAGAGGCGTGCCTAAGCGATTTTTCCAGTATATTGGTCAGGTCCGAGCTAAAGGCCTCCATCTCTTTTGTTATCCTGTCTGTGCGAGAGATGATGTAGTTATAGCCGACGACAGCTGGTATGGCAGCTACAAGGCCAAGAGCTGTGGCGATTAGTGCCTCGGAGATACCCGGGGCAACGACCGCCAGGTTTGCCGCCCCTTGCGTGCCAATGGCACGGAAGGTATTCATTATCCCCCAGACCGTACCGAAGAGCCCGATAAATGGTGCGGTGCTGCCGGTGGTGGCCAGAAAGGCCGTTGTCTTCTCCATTGCGGCACGTTCCATAGTAATGGTCTTTTTTAGTACTCGTTCTATATAGTCAAGACCTTCTTCTACTACAGAGCCGTCGTAGCCAGCGCGTAGTTTGCTAATTAGCGGGGCTGCTTCGTCGTGAGCACCTTTAACGAGTTTTGTCATCGGGGTAGAGGGAAACTGGCTTGCTACGTTTAGCATATGCGCAAGGTCTTTCTTCTGCCAGAAGAGGTCGTAGTATGCGGAGCTGTCTTTTTCTATCTTTCTCAGCATTAGTACTTTATAGAGTATAATAGCCCATGAGACGATAGATAAGACGACCAGCAGGATCAAGACCATCTTGACCATTGGTCCTGCCGCAACGACCATATCCCAGATTCTTCCGTGCGAGGCAATTTCATTCATAATAAAGATAATCTCCTTTTGTCACTAGCGGCCTGTGCCGTTTTTGACAACCTTTGTTCTTATCCTAACGGTTTATAGTCTTTTAACTGTATCTACATAATTTACATGGTTAATCTTACGAAGTCAATAACAAGTAAGCTTTAGAGCTCTAAGGGGCTTTTAGGCCTGTTCTTTTGTCAACTCTGGAGAGCTAAAGACCTTGACAATTCAAGGGCTTTGTGACAATCTATAACCGTTTTAGTCTGAGTTGCACCTATTACTATTACAAGTTGTTCATTAAGCCTTGTAACACTTAGGTAGTAAATGTAGTAGATGTGTTGAAGTTTTTCCAGAACCAACCGATATATAAGGCAGACAGTAGACATTTTAGATTAAGCCGGGTCTTTATATAAAGCGTTATTAACTTATAGCTGGTCTAACAGTTTCGGGTTCTTTGATCTTAAGACTTTCCGGGTCTTTGGTTGAGGGCCTGTAGGAGATTGTAGTTTTGAATAAGCGTTCTTTAACTTTTATAGTCCTGCCAAGCGACTCCTCAAAGTCAAAGAAGATAAAGGTTTCTCAAAACTTATTCAGGGCAGGCAGTGTAGCTTTTGCCGTCTTCCTGGTTATATGTGCCTATGTCGTAGTAGACTACGGGACTATGAAGCTACAGGTACGGGATCATGGCGAGCTTCGCAAAGAAAATACCTCACAGAAAATAGAGTTACAGGCCTTGTCTTCTCGCGTTAATGATGTTGAGACCCGCATGGCAAAGCTCAAGACCTTTGATAAAAAACTCAGAATACTTGCAAATATCGAGACCCCTGTCGAGACAGTAGATCAGGGCCTTACCGGCATGGGTGGGCCAGCTCCGGATCAGGCCTTTTTTCTCTCGGTTGAAGAGAAGAAAAAGATCTTAATAGAAAACATGCGCTCGGATATAAGCTCTCTGGAGGGCGAGACTAGATTGCAGGAGAGGAGCTTTACCGAGCTTCAGGAGCACCTCTTGAGCCAATCTTCAATCCTCGCCTCTACCCCTTCTATTATGCCTGCGCGTGGCTGGGTTACATCTACATTCGGAAAGAGAAAAGACCCGTTTACAGGGCGTAAGCATAAACATAAAGGTGTTGACGTCGCCAACAGGATAGGCACACCAATACTTGCACCAGCCGATGGTATTATTACTCGGGTAGCAAGGCTTCCGCAGTTTGGAAAGATGGTCGAGATAAATCATGGTTACGGTACAAAGACCCGCTACGGGCATCTCTCAAAGATAAATGTAAAGGTCGGTCAGAAGATAAAGCGCGGTGAGAAGATAGCCGCAATGGGAAATACAGGACGCTCAACAGGACCTCACGTCCATTATGAAATAGTCGTAAACGGCGTACACGTCAATCCTTATAAGTACATAGTCAACTAAGCAGGGCTCTCTGCTTATGTGCAAACGGGGATAACGGGTTAAAGGGGATAAGCGACGTAAACGGCGTATCGGAAAAAACAATCATGACAATAAATTAAGTAGTTGCCTATTATAAACCCTCTCGGTCTATCTCCGATGGGGTTTTTTTTGGTTTTTTGCAGTTGGAATTAAGGACGGTAATGTGTTAGATTGATGTATTATTTAGCTCTTTACAAAACAACTAAAATTCAGGCCGGCCAGCGGCATTGTCTTCAGTGGCATTGCCTAAAGATCGTGATCTGTGGGAAAAGGTGAAATGTTCGGTTCAGTATTAAAGAAGGTCTTCGGTACTAAGGTAGCTCGGGAGGTAAAGCGATTAACCCCGCTTGTAGATAAGATAAACAGTCTGGAGCAGCAGTTTGAGGCATTAAGTGATGAAGAACTCTTTGCGCTTACCTCAAAACTTAAAGCCAGGCTTGATGGCGGCGAGACCCTGGATGATATACTACCTGAGGCCTTTGCGGCGGTTCGTGAGTCCTCCAAGCGTAAGCTTGGTATGCGCCACTTTGATGTACAGCTTATAGGCGGTATAACCCTGCACGAAGGCAAGATAGCAGAGATGAGGACCGGTGAGGGTAAAACACTTGCAGCTACGTTGCCGGTATATCTAAATGCCATCAGTGGGCGCGGCGTCCATGTAGTTACGGTAAATGATTATCTGGCAAAGCGTGATGCACAGTGGATGGCCCCGGTCTATCACGCCCTTGGTATGAGCCTCGGAGTTATCCAGCATGAGATAAACCTGATAGCAGACCCGAAGCTGCCGGATACGCCTTTGGGTGCGATTATTCCGATGCTGGACTGTTCGCGCGGTGAGTCCTACAGAGCTGATATCACATACGGCACCAACAATGAATACGGTTTTGATTACCTGCGCGATAATATGAAGTTCAGCATGGACGAGTACTGCCAGCGTGAGCTTAATTTTGCCATAGTTGATGAGGTCGATTCCATTCTGGTCGATGAGGCACGTACCCCGCTTATTATCTCCGGGCCTGCCGAGGCATCGACCGATAAATATTATACGATAGACGGGATAATTCCTTTTTTAAAGGCCGATAAGCACTATACAATCGACGAGAAGGCAAAGCAGGCGCACCTTACCGACGATGGTGTCACAAAGGTCGAGGAGCTATTAAAGATCGAAAACCTCTATGACCCTCGCAACATCGAGACGCTTCATCACGTAGGGCAGGGCTTGCGCGCCCATGTTCTCTTTAGTAAGGATGTCGATTATGTCGTCAAAGACGGCGCAGTCGTTATAGTGGATGAGTTTACAGGGCGTCTTATGGACGGACGTCGCTGGAGCGACGGGCTGCATCAGGCCGTCGAGGCCAAGGAAAAGGTCAAGATAGAGAACGAGAACCAGACGCTTGCGACGATTACATTTCAGAACTACTTCAGGATGTACGATAAGCTTGCCGGTATGACAGGAACGGCCGAGACCGAGGCCCCGGAGTTTATGTCGATCTATAAGCTGGATGTGCTGGTAGTGCCGACACATAAGCCTATGATCAGAGATGACAGGGTTGATCTGGTCTACAAGACCAAGCGGGAGAAGTTTCTGGCTGTTATAGAAGATATTAAGGGATGCGCGGCAAGCGGGCGGCCCGTGCTCGTAGGTACTATATCAATCGATGACTCAGAGCAGTTATCCGTTATGCTTAAAAAGCAGGGAGTAAAGCATAACGTCCTTAATGCCAAGCAGCATGAGCGTGAGGCAGAGATCGTGGCTCAGGCCGGACGTTTAAATTCCATTACTCTTTCTACCAATATGGCAGGGCGAGGCACTGATATCGTCCTTGGCGGTAACCCTAGCTTTATGGCTATAGCCCTTGCAGGCGGCGCGACCATAGGCGAGAAATATGACGCAGCACTTGCAGAGGTGCAGCGTAGCTGTGAAGCGGAAAAGCAGCAGGTTCTGGAACTTGGCGGGCTCTACATCATAGGCACCGAGCGTCACGAGTCAAGACGTATTGATAACCAGCTTCGCGGAAGGTCAGGGCGTCAGGGAGACCCGGGTGAGTCCCGTTTTTATATGTCTCTGGAAGACGACTTGATGAGGATCTTTGGTAGTGATAAGGTCGCTGCGGTTATGAGCAAGCTTGGTATGGAGGAGGGCGTGCCGATTGAGCACAGTATTATCTCCAAGGCCGTTGAGAACTCGCAGAAGAAGGTTGAGGCACATAACTTTGATATGAGAAAGCATCTTATAGAGTATGATGATGTTATGAATCAGCAACGTAATATCGTCTATGAGTACCGCCGTCAGATCCTTGGCGAGATCGGGCTCAGGGATATGGTGCAGGAGTTTGTCGGTGAGGCCGCAGAGGTACTGGTCTCTAACCATGTAGATGAAAAGAGCGGGGTAGAAGAGGCAGAGGTTGAAGCCCTTATCGAGGCTATAGATAAGCAGTTTGGTATTGAAGGAATAGGCAAGGAAGATATAGGCAGCGGTGGCGGCAGGCAGGCCGTAACCGAGATGCTTACGAGCAGAGCATGGGATGTGTATCAGCATAGGGTCGTCGAGATCGGTCCGGAGCTTATGCCGCAGGTCGAACGTATAATGACCTTGCATACGCTTGATAATCTGTGGAAGGATCATCTGCTAACGATGGATCATCTGAAGGGCGGAATAGGGCTCAGGGGATATGCGCAGCAGAATCCGTTAAATGAGTATAAGAGAGAGGGCTTTGAGCTCTTTGCCGGAATGTTAACGGCCTTTAAATGTGATGTCGTAGAGCGTCTCTTTAAGGTTCAGATAAAAGAAGGCGACGGCGAGGTGCTGGATGAGGCCGATGCCGAGCGTCCGACCGATGAACGGAATATGGTGCTGGGCAGAGGCGAAGAAGGCGGCGGCGTGGCCGGCGGGCCTACGCTGGAAGACCAGAGCGATTTCTATGCGGGAGAAGGCGGCGACGATCATAGTGAAGGCGACGGAGAAGCCGCTCATACGCATACACCGATAATTCGCGGCGCACCAAAGATCGGGCGTAATGAGCCGTGCCCTTGCGATAGCGGTAAAAAATATAAGAAGTGTTGCGGAGCCTCGGAGTGAGTGGTTCTTTAAATTTAGGAGTGCCGGGCTTTCAGGCCTCTGGGGTCGCCGCAGGAATAAAAAAAAATAAAGGGTCTGGGGCTGGTTGCCACGCCGAGCTGGATCTGGGGCTTATCATAAGTGACGTGCCCGTAACCGTTGCAGGGGTCTTTACCGAGAATAGTGTCAAGGCAGCGCCGCTTATTTTATCAAAAGAGAGGGTCGGGGCTAAGGTGAAAGTCCGAGGCGTTGTCGTCAATAGCGGTAATGCTAATGCCTGTACGGGGAAGCAGGGAGAGCAGGACGCCAGAACAACGGTAGATGTCATTGAAGGCGTACTGGGGCTTAAGGTCGGAGAGTTGCTAGTCTGCTCTACAGGGGTTATCGGCGTGCCTCTGCCAATTGATAAAATAATAGAGGCCGCACCGGTGCTTACTGGTAGTCTCGCCGCCGGTGGCCTTGAGGATTTCTCTAGAGCCATAATGACGACCGATGCTTTCTCGAAGACTGTAACTGGTTCGGTAAAGGTTGGGAGTAAAACCGTAAAGATAACAGGGATTGCCAAGGGCGCGGGGATGATCTGCCCGAATATGGCGACTCTGCTTGTGTTTTTTATGACCGACGTGGCAATCAGCCGCGCGCTTTTGCAGAAGGCCCTTAAAGAGGTCGTTGACGCCTCATTCAATAGCATCGTCGTTGATAACGATGCCTCTACCAATGATACCGTGCTGGCTTTTGCAAGTGGTGTTTCAGGGGTAACTTACAAGGCAGGAACAGAGGGATTTGCCTCTTTTAAAAATCTACTCCGTCTTCTCTCTATCGACCTGGCAAAGATGATAGTCAAGGATGGTGAGGGCGCGACCCGCTTTATAGAGCTGGATATTGTCGGGGCAGCAAGCCTTGTAGAGGCCGACAGGGCCGCAAGGACTCTGGCGACCTCGATGCTTGTTAAGACGGCGTTCTTTGGCGGTGACCCGAACTGGGGGCGCATAATGGCGGCACTCGGTGCTGCCGGTATAAGGTTTAACCCTGATAAGGTAGATATAAGCTTTGGTGGTGTGATGGTTGCAAAAGACGGCCTTGATACGGGGCGTGAGCAAGTAGCTGCAAAGGCTATGAAGAAGAAAGAGGTCAAGGTCGTGGTAGACCTTAAGGCTGGAAAGGCTACGCGCCGGCTCTGGACGACCGATCTCGGCCACGGATACGTCGAGCTTAACTCGGCCTATAGAAGTTAGATCTTAAAATTCAGTCTGGGTCTTCAGGGTGATTTAAGATGTTTTTTTATTCATTATCATTGCGAGGAGTCGCAACCCCGAGCGTAGCGATGGGGCAAGACGACGAAGCAATCTAGTCTTTACGGAGGTCCTACAATGGAAGTTCTTGCAAAGGAATCGGCACGCTGGTTAAGGCAGGCCGAGTACGATCTAAAGGCAGCTGATTGGAATCTGGAAGGTGGTTTTTTTGCACCTGCATGTTTTCTTGCGCAGCAGGGAGCGGCAAAGTCACTTCGTGCATATCTCTTCCTGAAAAAAGAAGATACACACGAGACCAAGTCTGTTGTTGAACTCCTCGAACGTGCCGTTACATACGAAGAGGCCTTTAAACAGTTTATCAGCCCCTCCGGCAGGCTTGATATACACTATAAGACCTCCCGCTTCCCTGATAGTCTTCCAGGTGGGATACCATCGGAGGTCATAATAGAGCGCGATGCCAGAGAGGCAATCGTAGTTGCCGGAGATATTATAAGGGCCGTAGAGGCCGCAAGAAAAGAATATATGCCCGAAACTATCTGAGATAGCCCGCAGCCATCTGGGATGGTCCGAAGCCACCTGGGGTGGTCCGTAGCCATCTGGGATGGTCCGTAGCCATATAGAATCGACCCAAAGTCTTTTTCGATAAGTTGGGACTACCTGTTGATAGCTGTTAAGCTGCCAAGGGTAGTCCTAAAGCTATCTGGAAAATCCCCGAAAATATATAATATAGTTCTAAAGTTAGTGAAGGGCTGTTGTCTTTCCGAGTTGCCGGGTAATATGCTTTGCTCAGTGCTACTAGCGTACTTGCTTTAGGTGTCTTTAACCATCTTGAAAACGAGAGGTTTCCATTGCCAGAGGCGATATACTTAGTAGTTGTCTTTATAATAGGTGCCTGTATCGGGAGCTTTCTGAATGTTTGTATCTATAGGCTTCCGGAGCATCTGTCTGTAGTAACGCCCGGTTCGCGTTGTCCGAGTTGTAGCGCACCTGTGCGTAGCTTTGATAATATCCCGATAATCAGTTATTTTATTTTGGGCGGGCGGTGTCGAAGCTGTAAGGCGACCTTTTCCGTGCGCTACGCAATGGTCGAATTATTGGTTGCCTTGCTTGGAGCTGCCCTTTACTGGCGTTTTGCCTTTGCCCCTGAGTTCTTTGCCTACGCGGCCTTTACCGTAGCATTGGCGACCGTAGCCTTTATAGACCTGGATCATAAGATAATACCGAACGTCATAAGTCTGCCCGGGATTGTTGTTGGCTTTGGTATTGCCTGCCTGTTTGGTTTTGTCCTTCCGGCAGGCGGGGCGGAGGCGTTATATCCTTCTGTAATAGATGCGGCTATCGGGGTTGTGCTTGGCGGCGGGTTTTTATTCTTGATATCGTTTGGATATTATGTGTTGACCGGCAGAGAAGGCCTTGGCTTTGGCGATGTAAAGCTTTTGGCAATGATCGGGGCCTTTGTCGGGTGGAAGGGAGTGCTCTTTACGATCTTTACCGGCTCGGTCGCCGGTGCTGTTATAGGGGTATTTATTATGACCTTCAGGGGAAAGGGTGCTAAATACGCCGTACCCTTCGGGCCGTTTTTATCTATGGGGGCATTGCTTTATATATTTTTCGGCAGGAGTATTATTTCATGGTATCTTTCTTTGATAATGATAGGCCCTAACTGATATGAAAAGATCGCTTGGCATAAGGACTCAGCTTATAGCCGCTGTGTTGATCCTTACCTTTGCGGCCATCGGTTTTATCGGTGTGCTGAGTGTATCTATCGTTCAGAACCATGCCATTACGGGGCGCGTCCAGGAGGCCAGCCGCGTGGCGAGCCTTATCAGGGTGAGCCTTGAGGAGTTGTTCCTGCAAAGCAGTACAGGGCGTGCGCACTTCAGCGGCCTTGATATCAAAGAGCGTTCAATGCGGCTGATGAGGATAGCTTCGGTCGGCGCACTCAGGGTAAATGACGCCAAGGGTGAGGTGCTCTTTACTTACGGACTTCTGCCCGGCGGTGGTGAGAGGGCAGCCAGCGGCGAGCTGTCCAGGTTGATCTTCTTTGACGACGGGATAAAGATAAGCAGTGTTGGAGAGTCCGGGTGGTTTAAGGGGCCGGGCAGGTTTTTATATGTAGAGATAGGGCCGAAGCCCGGGACGAAGAAGCAGTTTAGCGCGGCCTTTACGCTTTCGCTGCGTGATATAGCGTCGGATCTGGCCTCTATGCGTTCTTTTATAATTATCTTTGGTATCGCAGATAGTATTATCATTATTGCTCTTGGGTTCTATTTTTTATCGGCTATTGTAATGAGTCCTATCAGAAGGCTTGAGGGTACGGCAACCAAGATTGCAGAAGGTGATCTTGCGCTTAGAGCCGTGGTCGAGAACGATGATGAAATCGGGCGACTTGCAGGCAGGTTCAATACAATGGCCGATAGACTCGGTGCTGAGATCAATAGGCTTGAGAGGTTGAATGTAGAGTTGCACGATACTCAGGCAGAGCTCCTGCGTGCCGGTGCTCTCGCTGCCGTAGGCAGCCTTGCCGCAGGCCTTGCGCACGAGATAGGCAATCCTCTGGGGGCCGTTAGTGGTTATGTAGATATCCTCGGAAAGGGGATCACAGATAAAGACGAAGAGGCGGAGATAATAGAGCGTGCCGGCAAAGAGCTTGGGCGTATGGATAGGATCCTCAGAGAGTTCCTTGATATAGCAAGGCCTACGAAGGACGAGCAGGAGGAGTTCGACATTAACGCCCTTGTAGAAGAGACCGCTATTATGTTCGGCCATCACAGCAGGGGGCGCAACGTGACAATAAATCTTGATTTGAATAAAGAGCCCCTGCCTGTTATTATTGACGAAGGAAGGCTCAGGCAGGTCTTTACCAATCTATTGCTGAATGCAGCCGATGCAATGGAAGGCAGTGGCGAGGTAATAGTAGAGAGTAGGCTCGTTACAGCACTAAATGGTCTTCGGCGTTATAGTGTGGATGCTGGGTTAGAGCAGCGTGTGCGAAAAGGGGACGCTGATAAGCGGCCTGTACAGAGGCGCAGGACGACCGAGGCCGTTGCCGTTACCTTTATTGATAAAGGCTGTGGTATAAAGGCTGAAGACACCGGCAGGGTTTTTGAGCCGTTCTTTACTACAAAGGAGCCGGGCAGTGGTACTGGCCTTGGTCTTTTTGTTTCGGCAAGCATGATAAAGGCCTTTGGCGGAAGTATCGAGGTCAAGAGCGAGCTGGGAAAGGGTAGTTCATTTACCGTAATAATACCGTATAAGGCTGGTGGTTTTTCCGCATAGATTTGCCATAGCCGATTAGTGTAGAGTAACTGCGAGAGGAGTTGTAGATGAGAGTACTTGTTGTCGATGATGAAGAGAGCATGAGGCATATGCTCTCGGTGATACTTAAAAAAGAAGGGTATTCCACTGCGACTGCCGCTGATGCCGATCTGGCTCTGGAACTGCTGGGTAGTGAAGACTTTGATTTCATCCTGAGCGATATAAAGATGCCGGGCCTTGGAGGTATTGGTTTTTTAAAAGAGCTTGGTCAGAGAGGTCAGAGCGCACCTGTGATAATGATGAGTGCCTACGGCAGTATGGATAGTGCAATTGAGTGCATGAAGCTTGGTGCTTATGACTATATATCAAAGCCCTTCAAGCCCGACGAGGTCGTCTTGACCATCAAGAAGGCCGCTGAGCGTGAAAGCCTCAAGCGTGAAAACAAAAGGCTTCGAGCAGAGGCAGAGCGCAGCTCTAATAGTCTTTATGGCACGGATTCGTCAATGCAAGAACTGCGCGAGCTTATAGGAAAGGTCGCGTCCTATGATACGACCGTTCTTATCACGGGCGAGACCGGTACGGGTAAGGAGCTGGTCGCACGTGCGATACATCAGGAGGGTTCGCGCAGGGATGGCCCTTTTATTGCGGTTAACTGTGGCGCGATCCCTGCAAACCTTATGGAGAGTGAGCTCTTTGGTCACGCAAAGGGTGCTTTTACAGGTGCGGTGAGTTCACACGCCGGACTCTTTAAAGAGGCCGACGGAGGAACTATCTTTCTCGATGAGATCGGTGAGTTGCCGCGCGAACTACAGGTAAAACTCTTGCGAGTACTTCAGGAAGGAGAGATCAGAAGGGTCGGGGATACAAAATCAATAAAGATCAATGCAAGGATCCTGGCAGCTACCGCGAAGGACCTGGAAGAAGAGGTCAAGGGCGGCAGCTTTAGAGAAGATCTTTATTATAGACTTAATGTCATTATCATCAAGGTCCCGCCACTTCGAGAGAGGAGGAGCGATATAGTCGGGCTATCAAGACTCTTTGTTAAGGAGTTTGCAACGCGCTACTCAAAACCGATTGTGGAGATCACTGAAGAGGCGATGGCAATGCTCAGGGCCTATCAGTGGCCGGGCAATGTCAGAGAGCTTGAAAATATAATAGAGAGGGCCGTTATATTAGAGGATGGTCAGAGCATAGGTCAAGAGAGGCTCCCGATCTTTAAAGGGGCTGGCAAAGGGGCTGGTCTCGGTAGAGAGGTTTCAAAGACCGGCCTTTCTATAAAGAAGGGGCAGGAAGTTATGGAGCGAGACCTTATACAAAAGGCCCTTGAGACAACCGGCGGCAATAGGACGCGTGCCGCAGAGCTGCTTGAAATAAGCCACAGAGCCTTACTTTATAAGATAAAAAATTACGAACTATGAAATGTTTTCATAGTAACCCCCCCTCCTAAATAAAGAATTCCTTTAAAATCAAATACTTATCTTTTGGCATGTTATTTGCATGTTGTTATAGGCATGAAGAATCAACTTATGGACAATAGCGGTTTTACGCTGGTCGAGTTGCTTATCGCCATCTTTATTTTGGCCGTCGGTCTTCTGGGGACCGCTTCGATGATGGCCTCGGGTATTGGTGGTAACCGTTTGTCAAACAGGGTGACCGTTGAGAGCGGTATAGTGCACTCTGTCATGGATGAATTTATGGCAAGGGATGCAAGCGATACCGTCTTTAATACAGCTGTAACTGATGTAGTCTATGACCTTGACTCTTCTGGCGGTGCTACGACGCGCGTTGTGCAGGGCATTACATACTCGGCCACCTACTCTATAACTACGAGTGACCCCGTCACCGGCATGGTGAGGCTGGATATCTCGGTAGGTGGCGGTGGCAGAACCCTGAACATGACTTCTTTTAAGAGGAGCATATGAAAAGTATAGCGCACAAGATAAGTGATTTTAGGCCTCTTCGGGGTGCGGACCGCGGCGAGAGGGGGTTTTCGCTCCTGGAACTTCTGGTGGTCATGGCTATATTTCTTATGGTGATCGCCGCTGTCTACGCGCTTTATAATACGCAGTTGAAGACGGTCCATATAGAGGAAGATGTTATAGAGGTACAGCAGAACCTGAGGGTAGCCGTAGATATTTTGTCAAGGGATGTGACTATGGCCGGCATCGCGGTGAGTTCAGGTATAAATCCCGTAAACGCCGTATCTAATAATACCGGTCTTGACGGCGCGGATCTGGTGACATTTAATAATGCATCGGCCGACGGCGTCTTTACGATAATAGATGTGACCTTGTCGGTCTCGGTAGTAGGCGGCACACCAATAGTCTTTATCGTGGGCTCGGCTACTGAGGCCGATATGTTCAGTTTGGGCGATGCGGTAAGGATCGTAAACCCTTCGGAGAAGAGTCAGCCGGCAGCGACCATCTTTATCGTAGAGGGTAAAAATACCGCAACGCCGAGCCTGACGCTTACGCCCGCTGCGACCGCCGGATCTGTGAAGTTTATGAGGGGGAACCTGGTCGCCAAGACCGGTAGTTCCGCGCTTGATCCTTATCCTAATACCGTCTTGTATTGTGTTGGGCCGAACGTCGATTGCGCCCCTTCCGTAACCAAATGTCCGACAGGACAGAAGTGTCTTATGAGGATAGTCAATGCCACTCCTGGTGATGACAGTGTGGTTGCCACAAATATTGAAGATCTTCAGTTAACGTATATTCTTGACAATACGGGGCTGACCGAGTCGAATGCCCCTGGCGACCTTTCTCTTGTCAGGGCGATGAGGATTACAATGACCGGCGAGACATTTGATACCGCAGGACTCTCCAGTGCGCCAAAGAGCAGGGAGTTGACCAATATTGTTAAGCTGAGGAACAGGTGATCTGATGCGTTTTAAAGACGGCTTAAAAGATGAGAGAGGTATGGCCCTGGTAATGGCACTTGTCATGCTGATGTTGATGAGTGTACTGGGGACTATCTTGTTTAAAGTGACTGACCATGAGATGCAGATATCCAGGAATCATTCGTGGCGCCAGGATGCCTTCTACGCGGCTGACAGTGGTGTGGAGTACGCGCAGACCGACGCCAATATATATACGGCCATAGGGCTTGGCACTATTGATATCCCGGTTGGCGGTGCGAGCCTGGCGGCAGGCGCCTCTGATGCGACAGGCACTGTGGAGTTTCTGGCAAGTGGAAATCCTCCCAAAGGGTTGGGTGTTGATGCGACGATGTTTCAGGGTAATTATTATTTAATAAAAGTAACCGGTACCGGCAGGAGTAATTCAACGTTAGGGCTTGAGTCCAGCGTCGTAAGAATAGTGCCGAAGCCGTAGTTAAGGTGGTGTGGCTATGAGAAAAAAAATCATTACAAGTATATTTCTGCTAGTCTCGTTTTTCGCTTTAAGGGGAAGTCTTTTTGCCGCCCCTGACCAGTATCCCGGAGATACTGAGATATACGGGCTCTCTACGGAGACTATTGAACCTAATGTCCTTATTCTCCTCGATAACTCAGGCTCTATGACAGGTGATGTCGTGACCGGCATCGCCTATGACCCAAGTGTTACATATCCTACTACTAACAATTGTTGGTGGTCTGCTTGTTCTTCGAATGCGGTCTACAGGTGGTACTATTTTACCTGGCTTCAGCATATGAGTAATGTAAGCAACGTAACTTGTTCAAGCGCGTCTACCGCCTTGACTACCAGCGGTATTTATCAGGGATGGTTGAGGTCATCAAATGGTTCGTGTTCACAGACCCTGGCTAGCTTTGCAACGGGTAACTATATAAACTGGCTTGCCACCTCCGGCGGGCTCAGGCCAAAGATAGACGTTGCAAAGGAGGTCCTGGAAGACCTTATACTCTCTACCGACGGCGTGAGGTTTGGTCTTATGTTATTTAACAGCGATAATGAGGGCGGCTATATAGCCGGAGTTGGCGACAGCTATGGCTACTCCGAGAACGGGAGCGAATACGATGCGTATGTAAAGGATATGAATGATATCTTTGTAGGCACGACCACTAACAAAACAGCGCTTATAGCTACTATAAATAATGTAAATGCCGATACGTGGACCCCTCTTGCCGAGACGCTCTATGAGGGTTTGCAATACTTCGAGGGTGATGATGTGTACTTTGGCGGAAGCGGTACCTATACTACGCCCATACAGTATAGCTGCCAGCAGAACTACGCTATTATTATAACCGACGGTATGTCCACGCTGGACCGGAACAATGTGCTTATGACTTTATGTTCCAATGGCGACTGTGACGGCGATGGTTACGAACCCGGCAGCGACCCTAGCAAGAGTTATGGCTCCGATGGTTCGGATTATCTTGATGATGTGGCAAAGTACCTTTATGATACCGACCTTCTTCCCGACAGCGGTTCGGATGTAAAGACGCACGGTAAGCAGAATGTCATTACCCATACGATAGGTTTCGGACTGGGGGGCAATGCCTCTGCTACGGAACTGCTTCAGGAGACGGCTTTTAACGGCGGCGGCGTCGCTTACCTGGCCTCTTCAACCGCGGACCTTAGTGAATCTCTCAGGCAGATACTTGCTACTATTGTCGAGGACAATACTTCGTATGTCGCCCCTGTCCTTCCGGTAAGTCCGGAGAACAGGACTTTTTCCGGCAGCCGTCTTTATATGGGCTTCTTTAAGCCGCAGAGCGGGGCCTTCTGGTATGGCAACCTTAAAAAATACGGGCTTGATTCAAGCGGCAATATACTGGATAAGAACGGTGCGGCAGCTACCAATGCGGACGGTTCTATAAAGGATAATGCCATCTCCTACTGGAGTACTACCGCTGACGGCCCTGATGTTGCCGCCGGCGGGGTTGGCGCCCTGCTCATAAGCAGGTCTGCAGCGAGAAATATCTATACCTATACAGGTTCAAGCTTGAATCTTACCGACACTACTAATGCGTTTACAACGGCCAATACCGCTATAACTCCTACACTGCTGGCTGTGGCCGATAGTGCGGAGAAAGACAGCCTTATAAACTATGTCCATGGTAAGGACGCCTATGATGACGATGGTAACGGCACAACCACTGAGAATAGAGATTGGATCCTGGGGGATATACTGCATTCCAAGCCGCTCGTCGTGAATTACAGCACCTATTCTCTCAGTTTCGAGACCGATTGTTCTGTCAATAAGACGATGATATACGTAGGCGGCAACGATGGTATGCTTCATGCCTATAAGGACTGTGATGGTAGTGAGGCCTGGGCATTTATTCCACAGGACCATCTCGATTACCTTAAAAATCTGCCAGGCGATATCCATGGCTATATGGTTGATTCCTCGCCAAAGCCTTATATATATGATGCCAATGGCAACGGTATTATAGAGTCGGGGGATAAGGTTATTATTATCTTCGGTCAGAGGAGGGGCGGCGACTACTACTATGCTCTTAATGTTACTGATCCGACAAGCCCGGCCTATATGTGGCGCCTCAGCGCAACGGAGAGTCCTTCAACGATCAATACCGATTACGCGGAGCTTGGCCAGAGCTGGTCCGAGCCTCAATTTGCTCGTATTCGTTACCAGAGCAGCCCTTCGTCCTCTGTGGAGACAAAGGTGGTTGCCTTTATAGGGGGAGGATATGATAATATTAATGAAGATGTCGTGCCGCCCCTAACAAATACCAAGGGCCGGGCGATATATGCCGTAGAGATAGCCACTCTTAGCAGCGGCGGTGTACCGTCCTTTTCTTATAGCGGTTATAAGGTCTGGGGTTACACAAGCGGCCTTGCAAGCTCTATCCCGAGTGTTGTCTCTGTGCTGGATATAGACGATAACGGGTATGCGGACAGGGGTTATGTGGGGGATACCGGTGGAAATATGTGGAGGTTGGATATGACGGATACCCAACCCTCAAATTGGACGGTAACCAAGATATTCCAGAGTGCTTTGGGCAGGAAGATATTATACAGGCCGGTCGTAACCCTGGAAAACGGTTATGAGATGCTCTTTTTTGCTACAGGTGACAGGGCTCATCCGACACTTATCGGAGGGGTGGACAGGCTCTATGCGGTGAAAGATCTAGGGCAGACAAGCACGAAGACCGAGACGGACCTTGTTGATGCGACAAGCACTAACAGTGTCGATATCACGAGTACATACGGCTGGTATATACGGCTTTCTTCGAGCTCCGGTGAGAAATCGCTCGCACCGGCCTCTGTTATAAGCGGGATCGCCTACTATACGACCTATACACCCTTTGTCTCGTCCGGTGGCACGACAGATCCGTGCGAGGTTGGAAATAGGGGAACGGCGACAATTTATGCGGTAAAGTACCTTACCGCAGCGGCTGCGTATAACTGGGACTCGTCTAATGATACTGCTGTGGAAGTCTTGGATATAAGCGATAGATCCACTGTTGTCGGCACCGGTATACCATCAGGGCTTGTCATCAGTATAAGTGCCGGTGGAATATCGGCGATAGTCGGGACAGGCGGCGCACTCGTCACTCCTGATATCATTGATACCGGAAGCACTATACCAACATACTGGAGGGAGGTATGGTAATTTATAAGAAGATAAAAATAGCTGGATTTATAGCCTTTTTGGTTTTGCTCTCATCTTTTAGCGCGGCCTTTGCGGAAGATAATAAACCCTATTATCTTGCTCAGGGTGTTGCTTCCATGGAGACGGTCGAGGGCTTTACCCTAAATGAACATGTGAAGGTCTTTGTTTTTTCTGATACGAAGGTCTTTAGCAGCTCGGAAAAAGAGCTTCCCCAAGGTGATCTCAAGGGGCATAAATGGGTCTATGTAGAAGGGCCGATAGATAGTTACGGTAATGTCGAGGCGAAGTCTATTTATCTCTTGCCGAACTATATTAAAGTTGATGAGAGGTCGGAGTATCCTTTCATGAAAACACCTTGACCTGTTAAGGAGTGGGATTTTTCATGATAAAACACCCCGGGCGGTCATTTATTATCTCTATGATGCTCCTTTGTTTTATTGTTTTTGCAGCTGGCTGCACAGGAGATAAAGAGGAGAATAAGGACGCGGATAGATCGTCCGGCCCTTCAGGGGGCACGGGCACTTCTGCTATTTCTTTACGTATATTGCCTCACAGTCCACGGGTCGGCCAGGAGCTTCAGGTAACAGTAAAAGGCGTGGCCCGCAGCCTTAGTTACGAGTGGCAGCATAACGGTGAAGAAATCCCCGGTGCTCTTTCACCGACGCTTGCAGGTACCGGTTTTATAAAAGGCGACGAGGTTGTTGTGACGGTCAGCACCGGCGCAGAGCGCGCCAGTTTAGGAATTGTAATAGGTAATACGCCTCCTTTGATAAAGAGTGTTACTGTTTTGCCGCAATCCCCGCGCAGGGGGACATCGGTCCGTGCAAGCGCAGAAGGCGAGGATGTAGACGGGGACTTTTTACATTTTGATTATCAGTGGATAATCAACGGGCAAGAGTCTCTGTTAAATATCTTTAGCCGTTTAAGCGGTAAGGAGTTTGAGCGAGGGGACAGCGTCTCGGTAAGGGTAAGGGTAAGCGACGACGAGGCCGTCGGCAATTCTTATACTACGCCTGTTTTTGTAGTCGCCAATGCCCATCCTGAGATAATATCAAGGCCGCCGCAGGCGTTTCAGGGGTGGGGTTATCTCTATCAGGTCGAGGTTGAGGACCCGGATGGAGACGTCGTCGGTTTCAGGCTGCTTGAGGCCCCTGAAGGCATGGAGATCGATAGCGGCGGCATGATAACCTGGGAGATAAGGAAAGGAAGTGCAGGCAATCATAGCGTGGAGATAGAGGTAGATGACGGTCGCGGCGGAGTTGATACCCAGCGTTATGAGTTAAATATAGGCATATAGGGAGAGTAGGAGTATGAAGGGTCCTTTAAACCATATGAGACGGCTCTGTGCAGGCTTCACACTGGTTGAGCTGTTGGTAGTGGTATCTATTATGGCTATCATTACGGCTATTGCCATTCCTAACTTCCTGCAGTGGCGCAAATCTATAAGGAGTAAAGAGGTTGCATGGGATATTGTCGGTATGGGCAGGTATGGCCGGCAGTTGGCTGCCAATAATAATCTTGAGTTCAGACTTGAATTCGATATAGATGGCAGACGGTACAGGTTGACCAAGGGCAATGTGCCTTTTGGCAGTACGGTCTGGGTAGAAGAGAAGCCGTGGATAGACATTAATCAGTTTGTGAATTGGTCTACAGGCAGTGCCTGTAACGGTACTGCGGATGTGAATATAGAGTTCAATCCTAACGGCACGGCAGATGCCGCTGTCGATACGATATGTATAAACGATCTGGATAATAATCTGCGCTATAAGCTGGCCGTGAGTTTGACTGTCGGTATGATACGTATCGAGTGATGACGTTGTTGCTCATTGCCGTGGTCTTTGCACGGGCCGGTATTATTGTAAGAACTCTTTATAGTCGGAAGACCTGTTATATTTGAGAGCCTTCAAAAGAGTTTGTCTCGACCGTAATAAATGGTTATAGAATACATCTGGTAGTATCCTATATTGTACTCAAGTTTTCTCCAACCTCGCCGAAGTTAAAAAATAGGAATAAATCATTGTCTTAAACTGATTTTATAGGTTTTTCGCGATTATCTTTCGCAAATTAACTGCTTTGCCTGTTTAAGGGGAGCAGCGTAGCGAAGATATCGTTTTTTTTGCACTTTCGATTATAATTTATATACAATTATGCATAATTATAATAAACTTAACAAAATAGTTCTTAGAAAGTAGATTTTATTATAATAGTTAATCTTTTTTTTTGGGGCGGCTTCGTGGCAGAGTTACTAATCAGTTGAGATTGCGGTAATTTGACTTATACTGCAAGGTGTTATGCTAACTATGGGTACAAACAATAAAAATAACCTGAGAAGTATTAGAGAGGAGATGCTCCTCTCTAAGTCCGAGCTTGCCCGCAAGGCAGGGGTCTCTCCTCTTACTATTGATCGCGTGGAGAAGGGCTTTGCCTGTAGGCTTGATACGAAGAGAAAGATAATTGAGGCCCTGGGTCTTAAGCTTAGTGAGAAGGAAAAGGTCTTTTATTAACTAATCTCTACGCACTGAGTCTTTTTTTAAGAGTAAGGTTTTTGTAAGGGGTATCACTAATGGCATTTACTTTAGGTAAGAAAAAAGAGGTTATAGCCCTGGATGTCGGCTCTAACTCAATCAAGCTTGTCCAGCTAAAGCAGGCGAAGAAGGGCTGGGAGCTGGTTAAGCTCGCCATTGCTTATCTTCCGCCTGAGGCCATTGTTGATGGCTCTATAATAGATTCCATGAGTGTTACCAATGCCATAACAGACCTTTTAAAGCAGAATAATCTTAAGATTAAAGATACCGTAAGCTCGCTTACCGGGCATTCCGTTATTATTAAGCGGGTCAGTCTTCCTGCCATGACCGAAGAAGAGCTTGCCGAGAGTATACAGTGGGAGGCCGAGCAGTATATACCCTTTCCCATGACAGACGTTAATATTGATTTTCAGATCCTGGGTGAAGACGTCGAAGGTAGAGGCCAGATGGATGTTATGCTGGTTGCCGTGAAAAAAGAGGTCATCAATGACTATATAAATGTCATAAAAGAAGCGAGACTTAACCCTGTTGTCATGGATGTGGATTCTTTTGCTCTGGAAAATATGCTGGAGGTCAACTACACCTTTGCTCCGGGCGAGAATATAGCCATGGTAAATGTCGGCGCAAGTGTAACGAGCATAAGCGTTATAGTGGGCGGGGTAACCTCTTTTACACGCTCGATCCCGATGGGCTGTAATCAGTATACCGAGGAGATACAGAGGAACTTTAATATAAGTTTTAAAGAGGCTGAAGATACAAAACTTGGCAGCGTTAGCGAGAGCGTAGAGGAAGATGAGCTTGCTCAGGTTATAGATGGCGTCTCTAGTAACCTCAGTATGGAGGTGAAGCGTTCGATTGACTTCTTCCTTGGTGCAAACCCAGGGGTGATCGTAAGTAAGATTTTTCTCTGTGGTGGAGGGGCCAGAACCTCAAGGCTTGTAGATATTATGCAGGAAAGCATGGCTTTGGCTGTTGAGGTCGCCAACCCGTTAAATGATATATCTTGTAATTCTCAGGACTTTGAGCCTGGCTTTATAGAAGAGATGGCCCCGTACTTTGGGGTCGCCGTGGGACTTGCCACCAGAGCCATGGGGGATAGATGATACGCATAAATCTTCTGCCCGTCAGGGCTGCGAAAAAAAAGGAGTCTTTAAGGTTTCAGGTTACGGTCGGCGCACTGATTATATTTCTGGTTTTATCCATATCCATAGTCGTTACCCTTAAACTTAGCAGTGACATATCTATGATGAAGGAAGACCTTGCAGCTTCCCAGATGGAACTTGTCCAGCTAAAGAGAAAGGTCGGCAAGCTTTCGAAGATAAAGGAACAGAAGCGTATCGTGCAGAGTAAGCTTGATGTTGTCAGCCGTCTTGAGGGCGCACGTAAGGGGCCAACCCTGCTCTTTGCCAAGATATCATCTGCTATTCCCGAGAGGGCCTGGTTAAGTACAATGCGGGATCAGGGCAGGATAATTACTCTTGTCGGAGTAGCGGCTGCTGAGGAAGATGTTGCGGCTTTTATGCGGGCACTTCAGGCCTTTAAGGACTTTACTCGGGTGGACCTGGTCGTTGCAAAGACTACCGAGGGGCAGATTGCAGGGAGAAGCTTTGTGAACTTTACAATACAGGTATTTAAACTGGACTAGACGATGGACCTTGACGTTAAAAAAATTTTAAAGCTTGATTTTATCTTAAAACTTTCGTTTATAAAGAAGGTGCTGATACTGGTCGGTATAAGTGCGATTATTGCGGCCTTTTTTGGTCAATTCATGGTTAAGCCAATGCTTAAGGAGATGACCAAGCTCAGTGTCGAGTCTGTTGCTATATCTATAAAGTTAGAGGAAAACAGGTTTATTGCCAAAGATATCCCAAGGTTTCAGAGAGAGAAGGAAGAGCTTGAGATAAAGCTTAAGCAGGCACTCTCTCAGTTGCCTAATGATAAAGAGATACCGAACCTTATTGAGAGTATAAGTAATGCTGGCAAGGACGCCGGGTTAAAGATTCTGCTCTTTAGGCCGCGCCCTGATGTGCCTAGAGGTTTTTACGCAGAGGTTCCGGTGGATATGAATGTCGAGGGTACGTATGAGAGTATCTATAACTTTTGCAAGAAGGTTAGCGAGCTGTCGAGGATAGTTAATGTCGAGGGCATAAGCGTGAAGGTCAGCGACTCGGGAAAGACATATAATAACATTCCTATAATTAAAGCTACCTTTGTTGCCACAACCTTTAGATTTATACCTGAGGCAGAGCAGAAGGCAAATGCTGCCAAGGCGCGGGGTAAGAGGTGAAGATGAAGAAAAGAGCTTATATATATATGGCCTTTTTCTTTGTTGTTGTGCTTTTAGCCGCATGCGGTGGTGAGCAAGAAGAAGATGTGCAGCTTAAAAGGACTGCAATTCCTGAAAAGACCATTGAGGTAGTTGATAAAAACCCCGGCAAGGTAATAGTCGACTCATCTATTGCCTTGAATCGTAACCCATTTAAGAGTTATCTGGCCTTGGAAGAGGTGGTTGGCGAAGGAAGGGTAAGGACTGCTCTTGAGTGTTGTGATCTCCAGGTCTTCAGGATTATGGCTATAATCAGTGGGATCGAGGATTCCAGAGTACGTATTGTCAGCCCTGATGGCAAGAGATATGATGTTGGGAAGGGAGACCTTATAGGCTCTAGAGAGGGCCGGGTCTATGCTATTACTCCAAAGGGTCTTATAGTCGATGAGCTTGTTAAGGACGAGAAGAGCGGCAAGATGATTAGGACAAGGGTGGAGCTTCGTCTGCCCAGTGCAGGTACGAAAAAGGACTAACGAGCTGAGTCAGGTCTCAGTGAACCGGTATTATAAGTGATGTGATCTGATTCTAGGTTGGTCTCTACGGGTTTTATAGGGTTAAGCATACGGAGGTAGTAATGAGGATTGTTAAGATAAAAAAGAGGGTTGCCTGTTTTCTTTGGGTCTTTGCCATAGCCTTCCTGCTTACTGTCGGGTGTACGGCCAATAAGACAAAGCCTGACTCAGAGCTTGTATCGCCTGACGGTATCGCTGGTGAGGCAATGAGTTCTGTTGAGCTTATCAGTGTCGTCAGGATGGGCGACGCTGTGCTTATAGAGGCAGATGGTCCTTTTAAATACACTTCTTTTAGGCTGGCCGGACCTTCCAGGGTAATTATTGATCTTCCTTCCGTTAGTATAGATAAGGTACAAAGTCCTATAGATGTTAATAATGATTATATTACAAACATAACCACTTCGTTTTATGGTGATGGCGAGGACCTTATTGGACGTATCGAGGTAGGGTTGCATGAGGGTGTAGATTATGAGGTAAAGGCCGGAGAGGATAGTCTTCTTATTGTACTCAGTGGTATTGCTGAAGACACTAAAGGAGCTGACTCTGCTGCGCTAGAAGACTCAGGGCTTGGTCCGTGGGATCTTGAGAGTGAGGGTGAGCAGGAGATAATAGATGGTTTTTCCATGCTTGATGGTGAGGACTTGGACTCTGAATATGACGAGGCGCAAGTGGTTTTGATGCAGCCCGCCACTACGGTTGTGGATCTTAAGCTTGCCAGTGACGATGAAAAGACCGTTGTCCGCATTATTACCGATGGCGAGGTGGGTAATTACAACGCCTTCGCCCTTGATGACCCCACGCGTGTGGTTGTTGATATATGGGGAATAGATAGTTCTCTTTATGATGATACCGTAAAAGTAGATTCTGAAATATTAGAGAGGGTGCGCCTTGGTACCCATGACGATAAGGTACGGTTTGTCTTTGATTCTTCAGGGGTCGAAGTTCCTTATTACAGCGTTAGAAAAGACGGCGATTCGCTGGTAGTTACCCTTAGTAGTAAGCCCCTCAGTGAGCCGCAAGAAGATAGTTTTGTTATTGCCGGCCTAGAGAAAGCTACTACTGAAGATAGCAATCCGTGGAATCTTCCAATAGAAGAGGCGGCTGAGGTTGCTGAAGAAGCAGGTGAAGAGGATCAGGCTATGAAAGAGGCTGGAGGCGAGCCAGTAGAGCTTCCTACTGCGCCAGCAGCACAGGTAGCGGTTGTTCCGACAGAAGAGGTCGTTGAGATTGTTGAGTCCGCTCCACTTGCCCCTGCCTCCGAGGTGGTAGAGGCAAGCACCGAGCCCGAGTCCGATCTTTTGTCAGAAGTTTTACCCCCAGAAGTTTTACCCGATGACTTTGAAGGTCAGGAAGATCTAGAGCTCGCTGAGATCGAGGCTGGCGAAGAGGAAGCACAAGAGTCGGCGCAGTCATCTAAGACCGTCCCGGCATCTAAGGCCATCCCGGCAGCTGCGACTACTCTGGGCCAGAAAGCCTCTGTTGATCAAGATTTAAATGTCATTGTTCGCAAAGATTCTGTCGATGTAGAGAATGTAGAGTTCAGACTCATGGGGGATGTTGCAAGGCTTGCCATAACCAATTCTGATGTTGCAAAGTTCAGAGTAAAGGAGAGTAAGGACGGTAAGGTCTTGAGTCTTGATATATTTAACGCCTTTATTCCGGATAATCTTCAGAGTACGCTTGATGCCGGGGCTCTTGATTCACCGGTTGTAACGATAAGTTCTTATCAGGCCCATACCGACCCTGTTGGTAATGTCAGGGTTGTGGTTAAACTTAATGCGCGGGTTTCTTATGATATCAGTCGCAGTGGTAATGTCATAAATATGGACTTTCCTCTTATGACTTGGGTTGAGGATGACAGGGCTAATGCCGAGAGCGATATTGAGGGTTTAGATGAAGAGATTGCCTTTAGTGAAGAAGAAGATGATTTTGATATAGATACTAAAGAAGAGACAAGTGATTTAAGGTACACCGGACGTAAGATTAATATCGATATGGTCGATGCTGAGGTGACAGATATGCTCAAGCTTCTTGCCGAGGTGAGTGACCTTAATATAATCGCTTCCGGCGAGGTGGCCGGTAAGATAACACTTAGGTTGAAAAATGTCCCTTGGGATCAGGCCTTTGATCTTATATTGAAGACCAGGGGGCTTGGCAGTATTCAGGAGGGCAATGTCGTGCGTGTGGCCCCGGCAGCCAGGATTAGAGAAGAGCGTGAGGGTGCACTTGCTGCCAAGAAGGCGGCTACTAAACTGGAGGATGTCAAGACAGAATACATAAGGATTAACTATGATAAAGCTGCTTCGCTGAGCGTCCAACTTGAGACTCTCTTGAGCGACAGGGGATCAATTATAGTACACAAGCCAACCAATACCATAGTTGTCAGGGATATATCAATAGCAATTGAGGATGTAAAGAGCTATATAAAGAAGGTTGATATTCCTATCGCGCAGGTACTTATCGAGGCTCGTATCGTAGAGGCTACCTCTAGTTTTGCTCGTGACCTTGGAGTGCAATGGGGTGTTGATATTCAGAGCGTTGGCAACCAGATGACTACCTCAAGCTTTGGTAGTGTGGATGAGAAGTTTGGTCAGTGGGCGGCGAATCCGTCTCAGCAAACCGGGACAATTGTTAGTGGTGGCGCGGTTAATGTGGATAAGAAGGGGTTTTTGGCACAGGCCGGTGTTACCAACTACGCGGTTAACCTGCCTGCTACGGGTACTGCGGGTACACTCGGAGCTCTTGGCTTTATACTCGGTAAGACCGGTGCCAATCCGATGATACTGGATCTGCGTATCTCGGCTGGTGAGCAGCAAGGCCTGGTAAAGACTATATCAAGGCCGCGTATTATCACGATGAATAATAAAGAAGCGAAGATTGAGCAGGGTGAGTCCATACCGTTTGAGACCGCTACTGTAGAGGGTACGGCAACGACCTTTATTGATGCTAACCTGAGTTTGACCGTAACGCCGCAGATAACTCCGGATGGCAGTGTGCTGATGGCTATAAAGGCGACTCGTAACTCGATAGGTAGTTTTAGAAATTCCATTGGAGAGCCGAGTATTAATACGAAAGAGGCATCAACACATGTCTTGGTTAGAAATGGCGAGACAACTGTTATGGGTGGTATCATAGTATCGGATACGAACAGTAGTGAGAGAGGCATACCGTACTTGAAAGAGATTCCATTCCTGGGATGGCTCTTTAAGGCGAAATCTATCTCTGACTCGCAGACAGAGCTCTTGATATTTATTACGCCTACGATACTTGAAAGTGGTGGAGAGGAAGGATAATTAAGATATAAACCTAGAAAAGTGCACCTTTATAAGGGTGCACTTTTTTTTTACTGCAATACTTTGCATAACCAAAAAAACAAATAATAGGAATAGTAAAATGTTGAGATATCTTACAGCAGGTGAGTCGCACGGACGTTCACTTGTGGCAATTGTTGAGGGGATGCCATCGGGGCTTAATATTGAGGCCTCTGATATTGATAAGGATCTTGCGCGTCGTCAATGCGGTTACGGGCGCGGCGGTAGGATGGCGATAGAGAAGGACAGGGTTCTCTTGAACTCTGGTATCAGGCACGGGCAGACACTTGGCTCACCTGTATCTCTTATAGTTGCAAACAGGGACTGGGAGAACTGGAATGAAAAGATGAGTGAGGCGCGTGTTACGCCGAAAGAAGCAGGGGTGAAGGTTACGCGTCCAAGGCCCGGGCATGCCGACCTAACCGGTGTCCTTAAATACGCCAGAGCCGATGCCAGAGATATTCTGGAGCGTTCCAGCGCAAGAGAGACAGCCGTCAGGGTCGCCGTAGGCGGGCTTGCCAAGAGGCTCTTATCCGAGTTTGGTATAAATGTCCTTAGTTGGGTCTTTGAGATCGGCGGGGTTGGTTATAGTGAAGGCACGGGAAGTCCTGAGATGCTGCATGGTATGGCCGAGGGCTCAGAGGTAAGATGTCCTGATCAGGGGGTCTCTGAAAGGATGAAGCGCAGGATAGATCAGCTTAAAAAGCGTGGCGATAGTGTGGGAGGGATCTTTCGTGTTGTCGCCACAGGGGTGCCGCCGGGGCTTGGTAGTCACGTTCAGTGGGACCGAAAGCTGGACGGTAAACTTGCGATGGCTCTTATGAGCGTGCAGGCGATAAAGTCGGTAGAGGTAGGTATGGGGGCTGAGGTCGGTAAGCTCCCCGGCTCGCGCGTCCATGATGAGATCTTCTATGGTGCGGCGTCTCGCAAAGATGCTGAGTTCTGGCCGCCGAAGAAGAGGTTCTACCGGAAAACAAATAATGCAGGCGGTATCGAGGGCGGGATGAGCAATGGCGAACCTATTATATTGAGTGCTGCCATGAAGCCGATACCGACTTTATACAAGCCACTTTTAAGCGTTGATATGAAGACAAAAAAAGGTTTTGAGGCGAGCGTGGAGAGAAGTGACGTCTGTGCAGTGCCTGCGGCATCGGTAATAGGAGAGGCTGTGGTGGCCTTTGAGCTTGCCGCACTTTTTCTTGATAAGTTCGGTGGCGACTCCATCAGTGAGATAAAAAGAAACTATAGGGGGTACTTGGCGCAGATTAAACGTTTTTAAGTTTGATGGTTTTATGGGCTTTTTATGCGTTTTAATGGTGTTTCGGTCTGTTTTTATAACTTTTTTGCTTTATTTGTTATCCATTCTACTTGCCCTTAACCCTTATAACGTGTAATCTATATACGAGTGATATGAATATAGTTCTGACCGGTTTAATGGGTACTGGCAAGAGTTCGGTGGGTAAGAGGCTGGCTAGTGCGCTTGGCCTTGATTTTGTCGATACCGACAAGCTTATTGAAGAGCAAGAGGGGCGAGCGATATCAGAGGTCTTTGATTGCGAGGGCGAGCTTTATTTTCGCTCCGTAGAAGAGCAACTGATTAAAAGTATAACCTCTTCAATGCACGGCGTTGTGCTTGCAACAGGCGGCGGCGTAGTCATAAGCTCTGCCAATAGAGAGCTGCTTGCCAAATGGGGAACGGTTATTACCCTAAGTGCCGGCATCGATGAAATAATCAGGCGTCTTGACCAGACTAGTACCAGACCCCTTATAGACGATACTGATATAAGAGGTTCATTGGAGAAAGTCCTCGGAGAGCGACGTGGTCTTTATGCTACAGCCGAATTTACGGTCATAACCGATGGCAAGAGCATCGACGAGGTCGTAGTAGATATTCTGGCACTAGTTAAGGCGTAGGAAGGAGGGGCATGGCAGATATGGTTTCAGAGCGGAAGATTGATGTAGATCTGGACGGGAGAAATGCAGACCGTTCTTACGTCATAACAATAGAGCCGGGTATCTTGGATAAGGTCGGCGAGCGTCTTGTGGGTTTGGGACTGGGTACGCACAGGTGTGCTGTCATTACCAATCCGACCGTTGGTGGGCTTTATCTGGAACGACTCATTACCTCGCTAGAGGGTGCTGGTATCAGTGCTATTGTTATTAATATCCCTGACGGTGAGACCTACAAGAACCTGGAAGAGATATCACGTGTATATGATCAGCTTTTAACTGAGCGGTTTGAGAGAACCTCTCCTATAATTGCCCTTGGCGGCGGCGTTATCGGAGATATGGCAGGCTACGTCGCTGCTACCTATCTGCGCGGCGTTCCTTTTATTCAGATCCCTACTACCTTACTTGCTCAGGTCGATAGCTCTGTGGGCGGCAAAACAGGGGTTAACCATGAACTTGGAAAAAACCTCATAGGTGCTTTTTATCAGCCTCGTGCCGTATATATTGACCCGACCTTGCTCTCTACCCTTGACGATAGAGAGCTGCGTGCCGGGCTCGCAGAGGTAGTTAAGCACGGAGTGATCTGGGACGATTCTTTTTTTAGTTTTATTGAGGATAACGCAGAGCAGATGCTTCTGTTAAACCCCGATGCGATAGCCTCGGCCATAGATTGTTCCTGCACGATAAAGGCCGGGATAGTAGGTGAAGACGAGCGCGAGGCCGGGCTTCGTACGATCCTTAACTTCGGCCATACCTTTGGTCATGCAATAGAGGCCTTGACCCAATATAAAGAGTACAAGCACGGCGAGGCACTGGCTATTGGTATGGTTATGGCCGCTGATCTTTCTGCTTCAATGGGGTTATCAGACGAGGCACTTGCTCGCAGGATTGAAAAACTACTTATAGCCTTCGGGTTGCCTACCAAATTGCCAGAGCGTATGTCAGCCGATGAACTTGTCGTGGCACTTCATATGGATAAAAAGGTAAAGGATGGTTGTATACGTTTTATCTTACTTGAGCAGGCCGGTAAGGTCGTCTTGAAGACGGTCGGTGAGCAGGAGATAAGGGCTTGTATCAAGGCAGCGACCTCTTCGGCAGACTAGGTCCTAGGCGGTCTCTGTTAGGGGGGGGTATGTTTTACAAGTCGGGGCAGGTAATTGATGGTAGTATTTAAGGACACTAGAACTGGAGTGAATATTATTTAGAGCGGAGCGAATATTTTAATGACCAAGCCGATTGTAAGACCTGAGGATGATATATTTTTCACACACACAATGGCCAGTCTTCTGGAAGATCAGGGGCAGATGGAAGATGCCTTTACTATATATAAAATACTTGCAGCAGCAGCCCCTGAGGATGAAGCCCTCTCTAGCAAGGTGCGTGATTTAAAGGTACTAGCCATGCGTAAAAGGGGTGCCAGAAAGGCACGGCGTGTTCGTTAGAGTGCCGTTGTTATTTGGTTTGAATAGTTATGGATTTTGAAGATATATTAAAAGACTTGGTCTCGGTTGCCCCAGGTGCTGTGGCAGCTACTCTTATGGGGATGGATGGTATTCCGCTTGCATGCTTCCCTGCAAACGGTGATGGTGAAGATACCGGTGGCAATGATATCGAACCAATTGGAGTCGAGTACGGTAAGATCTTGGGTGAGATAGTAAAGGCCTCGGAGGTGCTGCGTCTGGGTAAGCTCAGGGACGTTACCCTTAATCTGGAAGACGTCAACCTAGAAGACGTCGTAGTTCTTATGCGGCTGGTAACGCCAGAGTATTTTATAGCCTTACTTCTGGAGAATGCGGCGATGGTTGGTAAGGCCCGTTTTGTTATGAAGAGCTCTGTTATGAAGGCTCGTAAGCAGATAACAGAGTAAGGGGGGCGCGGTGGCAGTAAACGTAAGGGCACGAGAACTTGGCAAAGAGCTCGATAAGCATGGCATTGATGCCATGCTTATAACAGATCTTGCAAATATCAGGTATCTGACTGGTTTCAGCGGTAGTAGCGCAAGGTTTTTCCTTGGTAGCAGGGGTGGTTATCTATTAACGGATTCGCGCTATAAGTTACAAGCTGCTGCCGAGATTAAGGGTAGTAGTGGCGTAAGACTTCGTATCTGTAAGACGGCCAATCTTGAGCTAGGTCGGATTATAGAAAAGGCTAGTGTGAAGAAGCTAGGCTTTGAGGGTAGTGGCGTAAGTTACGACGGTTACAGGGCTCTTAAAAAGGCTTTTAAAGGAGTAAGCTTAAAGCCAGTAGCAGGCCTTGTTGAAAAACGCAGAATAGTCAAAGACAAAGGTGAGCTCAGGGCGATACGCCGTGCTATTGCGGTGGCGACCAAGGGCTTTGAGAGCGTAGAGAATGCTGAGATTTTAAAGATGACCGAGGCTGAACTGGCCAGTCGTATTGAGATGGTGGTTAAGAGCGAAGGTGCTGAGTCAATGAGTTTCTCTACGATTGTGGCCTCTGCCAAGAGAACGGCACTGCCGCATGCCATGCCAACTAACAGAGCTATTAAGAAAGGTTTTTTGACGATAGATATGGGGGTATCTCTTGGCGGTTATAAAAGTGATGAGACCCGTACCTTCTGCGTTGGAGAGCCCACAAAAAGGCACCGGGATATATACGGTGTGGTTAAGGAGGCTCATGACCGTGCGGTAGGGGCGGTCAGTGCTGGTGTTGTGGCAAGTGCAGTTGATGCGGCAGCAAGGAAGGTTATAAAAAAGGCTGGTTATGGTAAGTATTTTGGCCACGGCACGGGGCACGGCGTAGGTCTTGATGTCCACGAAGGCCCGGGGCTTGGCCCGAAGAGCAAAGATATTTTGAGAGAAGGCATGGTTATAACGATAGAGCCAGGTATTTATATCCCCGGGTGGGGTGGGGTTCGTATAGAGGATATGGTCCTTGTAAAAGGATGCGGCTGTGAGGTCCTGGCAGAAGGGCTTCAGGAACTTAGAATTCTTAGATAGTTAGAATAGGAGGAATTATGGATTTGAAAGATATAAAGGCCCTTTACAGGTTTTTAAAGGGCACGGACATTGTCGAACTGGAACTGGAGGATAAGAGAGGTAAGGTGAAGCTAAAGCGCGGCGTGGTTGGCGCGGACGGTGCGGCTGTGAGTTTTGTACCCGCTACGGTGCTGGGTGAGAGTGCCGAGGCTGAAAAGAGTAAGGCCGAGGCCAAGTCGAATATAAAGACAGTAACCTCGCCGATGGTTGGTACTTTCTACGGTGCTGCCTCGCCGGATATTCCGTCCTTTGTTGAGATGGGTAGTCAGGTTAAATCAGGTGAGGTCGTCTGCATAATCGAGGCGATGAAGATAATGAATGAGATCGACTCGGATGTAACAGGGAAGGTTGTGGCTATACTGGTCGAGAACGGACAGCCAGTAGAGTACGGCGAGCCGCTCTTTAATGTCGAAGTCTGATTTTAGGCAACTTGTTGAATGGATATTTTTAAAAAAAATTTAGACAAAAAGGTGTAGATGTTTAATAAAATTTTGATAGCCAACAGGGGTGAGATTGCCGTAAGGATCATAAGGGCATGTAAAGAGCTAGGTGAGCGGACGGTTGCTGTCTTCTCTGAAGAAGATAGAGATGCGTTGCATACTCGGCTCGCCGATGGTGCTTTGTGTATAGGGCCCGCAAATAGTGCTGATAGTTACCTGAATGTGTCGTCCATCATAAGTGCGGTGGAGATCGCCGATGCCGGTGCTCTGCATCCGGGATATGGTTTCTTATCTGAGAATGCCGCTTTTGCAGAGGTCTGCGAAAATAGCGGTGTGAAGTTTATCGGACCGACCTCCCAGATAATACGTTTGATGGGTAATAAAGTTAGTGCCAAAAAAGAGGCCGAGCGTGCCGGTGTGCCGGTGCTGCCTTGGAGCGAAAAGCCGATTGAAGACGAGAAAGAGGCCTTGGAGGTCTCAAAGAAGATCGGCTTTCCTTTGATAATAAAGGCCTCAAGTGGCGGGGGCGGCAGGGGAATGAAGCTTGTTCATACTCAGGCTGCGCTTGCGAGTTCTTTTCATTTGGCAAGACGTGAGGCGTTGAGTATCTTCGGCGATGCCGAGGTCTTTCTTGAGAAGTACTGTATAAAGCCGCGCCATATTGAGATTCAGATCCTTGCCGATGAACATGGCAATGTCATCCATCTTGGCGAGCGTGAATGCTCAATCCAGAGGCGTCATCAGAAAATACTGGAAGAAGCACCTTCGCTCTTTGTCGATCCAAAACTGAGAGAGAAGATGGGCGATGCCTCGGTCAAGCTATGTAAGGCTATAGGTTACGTCGGTGTTGGTACGATTGAGTATCTTGTTGATGAGGATAAGAAGTTTTACTTTATGGAGATGAATACGAGGGTGCAGGTTGAGCATCCGGTAACCGAAGAGGTTACGGGCATTGATATCTTAAAGGAGCAGATAAAGCTTGCGGCAGGGCATAAGGTTTTGATGAAGCAGAAGGAAGTTCGTTTTAAAGGCCATAGCATCGAGTGTCGTATAAACGCAGAGGACCCGAATACCTATGTGCCGTCTCCGGGTAAGATTACCGAGCTTTATGTGCCGGGCGGGCCGGGTGTAAGGGTAGATACTGCTATATACTGTAATTATAAAGTGCCGCCGCATTATGATCCGATGATTGCCAAGCTCATCGTCTACGCAGAGACACGGCGCGATGCTATCAAGAAGATGACCTCGGCTCTGGAAGAGTTTCATATCGAGGGGATCAAGACCAATATTCCGCTGCACCTGAAGATAATGAAGGACCATGACTATATAGCCGGAGATGTTACTATTGATTTTCTTTCAAGGTGGTCTTAGTTAGTAGGTCTGCGATCTTTTGTTGGCAGGTGGGGTTTAAGAGATGACAGAGAGTGGACGCTGGAGGTTGATAGTCGACGGTAAGGGGTCAGCACCATTTAACATGGCAAAGGATGAGGCCATTTTACGGGGGTTAGAGCAGGGTCGTGGGCAGCCGTGTCTGAGGCTGTATGAGTGGCAGAGACCAGCGGTCTCGATTGGTCGTCATCAGTCGATTAAGTCGCTCCGTGGTGTGATTGATGATTTTGGTCTGCCGGTAGTACGTCGCATAACAGGCGGGCGCGGTGTTCTGCATTACTCGGAGCTTACTTATTCGGTGGTATGTGACTCTAGCCACGAGCTTTTCTCGTATGGAATTCACGGGGCTTACCGCGCAATAAGCCAGTGTATAGTTGATGCTTTGCAGGTTGTAGGGGTAGATGCCGAGTTAACGCTTGTCGGCAGCAGCAGAGGGCAGTTAAAGAAGGATTCATGCTTTCACGCACCGGCAAGGTTTGAGGTAATGGCCGGTGGTAGAAAGATCGTCGGTAGTTCACAGAGGCGTTTTAAGGGGGCTCTGCTACAGCACGGTTCGATCTTATTCGGTATGGATAAGGCAATGACCGACGGTGTCTTTGGCCAGGGGGCATCAGAGCGTATGTCCTGGGTCTCGGAGTTTACGGGCAGCAGCATTGAAGATTTAAAAGAGGTGCTGTCTCAGAAGGTCGCAGCTGGACTGGGTGTGAAATTGGAAGAGTCTGAGCCCTGCGACCGGGAAGAGGCATTGATAGGGGCTTTGGAGAGAACTCGTTATTTAACTAGTGCCTGGAATACCTCGGGCACGGAAGAGTTGGCCGAAGACGAGATCGATGCTTCGAGCCGCCTTGGTCGTGTGAGTGCTATCTAGCTTATGGCAAAGAAGGAAAAACAGATAGAGAAGGCCCAGAAGTTTGTACTTAAAGGGTACTTTGATAAGGCCATTGCCGAGTATAAGTCTATTGTCTTACTAGATCCTTCGGATATCTCTTTGCGTCTCAGGCTTGGGGAGTTATATGTTAAGACAGGTCTTAAGGAAGAGGCAATAAAGGAATACACCAGTATTGCCAAGTATAATACCGGCAAGGGCTTTTACCTAAAGGCCATCGCGGTCTACAAGCAGGTACTAAAGCTTGACGAGACCAACCTGGAAATCCATAATAAACTAGCCGATCTTTACACAAAGCAACGTCTTATTGCCGATGCCATCGGTGAATACAGCTATATCCTCAATACATACGAAAAGAAGGGCCGCTCTAACGAGGCCTTTGAGCTCTTGCAGAAGATGGTCGAAATTGACTCAGAGAATGCCGGGTTAAAGATCAGGCTCGCTGATATGCAGAAGAAGTTTGGTTACGGCGATGACGCTCTGGATCTCTATTGCTGGATCTTTCAGAAGTTCCTTGCTAAGGGTAAGATTGAGAAGGCCGAGAATATTTTAAATGATCTTTATGCCGAGTACCCAAAGGACGTGAGGGTGCTGGAAGGGCTTGTTGGTATAAATAAAGAAAGAGAAGACGTCTCTAAATTTACCAGTTATGGCGGCGAGCTTATAGATGCTTTTAAAGAAGCTGGTGAGCTGGATAAATTAGAGGCACTTTGCCATGCTATTTTAGAGGCTGCTCCTGACAATGAAAAGGCCAGAGCCATGATAGATGGCCTGTGCGATGCGTTTGAGAGCGAGCTTGGCGGTTTACAAGAAGAAGCCGAGGTGGAAGAGGCTACCATCGATGAGATCCTTGAAAAGAGTGTGGTCTCTAAGCTGACGCTGGATGAAGAACCCGCAGAAGAAGCCTTAGAGTCTGAAGTGGCCTTAGAGTCTGAAGTGGCCTTAGAGTCTGAAGTGGCCTTAGAGTCTGAAGTGGCCTTAGAGTCTGAAGTGGCCTTAGAGCCTGAAGCGGCCTTAGAGCCTGAAGCGGCCTTAGAGCCTGAAGAGGCTGAAGCCGAGGTTGAAGAAGATTTTTATTTTGATATTGACCTAGACGAGATTGACTCTGATTACGCCGATGGCGAAGACGAGTTCTTTGAGGTCGATTTTGAGGATGAGCTTCCTGAAGAGACGCAAGAGGGTAAAGGTGCTACAGAGTCTGAAGAGGTCGTAGCGGCCTTGGAGTCACAAGAGGCAGAAGTAGAGCTTGAGGAAGATATTGATTTTGATAGTGACTTGGAGGGCAAGTCTGTCGAGTTAGATCCTGATGAGAAGGAAGATGAGGCAGAGGAAAAGACGATAGAGCCTGGAGAGGATCGGGTAGAAGTAGAGATTAAAGAAGATTTTGATCTTGATGAGCAAGAAGAGTCCGTTGAGTTAGATATAGACTGCCCTAAAGACGAGGTAGGGGAAGAGACTGTAGGGTCTGAAGAGGCATCCGGGGTGGTTGAGGCGGAGCAGTTAGGGGCTGAGATCTCGAATGGGGATATCGAACTGCCTGAGGTTACAGAGTTTGAAGAAGATGTAGCTGAAGTACTAGAAGAAGATCAGAAGATTGAACTAGAAGATATAGACGAGTCGCCAGAGATGGAAGAGCTAGAAGAGCTTGAGATTGTGGATGACGCTGATAGTTTAGAGATTGAAGAGGTGCTAGAGCCCGAGGAGTTGGCTGTAGACCTTGAAGAGGCCTTGGAGCTTGAAGAGGCAGTAGAGCCACCAGAGCAGGTTATAGAGCCTGATGATCAGGTTTCTGAGGAGGATGAATCTGCCTTAGACTCTACGGAAGAAGATTTGGTTGAGATCTCAGAAGATTTTATGAAAGAAGATGACCTAGACTCTGATGCACCTTCAGAAGATCTAGAGACCGTGTCAATAGATTTAGAGCTTGAAGAGGCCTTAGAGCCTGAAGAGGCCTTGAAGGAGGCTGGTATTGATGCCTTGCTTGAAGGGGGGGGGTATGATCTGGAAGAGTTATTTAAGGATGATGCGGCCGAGGTTATTACGGTCGGCTCAGAGGACTCCGACGAGGCGGAAGAAGAAGGTGTGGAGGACTCAGGTCATGTTGAGCAGATTTTTACTGAAGAAGAACTTGCGTTATCCGGTGATGAAGACGGCGCGATTATATCGGAAGATAAGAGTGTCGATGTAAAAGATGAGTCCGAAGGTTTTATCGATCTTACCAAGGAGCTTGGTATTGAAGAGGCTCTGGGTCAATTGGTCGATAGTTGGTCTGATAGCGAAGAGTCAAGCGGTATGGTCGAGGAGTTTAAGGCCGGGATGGGTGAGCAACTCAGCCGCGAAGACGTAGAGACGCATTTTAATCTGGGAATAGCCTATATGGAGATGGAGCTCTTTGACGATGCCATCAGAGAGTTTAAGCTTTCTGCCAAAGAGGCTGCCTTTGAGTTTAATTCTTATGCCAGACTCGGCCAATGCGCTGTAGCTATAGGTAAGTACATTGATGCTGTTGGTTTTTATATAAAGGCACTTGCTGTAAAGGGGATGAGTGATCAGGATAGGATCGGGGCTATGTATGAGTTGGCACTTGCATATAATCAGGCAGGGGAGCAGGCCGAGGCCCTGCAAATGATGATGGCAGTGGGCAATCTGGACTCTGATTATCGTGAGATTCAGGAGAAGCTGGTTGAGTTTGCAATTGAGAGAAGTTATATTCCCAGAAATGATAATTTGATTGAGATAGAGCTGATGTGATATGATTATTAGTTCTGATTATATTTTCTTAAGGAGGCACTAAGGATATGAGGGGTTTTGCAAGGGTTTTAGCTGTAGTTTTATTTTTTGGTTTTGTTGCGGTATTTACCCCCGCACTGAGCCAGGCAGAGGGTGGTAATATAACGGCCAAGGAGCTGAAACAGCTTGGTAAGGCAACGGCTATCATAGAGACAAAGTTCGGGAAGATGCAGGTTAGGTTTTATCCTGATAAAGCACCTAACCATGTGAAGAACTTTATAAAGCTGGCCAAAGAGGGTTTTTACGACGGGACAATCTTTCACAGGGTGATTCCGGGTTTTGTTATTCAGGGAGGAGACCCGAATACAAAGGGAGCTAATACAGCGACCTATGGTATGGGTGGTCCGGGCTATACGATAGACGCTGAGTTTACCAATACTCGTCATAAGAAGGGGGTTTTGTCGATGGCAAGGAGTAACGACCCTGATAGTGCGGGCTCGCAGTTCTTTATAGTCGTTGGCAATGCGTCGTTTCTGGACGGCAAGTACACTGTCTTTGGCGATCTAATCAGCGGCATTGAGGTCGCTGAAAGCATAGTTGCCCTACCTAGAGATAGCAGAGATATGCCCAGAGAGCGGATCGAGATGAAGGTTATAATAAAGTAGCGGGCGGGTATTTATATTTAACGGATAAAAATTAAAATATGAAAGTTTCTTTACTGCTTCGGGTCTGGCTTTAGGCAAGGTTTCATCGGTAGAGTAACATTTATGGAGGTAAGGAAGTTGAGTGACGTAAAAGCGACAATAGAGACAAAGTTTGGAAAGATGGAGGCACGGTTTTTCCATGATAAAGCACCTAAACATGTTGAGAACTTTATAAAGTTGGCTAAAGAGGGCTTTTACGACGGGACGATATTTCATAGGGTTATTCCCGGTTTTATGATCCAGGGTGGAGACCCGAATACAAAGGGCGACAATAAAGCGACCTATGGCATGGGAGGCCCCGATCATACGGTAGACGCGGAGTTCAGTGATACCCCGCACCGCAAGGGGATCTTATCGATGGCAAGGAGTAACGACCCCAACAGTGCGGGCTCGCAGTTCTTTGTAGTTGTTGGCGACGCCTCGTTTTTGGACGGTCAGTATACTGTTTTTGGTGAGTTGACAAGTGGTCTTGAGGTTGCTGACGAGATCGTCGCACTGCCTAGAGATAGTCGCGATATGCCTGACGATAGGGTCGAGATGAAGGTCATCATCGAAGACTAAAAAATATATATAGTGGTTTTTAATTAGCGACGCGCTTGGTTATCAGTTATACTTTGATAGACCAAGGCGTCGTTTTTTTTTGATGTATTTAGAGGGGTGATTAATTTAAAGATGATGAATATTTTTTTCAGCAGAGTCGGCAATTGTTTTTTTTCAGGTGTTAGGGTAGGGGTCGTTTTTGTCGTTACGGCCTTTGTTTCTGTTTTGGTGATGGCTGGCGTAGTCTTTGCCGAAAAGGCCGGTGATGGCTACGGCCCAGATGGTAGTATTACTGTAGTTGCTGTCGGCGATATCTTCCTTGGCGAACGTGCCGTGAGTTTTCTGGATAAGAAAGGTGCTGCTTATCCTTACTCAATGATGGGTGGCGTTTTAACGGACGCAGACCTTGCGATAGGGAATCTGGAATCACCGCTTACAGAATCAGACGAGCCTTTTATGGAAAAGAAGTATATTCTTAAGGCCCCGCCCTCGGCGGTTGCCTCCCTTAAGGCCTCTGGCATTGATATCTTCTCTCTTGCTAATAATCATATGGTGGACTACGGTGCCAGTGCTCTTCTGGAGACTATAGAGCTTTTGGATAAGGAAGGGCTTGGGTACGCAGGGGCTGGTGCGGATCTGGCAGCGGCCAGAAGGCCTGCGATTTTTGTGAAGGAGGTTGGCAGTGATACGGTAAAGATTGCTGTGCTGTCGTATTCAAAGACCTTCCCTGTAGAGTTTTATGCGACAAAAGATAGGGCAGGAACAGCTCCAGGTTATAAGAAGTTTTTAGTTAAAGATATAAAGGCCGCGCGGGCCTCTGCTGATATCGTGATAGTTGCCTTTCACTGGGGAGCGGAGAGGATGAGGCTTCCTAAAGATTATCAGCGCGAGCTCGCACATCTTGCAATCGACAGTGGTGCGCAGGTGATTATAGGGCATCACCCTCATGTCATCCAGCCTGTAGAGGTCTATAAATCAGGGGTTATATTTTATAGCCTTGGTAATTTTGTATTTGGTTTTTATAGCCCTAAAGAGGTTGGGGGAATGTACGCGAATATTGTTTTTACCCGGCAAGGCACTGGCCATGACGCAGGCTATGGTATTGCATCGGCGCGTGTCGTTCCGCTTGAGGTCGACAATCGCATCGTACAGTTTGCTCCGCGCCCGCTTGAGGGATTACTGGCAATGCAGGCATACGGGCGTATTGCTGATGATTCCGCAGGGCTCGGTACTATGGTTGAAATCGGCGGTGAGTTTGACGGGACTATAGTATTTGATCAGGAGGCTCGTAAGTGTATAATCGATGCTGCCAGAGTAAGATAAGATTAGTGATAAAAAGCAGGATAAAGGGCGGTTTATTTACGGCTTCTCTGTGTTGTATTTTTACTTTTCGGGTTGATATAGGCTGAGCTTGCGATACCATAATTCCGCTTGCAGACAAAGGGGTTATGTGTTAGATTGACTAATTAAGAAGTGGGCTTTTGCCCACTTTTTGCATTATTGGGTCTTTTAAAGGTTTTCGGAGAGTTTTTTTGAGTACACAGGTAAACACAGACGTCTTGGAAGATAAGGCCTTTAAGCTCGCTGAACCAGTGGCGCAGGGGTTAGGGTTGGAGCTTGTAGATGTCGAGTATACGAGCGAGGACGGCAGGAAGATACTTCGCGTAACTATTGATACACCAGAGGGTATTACACTTGAGAACTGTGCTGATCTTAGCCACGAGTTAAGTACTATCTTTGATGTCGATGATATTGTGCCGGACCATTACAACTTGGAGGTATCTTCTCCCGGGTTGGATAGAAGGCTTAAGAAACGTGAAGATTTTCTGGAGGCCGTGGGTAAGAAGATCAAGCTCAGGACGAAAGAGCCTGTACTTAACAGGCGTAATTTTCTGGTGACGGTCGAGACCGTTGGTGAAAGCTCTGTAGAGTTAAAAGATATAGATGAAGAATACTGGACCGTAGAATTTGACAATATTGATAAAGCAAGGCTAGAAGTAGTCCTGTAATTTTATATAGACGTAGGCCGCCCGAGGGCGGCAGGAGGAGAGCAAAGAGATGTTTGCCAATCTAGTACAGATTATAGAGCAGGTAGAGAAGGATAAGGGGATAGATAAGGATGTTCTTATCGAGGCTCTGGAGAGTGCGCTTTTAAAGGCCGCGGAGAAAAGATTTGGTGCCGGTAAAGAGATAGAGGCTCACTATGATGAGGAGTTGGGAGAGATAGAGCTCTTTGTCTTTAAAGAGGTCGTTGAGGTTGTAGAGGACCCTGATCTTCATATTACCCTTGAAGATGGCCTGGAGCTGGATCCAGAGGCGCAGCTTGGCGATAGTCTTGGTGTGAAACTCAATGCTAATGAGTTTGGCAGGATAGACGCGCAGACCGCAAAGCAGATTATTATACAGAAGATAAGAGAGGCCGAGCGTGATATAGTATTTAAAGAATATAGTGAGAAGAAGGGTGAGATAATTACTGGTATTGTTCAGCGTTTCGAGAGGGGCGATATGGTAGTGGATCTCGGTCGTACCGAGGCCTTACTGCCAAAGCGCGAGCAGGTTAGGCGCGAGAGCTATAGTCAGGGCGAGCGCGTCAGAGGAATGGTGCTGGAGGTCAGGGAAGATGCAAAAGGGCCGCAGGTGGTTATAAGCAGGACGCACCCTGGTTTTCTTATAAAGCTTTTCCAGATGGAGGTCCCTGAAATATATGAGGGGATAGTAGAGATAAAAGGGGCCGCGCGTGAACCGGGGGAGAGGGCCAAGATAGCGGTGCTCTCTAATAATATGGATGTTGATCCGGTCGGTGCTTGTGTGGGTGTTAAGGGCTCAAGGGTTCAGGCCGTTGTCCAGGAGCTTAAGGGAGAGAAGATAGATATTATACACTGGGCCGATGAGAGTGCCGTACTTGCAAAGAACGCTCTTAGCCCGGCGCAGATAACAAAGGTCGTTGTGGATGAGGAAGAACATTCAATGGAGGTCATCGTCCCTGATGATCAGCTCTCGTTGGCCATTGGTAAGAAAGGACAGAACGTCAGGCTTGCCGCAAAGCTTACAGGATGGAAGATTGATATCCATACCGAGACAGAGCAGGTAGACGGCCCCACTGAGACGCTCTCGCCGGACGAGGCCCTTGTTCGTGAAGTACAGGCCGCTGCAGCCAAGGTCGAGGAAGACTCAAGGCGTTTGGAAACTCTCTCTGTTATTGCTACAATAGACGCATTAGATGAAGAACTTTTAACGACTTTGGCAGCTGCCGGTTATGATACGATAGGTTCAATTATAGAGGTATTACCATCGGTGCTTACCTCTATAGAGGGTTTGGATCAGGAGCGTGCCGAGGCTATTCAGGTCGCAGCACGTGATTTTGCAGGTGGCGGGCAAGAGTAGCCATGGGTCCTGTGCGCAGCTGTGTTGGCTGTGGCACGAGGCGGGCAAAGCGGGAGCTTGTAAGGTTTGTTAATAAAGACGGAACTTTTTTACCGGATATCTCGGGTTTGGTTATGGGTAGAGGGGCGTATCTTTGTTATGATAAAGAATGTTTTTTAAGGGCCTTTAAAAAGAACGTATTTGCGAGATCCCTTAAAATTAAGCCAAGGCAGGCAGTAGTAGCCGGCCTGTGCGTAGAAGGAAAAACATTATTAGAAGCAGCTTGTGAGCGACTTTGGCAGGACGTTACTAAGGGACTATTAAAGACTGAGAAAATAAAAGAGGTTAGGTTGAAGGGATAGGCTTTTATCAGCTTGTAATGATTCCGGATACAGGCCGGAAAGAGAGATATGACTGAAAAAGAGATAGAGTTAAAAGGTAAGGTCGTAGAAAAACGTATAAAGAAGACTGTTATACGTAGGCGCAAGGTAAAGTCGACTCCAGAGGAGAAGGCAGCTGCAGAACAAGCCGTTAAGGCGGCAGAAGCTGCGGAACTTGCAGCAGCTGCCCCAGAGGTCGTCGTTGCGCCAGAGTCGAAGGTCGAGGTCGAGCCAAAGGTAGGCGAGGGCGCAGAGGCTTCCGTACAACCTTCTGCAACCGAGGCTCGGGGCGAAAAACCGGCAAAGGCCTTTGCAAAGAAGGCCGATACGTCGGGCAAGTCGCCTGAGGCAAAGCCTGTGCAGGCAGATGGTGTGCGCGAGGATAGCCGTGATAAGGATAAGGGCAAGGCCAAGCGTGAGGTAAAGGTATTTAATAAAGAGGTGAAGAAGGTAGATAAGACCTTCCCCGGCAAACAGATGTATCGCAGGGGTAAGCGTTATCAGATGCGTGATAACAGGAGAAGGTCTAATATATCTCCTGCCAGAGAGCTTAAGAAGACAGAGATTACGGTTACTAGGACCGAGAAGAGGGTTGTAAAGATAGCAGAGGCCATAAGTGTCGCTGAGTTCTCTCAGAAGATCGGTGTAAAGGCCAATGAGATTATAAGGAAGTTGATGGATCTCGGTATCATGGCGACCGTCAATCAGACCCTTGATATTGAGTCGGCGACGATAATCGCACAGAACTATGACTATGAAGTAGAGAGCGTGGCCTTGCAGGAGGAGACACTGCTGGAGGCTGGCATTAATCCTGAAGACCTCGGCGAGGGTGATCTTCGCGCGCCGGTCGTTACTGTAATGGGTCATGTCGATCATGGTAAGACCTCGCTGCTGGATGCCATACGTAAGACAACGGTTGCAAGCGGTGAGGCCGGTGGCATCACCCAGCATATAGGTGCGTACCATGTGCATCTGGACAAAGGTGATGTGACATTCCTTGATACTCCGGGCCATGAGGCCTTTACCGCAATGAGGGCAAGAGGGGCGAAGGCAACAGATATAGTCGTACTTGTTGTAGCTGCAAATGACGGAGTGATGCCGCAGACCATAGAGGCGATAAATCATGCCAAGGCCGCAGATGTTCCGATAATTGTGGCAATCAATAAAATAGACCTTCCTGAGGCAAATCCGGAAAAAATCAGGCAATCTTTGACCGAGTTCGGTCTTGTCAGTGAGGACTGGGGCGGAGATACTATCTTTGTTGAGGTATCTGCCAAAAAAGAGCAGAATATAACCGGCTTGCTTGAGATGATCCTGCTACAGGCCGAGATCCTAGAGCTTAAGGCCAACGTAGGTATCCCTGCTAGTGGTATTGTTGTTGAGTCAAGGCTTGACAAGGGCAAGGGGCCTGTCGCCACCGTGCTTATCCAGAACGGTACACTTAAGGTCGGTGATACATGTGTCGCAGGCGAGCACTTTGGTAAGATAAGAGCTATGATTAGCGATTGGGGTAATCGCGTTAAAGAGGCAGGGCCTTCTATGCCTGTCAAGATCCTCGGGCTTTCGGGCGTGCCGACAGCAGGGGATACTTTCAGTGCGGTCAAAGATGAAGCAACGGCTAGGCAGATAACCAATATGCGTCAGAGAAAGGCGCGTGAGTTGGAGCAGGCATCGAGCTCGAAGATAAGTCTTGCAGATCTTTACGAGCAGATTACAGCCGGTGAGGTAAAGGAGTTTAATGTCGTACTAAAGGCCGATGTTCAGGGCTCTATGGAGGCTGTTCGTGACGCGCTCCTGAAGCTCTCTACGGAGAAGGTCGGGCTTAAGGTTATTCATAACGCGGTCGGTGGTATTAACGAGGGCGATGTTATGCTCGCCTCGGCCTCTAATGCTATTATTATCGGCTTTAACGTAAGACCAGATGTCAATGCAACTCAGGTCTGCGCCAGAGAGAGCGTTGATATGAGGTTATATAATATTATCTATAACCTCACCGATGATATCCATAATGCTATGGAAGGTCTGCTTGAGCCGATCATCCGTGAGGAGACTATAGGAACCGTAGAGGTTCGAGAGGTCTTCAGGGTGACCAAGGTCGGTACTATCGCAGGATCTTACGTTACCGATGGTAAGGTCTCGAGGAATGCAAAGGTAAGGCTCGTAAGAGATAGCGTAGTTATCTATGAGGGATCTATCTCATCTCTTAAGAGATTTAAGGAAGATACCAAGGAAGTCGCCTCGGGTTACGAGTGCGGTATTGGTATTGAGGGATATAATGATATTAAGGTCGGCGATGTTATCGAGGCCTATATTATAAAGGAAGAGGCTGCCAAGCTCTAGTGCTGATCTTGGTTGGCTGCGTAATGGTTATCCGGGGGATAGGGGCAGCAGTTGCATAAATATAAACGTTCGGATAGGGTGGGGGATCTTGTAGCTCAGGAGGTTGCCTCCATGTTGCTGCAAGGTGAGATCAAAGACCCAAAGATAGGTTTTGTAACCATTACCCGGGTAAAGTTAAGCCCTGATATGAAGCACGCAAGGATTTATTTTAGCGTGATGGGCGATGAAAAAACAATTAGGCAGACCGGGCATGCACTTAACAGAGCTCGTGGCTATATCAGGCGCACTCTTGCCAAGAAGGTACAGCTCAAATACATCCCTGAGATCTCTTTTGTGGTTGACGATTCGCTTGAGTACTCGATGCGTATTGAAGAGTTACTTAATGATATAGATAATAATGATATGGAAGGCAATGGTCCTGGTAGTGACACCGACAGTGTTGTAGAGGAGCAGGAAGAGGGATAGCTCTTGCCTGTTTGGATATGGAAGATAACAGATTTGTAGAAATTATAGAAGAGATTGAAAAGGGCCAGAGATTTATGGTCGTCTCTCACGTAAGCCCTGAGGCAGATGCCGTAGGCTCAAACCTAGGGCTTGCCCTTGCTCTGCGAGAGATGGGTAAGGACGTGGTGGCATATCTGGAAGATCCTATCCCTGATCTATGTTCTTTTTTGCCGGGCAGTGAGACGGTCGTGCATACGCTTGATGGCGAAGCCCCTTTTGATGTGACCTTTGCCGTTGATTGTGGTCAGATCGAGCGGTTAGGTGATAACTTTATGGCTTTTGCCGGTAAGGGGAAACTCATAAACCTTGACCATCACGCGACCAATGATAATTTTGGAGTTTTAAATATAGTCGAGCCTACGGCCAGTGCCGCAGGCGAGGTCGTCTATGACCTGTTAAGGGCCGCAGATGCCGTTATAACCGAGGATGTCGCGACCAATCTTTATACTGCGATCCATACCGATACAGGGTCTTTTCGTTATAGTTCGGCCACACCCGAGGCCTTTCGTAAGGCCGGGGAGCTGGTAGGTTACGGTGCAAAGCCCTGGGAAGTATCGATGAATGTATACGAGAACTTCCCTGCAAAGCGCTTTGAGGCACTTGCTCTGGTGTTGCTGACCCTTGATATATCAGAAGATAGTCATATCGCGAGTCTGCAGGTAACGCTTGATCTCTTGGATAAGGTCGGTGGTAATAGGGATCTGGTAGACGGCTTTGTCAACTATGCAAGGGCTATTAAAGATGTCGAGGTCGGTGTGCTCTTTAGAGAGGTCGGCGACGGTACGTTTAAGATCAGCATGAGGTCCAAGGGGAGAGTCGACGTCTCAAGTGTCGCGCTATCTTTTGGAGGAGGCGGTCATAAAAATGCCGCAGGCTGTGCCGTTAAAGGCGATTATGATGATGTAAGCTCCAGAGTTTTAAGCGAGCTTAGAATGGCTGTAGATAAGGCACTGGCCTAGAAGAATTTCAGAGGATTCAGGAGTCTTGTTGTTATGATTGAAGGTGTACTTGTAGTTGATAAGCCCGGCGGGATGACCTCGCATGATGTCGTTGCGACGGTCAAGCGCAGGCTTGGCGCAAAGAAGGTCGGCCATCTCGGCACGCTTGATCCTCTGGCTACAGGGGTCTTGCCGCTTGTGATAAACCGCGCGACCAAGTTTGCGACGGTCTTCCAGGGTGGCGTTAAAGAATATATTGCCCGGATGAAGCTTGGTGAATCAACCGATACCTATGACGCGCAGGGTAAGGTCGTGGCTGAGTCTGAGGTCGGTGATATAAAGAAAGAAGATGTCGAGAGAGTTTTGAAGGCTTTTATTGGTAAGATAGATCAGGTGCCTCCTATGTTCTCGGCAGTTAAGCAGGGCGGAGTGCCTCTTTATAAGCTGGCAAGGAAAGGCGTTGTCGTTGAACGTGCGGCAAAGCAGGTAGAGGTCTTTGAGCTAGAGATCTTGGATATAGATATGCCATATGTCGAGTTCAGGGTAGCGACCTCGCGCGGTACTTATGTTCGGTCGATATGCCATGACGCTGGCGTAGAGCTCGGAGTGGGTGCGCATCTGGTAACACTTAAGAGGACCAGAAGCGGCAATTTTACTATAAAAGATGCCGTCGAGCTTAACCTTAAACGCCAAGATCTGATATCTGCCGTTATGCCGCTTGATGAGTTGCTGGAAGGTATTAAATCGAGCCCCGGCAGTATAGAAGTAAGTGAATAATAGACAAAGCCGCCATGAGTCGGCATTGTCTTAAATAATATAAAAACAAAAACAAAAGAAAGAAAAGAAGGGAGGCAGTAGAGGTAAATGTTTACAGCAGAAACCAAGAAAGAGGTAATTAGCAAGTACAAAACACATGAGTCGGATACGGGTTCACCTGAGGTACAGGTAGCTCTTTTAACAGGTAGGATAGGGTATCTTGGTGATCATCTTAAGACGCATCGCGCGGATCATCATTCAAGGAGAGGACTCCTTAAGATGGTTGGGCAGAGGAGAAGGCTTCTTGATTATCTTAAGAAGAAGGATCTGGCCAGGTATAAGAACCTTATCAAGGAACTTGGTCTAAGAAAATAAATCGCCACGTGGCGTTTGTCGGGGGGTATCTCTGGTAAAGGCCTGTGGTTTTATATGGTCTCTGTTTTTTTATGGCGTGGGTTAGGGTTGTCTCGTGACCTTACTGTAAAAAGACAGGAGGCTTATTAATGCAAGTCTCTCTAGTAGTATAAAGGTGTTTAGGCCGGCACTACGCCGTGATGCAATACGCGTGGTCTTGGCAATTGATCCCTGCGATAGTTACGGGTGGTCCTTTATTTTTTTAAAGACGTACAGGGGTGCGTTTTTATATGCGGCAGAAAAGAGGCAAAACAAACTAAGGAGTAGTGTGAATTAAGATGGTGAAAAATTACGAAGTAGATTTTGGTGGAAGAACTTTAAAGATAGAGACCGGTAAGATGGCAAGGCAGACCGGCGGCTCGGTTACGGTAAGGTACGGCGATACGGTCGTGCTCGTAACGGCATGTCGCGCACCTCAGCCTAAAGAAGGTCTAGATTTCCTTCCCTTAACTGTTAACTATGTAGAGATGCGTTACGCAGCCGGTAAGATCCCCGGTGGATTCTTTAAGCGTGAAGGCCGCCCGGGCGAAAAGGAAGTGCTTTGTTCAAGGCTGATAGACAGGCCTTTAAGGCCTCTATTTGCAGAAGGCTATGCCCATGAGACGCAGGTTATCGCAACCGTAATGAGTGCTGATACCGAGCATGATCCAGAGCTTTGCGCACTGGTTGGTGCCTCGATGGCTCTGCGCATCTCTGATATACCTTTTACAAAGCCGATAGCCGCTGTCCGCGTTGGACGTATCGACGGTAACCTCATTTGCAACCCAACTCTAGAGCAGCAGAAAGAGAGCGATATTGATCTTTTGGTCGCAGGTGCTACCGATGGTATCTTGATGGTCGAGGGTGGTGCTGACTTCCTCAGCGAAGATGTAATGATTGATGCCCTTGGTTTTGCGCAGGAGAGCATGAAGCCAGTGCTTGCCATCCAGGAGCAGATGCGCACTGATAGCGGAAAGACCGCTATCGAGGTCGTCCTGCCTGAGGTCGATACCGTGCTTGAGGCACGTGTAAAAGAGATTACAGAAGAAAGGCTTGCCTGTGCACTTAAGATTGCAACCAAGATGGAGCGTTACGCAAAGCTTGATGAGATAAAGGCCGATCTAAAGGCAGAGCTCGCAGAAGAGTTTGAGGGCCGTGGCTCTGACGTATCCGCTGCTTTTGGCAGACTTAAATATACGACGATGCGTGAGGCGATACTTTCTACAGGCGTGCGTGTTGACGGCAGAGACTCCAGGCAGGTAAGAGATATAACTTGTGAGGTAGGACTACTTCCCCGCACCCATGGTTCGGCACTCTTTACTCGTGGCGAGACGCAGGCAATTGTTGTCACGACGCTTGGTACCAGTGATGACGAGCAGAAGATAGATGCTCTTTCTGGCTGGGACTATAAGAAGTTTATGCTTCACTATAACTTCCCGCCATTCTCTGTTGGTGAGGTAAGGTTTATGCGCAGCCCTGGTCGTCGCGAGATCGGTCATGGTGCTCTTGCAGAACGTGCAGTCGTAAAGTCTATGCCGGGTGAGGAAGAAGAGTTCCCGTACACGGTAAGGGTAGTTTCTGATATACTTGAATCAAATGGTTCTTCTTCGATGGCATCGATCTGTGGTGCGTCGCTATCCTTAATGGACGCAGGTGTGCCGGTAAAGTGCCACGTAGCAGGAATCGCCATGGGACTTATCAAGGAAGGCGAGCGTTATTCTGTATTGTCTGACATCCTCGGTGACGAGGATCATCTTGGAGATATGGACTTTAAGGTTGCTGGTTCGGCAGAAGGCATCAGTGCCCTGCAGATGGATATAAAGATAAGTGGCGTGAGCGCAGAGCTTATGCGCGAGGCCCTTTATCAGGCAAAGGAAGGACGTATCCATATCCTCGGAAAGATGGAAGAGGCTATAACAGCACCGAGGACCGAGATGTCCGAGTACGCTCCGAAGATAATTACTATCTATGTTAAGACAGAAAAAATCAAAGACGTCATCGGCCCTGGCGGTAAGAATATCAAGGGTATTGTTCAGGAGACCGGCGTAAAGATAGATATCGATGATACAGGTAAGGTCAATATTGCTTCTTGCGATGAGGAATCAGCGCAGAAGGCGATAAAGATGGTTCAGGCCCTTACGCAGGAAGCCGAGGTAGGCAAGCTCTATATGGGTACTGTCCGTAAAATTATGGACTTTGGCGCATTCGTAGAGATCTTCCCGGGTACTGACGGCCTTGTTCATATATCGCAGCTAGCTGAAGAGCGTGTAGAGAACGTAACCGATATCCTTAAAGAAGGTGATGAGGTTATTGTAAAGTGTCTGGAGATCGATAGGGCCGGAAAGATCAGGCTCTCGAGAAAAGAGGCACTTGGCGAGACGATGCCATCGTAGCAAAAAGATTTTAAGGGTGTCGCAAGCACTCGGATAAATCTTGACCAAGCAGTAATTGCTGGGGGGCCTCCTGGCCCCCCTTTTTTTGTGTTGTTGATATTTGGTTTAGAAGAGGTCTTTTGCCGCCCGTCTTATACAGGGCCATGCGTATACGGAGATAATTAATTATGTCTACCATAGAGAAGGCCAGTCTTGAAAACGGAGTTACCGTTATTACCGAGCAGATGCATGACGCTCTTAGTACTACGGTTGGTATCTGGGTCAAGAACGGATCAAGAAACGAGGCACTGAAAGATCGGGGGATCTCTCACTTTATCGAGCATATGCTTTTTAAGGGTACAGAGCGTCGAACGCCTCTGGATATCGCAGGGGAGCTGGAGGGCGTCGGAGGCGTGCTTAATGCCTTTACAGGGCGCGAGTATACCTGCTACTACGCGAAAGTACTGAATAAAGACCTGCCGCTGGCTATTGATCTACTCTCTGATATTGTTATTAATTCTACCTTTGATAAAGGGGAGCTTGACCGTGAAAGGCTTGTCATCTTGCAGGAGATAAGCATGGTCGATGATACTCCCGACGATATTGTTCATGACCTTTTTGCCGCAAATATCTGGAAGGGTCACCCGCTTGGGCGTCCTGTACTTGGTACGGAGAAGACGGTCGGGGCTTTTACCAGAGACAACGTTGTCGAGTTTTATAAGCGACGCTATTTTGCCGAGAATATGCTGGTGACTGTTGCTGGCGGTACAAGCCCTAAGTGTGTTATGAAGTTATTAAAGGTTGCGATGGCTGGTGTTGGAAGCGGTAATGACGATAGTGCAAAGACTACGCCACCAGAGCCGACAAAGGGCATTAAACTTGTAAGAAAACCGCTAGAGCAGGTGCACTTGTGTATGGGGCTACCTGTTACTTCGCAGACCCATCCTGATCGCTATAAACTCTATATTCTAAATACACTCCTTGGCGGTGGGATGAGTTCAAGGCTCTTCCAAGAGATAAGGGAGAAACGAGGTCTGGCCTATTCGGTTTATTCCTATCTGAGTCTTGTGCGTGACGCAGGTGCCTTTGTCATCTATGCCGGGACCTCGGCCAAGGACTATAAAAAGGTCATCAATCTTATCTTAAAAGAGCTTAAGACCGTTGCCTCCGGTGATATTACCAGGCTTGAGTTCAATAGGGCAAAGGAGCAGCTTAAGGGCGGCATGCTGCTGGGGCTAGAGACCAGCGATAGTCGTATGATGAAACTCGCCCGTGATGAGATCTATTACGGAAGGTACGTTCCGGTTAAGGAAGTAGTAGAAGCTATTGATAAGTTGACGATTCGCCAGATTAAGGCGACGGCTGCGAAGGTCTTTCGTCCAGCCGATATGACACTTGTATCAATCGGTAAGGTAACGCGCAGGAGCTTACCGGCATCTCTAAAAAATAAGACAACTCAGAGGATATCAAAATGAGGTTTCTAGTAATAGAGGACGAGAGAAAGGTAGCTGGTTTTATAAAGAGAGGTCTTGAGCAAGAGGGTTATACCGTGGACCTGGCAGTTGATGGCATAGAGGGAGAGGAATTCGCGCTCTCACGCAGCTATGACATGATAATACTGGATATAATGCTGCCCAAAAAAGACGGCCTTGAGGTCTTAAAGATCGTCAAAGAGGACGGAATAAAGGCACCTGTTATCTTGCTAACCGCACGCGACAGCGTAGAGGACAGGGTGCGTGGCTTAAATCTTGGCGCAGATGATTACCTTACCAAGCCCTTTGCATTTGAAGAGTTGCTTGCAAGGATCAGGGCGTTGCTTCGCAGGGGGTCTGCAAAGGTTGCTTCAAGTGTTCTGGAGTATGAGGGGTTGAGCCTAGATTCAATGACACGCAAGGCAAGCCGGGCTGGTAAGGATATAGAGCTTACGCTAAAGGAATATTCTTTACTTGAGTATCTCCTGCGTAACCCCGAGCGGGTTCTGTCTCGTACCCTGATTGCTGAGAACGTCTGGCATCAGGGCTTTGATAGTGAGACTAATGTTGTTGACGTATATATAAATCACCTTAGAAATAAGGTCGATAAAGATCCGACTAAAAAGCTTATTCATACGGTCAGAGGCGTTGGGTATGTGATTAAAAAACCTGACGAAAAGTAAGCGGTTAGTTTTTTGGTGCTTATTGTATTTCGTGCCTGTAAAACCGTCAGGAGATTTTAATCTATGCTAAGAGACAGCTTAAAACCGATTACCACTTCGGTACAGAAAGAACTGCAGGGTTTGCTGGCCCGCGAAAACCTCTCTTTTCTTAGAGAGGATATACTTTGTTATTCATATGACGCTACAAATAAGATCGTCCCTCCCGAGGCCGTGGCCTTCCCGGAAACTCCAGAAGAAATATCCGCCATACTTAAACTTGCCAATTTAAGGGGTTTCCCTGTTGTTGCGCGTGGTGCTGGGACGGGCTTTACCGGTGGTTCACTACCTGTCGGTGGTGGGCTGATTCTCTCGACCGAGAGGATGAAGAAGATAATCGAGATAGATACCGATAATCTTACGGCAGAGGTGGAGCCCGGCGTTATAACCGGAGACCTTCAGGCAGCGGTCGAGAAGCACGGGCTTTTTTATCCGCCGGATCCGACGAGTTTTAAGTTCTCTACCATTGGTGGTAATATCGCCGAGTGTGCCGGAGGGCCAAGGGCTGTTAAGTACGGTGTGACGCGTGATTATGTTTTGGGGCTTGAGGTCGTCTTACCAACAGGCGAGATAATAAAGACCGGCGGTAAAACGCTTAAGGGGGTCGTTGGTTATGACCTGACTCGCCTAATCGTTGGCAGTGAGGGCACGCTCGGTGTTGTGACAAAGGCGCAGCTAAAGCTGATTGCGCAGCCTGAGACGCGCAAGATGATGCTCGTTAAATTCGCCAAGCTCGAAGACGCAGCCCGTACAGTTACCGGTATTATCCGTCGGTGCATTGTGCCCTCTACGCTTGAGCTTATTGATAACGCATCGCTACGTTGCGTTGAAGAATTTACCCATATGGGGCTTGGTGGCGTTGAGGCCGTATTGCTTATAGAGGTGGACGGGCGTAGCGAGAGCGTAGAAAAAGACGTACTTGATATCGAGGGGATCTGTAAAGAGAATGCTTCGACAGAGTTTCGGGCTGCTACGGATAAGTTTGAGGTGCGTGATCTTTGGAAGGTCAGGCGTTCGATATCCCCTGCGCTTAAGAGACTTAAGTCGCTTAAATTAAATGAAGATGTCGTTGTGCCTCGTTCAAAGCTAGTAGAGCTAATAACAGGTGTTGAGCAGATATCAAAAGAGCGTGGGGTTATTATTGCGAGCTTTGGTCACGCAGGCGACGGCAATATCCACGTAAATATTATGGTCGATAAAGATGACGAAGAAGACTGTGCAAAAGGCCTGCAAGCGGTAGAAGATGTATTTAAGCTGACGGTCTCGCTTGGCGGGACGATCTCGGGTGAGCACGGAGTGGGTACGACCAAGATGCCTTATATTAATATGGAGTTAGGTGCTGCTACGATAGAGGCGATGAAGCGTATAAAAGAAGCACTTGATCCGAGAGGGATCTTAAACCCGGGAAAGATCTTCCCTGCCGGGTGATGCGGGTTTTCTGGTAATTTAGTACAAAGGATATTGTTGATTATTTATGAAGAGTGTTGAAGAACTTTTAGATATAGCCTCAAAGTGCGTTAGGTGCGGAACCTGCAAGAGCTTCTGTCCGTCCTATGAAATACTCAGGCGTGAGGGCGGAGGGCCACGAGGACGAGTTACACTCGCCGAGACGAGCCTTAAAGAGGCCGGCATGGGTGGCACTCCTTTCGGCCCGGCATTTCAAAAATACGTAAAGGACTGCACGCTCTGTGGCTCTTGCCACAGCAACTGCCCCAATGACGTAGATGTTCCGGCACTGATACTGGCGGCTCGTACCGGTTATATCGCAAAGCAGGGTCTCTCTCCTTTTGCCTCTTTGGCTATTAAGAATCTACTGGGCTCCGAGCGTCTTCGTCCTTTATCGATGAAGATCGCCTCAAAGCTGCAAGGCCTAATCTTTAAAGGTAGTACTGTTGAACACGCTCTGGTCAGCAGGTTTTCCATTCCGCTTATTGGCGGCGGCAGGCTTGTGCCTAACCTGCCGGAGAGGTTTTTTATGGAGAGTAAGACCGCAAAGGCCCGCAAGAGCGGTCCCGAGCAGGGGGCGGCAAAGCCAAAGGTATCTTTCTTTGTCGGCTGCGGGGTTAATTATTTTCTGCCCGATATCGGCGAGGCAACGGTCAGGGTTCTGGAGCGAAGTGGCGCAACGGTGAGTATCCCTAAGGCGCAGAGCTGTTGCGGCATGCCGGCACTCTCTGCCGGAGATCAGAAGACAGCCAGAGAGCATGCCCTTAAAAACCTTGAGGTCTTTGAAAAAGAAGACTGCGATTATATCGTGACCTCTTGCGCAACCTGCGGACATGCTTTAAAAGACGTATTTAAAGACCTGCTCTGCGACAGTGGTGAAGAAGACTCGGAGATGGCAAAACGTGTTGATGCTTTTGTCGCGAAGGTGCGGGACATAACCGAACTGATAGCCCCGGAGGGTGATATTCCGGTTAAAGATATAGAAGATAATGAAAGGCCTCTTATAACGCAAGATGGCAGTAAGGTTACTTATCATGACCCTTGTCATCTGAGGCGTTATCAGGGGATAGCTGAAGAGCCTAGAATATTGCTTGAGAGCTCTGGGCTTGAGCTTGTGGGGATGAAGCATCCGTGCAAGTGTTGTGGCCTTGGCGGAGGGCTTGCTTTTTCCAACTATGAGTTGTCGATAGAGATTGCGCGTATCAAGGCAGAAGGCGTAAGGGGTAGCGGTGCTGATATAGTTGCCACGGCGTGTCCGGGGTGTATAATTCAACTAAAGGACGCGCTGCATCGTTACGGCGTTGATGCTATGGTCGTCCACGTAGTGGAGCTTTTATGACGTATTTTGTCTTATGCATACATAACCACCAGCCCGTTGGTAACTTTGACGAGGTAATGGAAGATGCCTATGAAAAGGCTTACTTGCCATTTCTAGATAAACTTCTGGAGAGGCCAGCGGTAAAGTTCTCTCTTCATACCACGGGTTTTCTATTGGAGTGGCTGGAGCGAGTCCACCCTGAGTATATTGAAAAGATGCGCGTGATGGTTGGTAGAGGCCAGCTAGAGGTTATGGGTGGGGGTTATTACGAACCGGTTTTGGCGGTTATTCCGGCACAAGACAGGGCTGGTCAGATAAGGCTTATGGCAGACAATATCGAGCGGTTGTTTAATGTAAGGCCGCGCGGAATATGGCTCGCCGAGCGTGTATGGGACCCGACTTTGCCTCGTGACCTGCACCAGGCAGGTGTTGAGTACGTAGTTGTAGATGATTATCATTTCATTAAAAGTGGGATCAGGCAGGATGACCTATATGGCTATTATGTTACCGAAGAGCTTGGATATCCTGTGAAGGTCTTTCCCGGTAGCGAGCGTCTCAGGTATGTCATCCCTTTTGATACAGCTGATAAATTTGAAGAATATATGCGAGGCCTTGAAGACGGCGGCGAGGGTCGCATGGCTATCTTTGCCGATGATGGTGAGAAGTTTGGTGTTTGGCCAGGTACTAATAAATGGGTCTACGAAGACGGCTGGATCGATAGTTTTCTTGATAAACTGGAAGAATGCTCGGAGTGGATAAGGCCTGTGAGATTTTCTGAGATGATCGATACACAGGAATCACTTGGCAGGGTCTATCTGCCAACGACCTCTTATATGGAGATGGGTGAGTGGTCTCTGCCGCCGGTCGTCGCCAATGACTATGCGAAGCTACATGAAGAGCTAAAGCAGCGTGGTGCTGAGGGCGAGCGAATCTTACAGTACTGCATGGGAGGTACGTGGCGCAACTTCTTTTCCAAATATCCTGAGGCCGACTGGATGCATAAGAGGATGTTGCTGGCCTCGATGAAGCTTGGTAAGGGCGCATCGCCAGAGGCTCTGGATCATATCTACCGGGCTCAGGCAAATGATGCCTATTGGCACGGGGTCTTTGGCGGGCTATATCTGCCGCATCTTAGGTTCGCCGTCTATGCGCATATATTAAAGGCAGAGGCAGCGGCTGAGGAGGCGGGCCGCGGCGCGGAGGTAAATATTATCGTCGCCGATATCGATGCCGATACCTATGAAGAGGTAGAGGTTAGTTGCAGTAAGCTTAATCTATATATCAGTCCCCGCCACGGCGGTAGTATCTATGAGATAGACTACAAACCCGGAGCCATTAATATCGGCAATACGCTATCGCGCTGGTACGAGGGGTATCATGAAAAGCTCAAGGCCGCAGGTAACGGCAGCGATGATGGTGGTGCAAAGAGCATTCACGGGGCCGTGGTTATGAAGGAGGAGGGGCTCGGCGAAGGGCTTGCTTTTGACAAGGTTAGGCGAAGCTCTCTGCGCGAGCGTTTCTTGCCAAAAGGCACTGATCTTGATGGCCTCGTCGCGGCCAGTTGCGGTGAGTTGGGTGATTTTCTTGATAATGAGTTTACCCATGAGGTCGGCGACAGGGAGTTGATCTTAAAGCGAGATGGTCTCTTGGATGGTCGACCTTTGCGGGTAACCAAGACCCTGGCTTTTGATAAGGGGGGTGATCTGGGTGGTAATGCAGGTGGTTTTAGCGCAACCTATGAGTTAAAGGGCGAGTATGACGATTCATTAGATGGCGTGATGATGGCCGTGGAGTTTAATATTTGTCTGCCCGGGTGTAGCGGGCCAGCCTGTTTTCTGGAGGTTGCAGGGAGCGGCACTAGGCACGGCCTCGGGCAGAAGGGAGTTGACCCTGATATAGAGTCCTTTGTTCTTGTCGATGAATATTCAAAGCTGCGGGTCGGTTTTGAGTTAAGCCGCCCGGCTACGCTGTGGCGTTACCCGGTAGAGACGGTGTCTTTGTCTGAGGCTGGTTTTGAGCGTAATTATCAAGGGTCTTCGCTGATCTTTCTCATAGCTGTTGAAGAGCTGATAAACCATGATGATAAATTCACGATAACCATGAAGATAGAGTCGATCTGATCACGGAAGGTCGTAAGTGCCAGCGCGGCCTATGCTGAAAAACTGTTTATTAATAAGGAGTATTTTAGATGAAAGAAGGCATTGAGTGTGAGGGCGGTGCTTATAGTGGTTCGCCGCATACGATCTCCGCTGATATGATAAAGAAGATAAATGAGATCAAGCTTCTGGTCCTAGATGTTGACGGGGTCCTTACAAACGGGGCGATCACATATAGCGATGACGGTCGGGAGTATAAGAGTTTTAACGCACGTGATGGTCACGGGATAAAGCTGCTTATGAGGGCCGGTATAGATGTCGCCGTTATTACGGCGCGTAACTCAAGTATCGTAGAGCGCAGGTGTAAGGAGCTTGGTATTGAGCACTTATATCAGGGGGCACTTACAAAGCTTGTAGTCTACGAGGAGCTGCTCGGTAAGCTCGGTCTGAACCCGGCTGAGACGGCCTATGTAGGGGACGACCTGATTGATCAGCCGGTGCTGGTAAGGGCTGGTTTCTCGGCTGCGCCAAGTGACGGTGTGGCAGAGGTAAGGGCTGTTGTGGATTGTGTTACTCAGGCCCCGGGCGGGGGCGGAGCGGTAAGAGAAGTTGTTGAAATCATTCTGAAAATTCAAGGTAAATGGGAAAAAGTCACCGAGTGCTACAGGGTATAAAAGCCTTTACACCCCATAGGGTGGATGTTATAATTTTAACTAGGAAACCCCATGCCCTGTGCCGTGACGGCGCAGGCTGGGGTTTGGTTTTTTAATAGGATAATGAACCGTCGTCTAAGATTATTATTATTTATTTTTATCGCCATCTCGATATTGGGGTTGGCCGTCGCCGTCTATGTGAGCTCTGGCTTTAAAGAGGTCACGATCAATGACTATACGATTACAAGGAGCGAGGGTTCTACGATAGATAGGGTCAGGTACTCCGGGACTCGTGGTGATAGGCTGGAGTGGGAGCTTGAGGCTGATAAGGGTTTTCAGGTAAAGGGCCGGGACGATATAAATCTGACCAATGTCACTGTTATTTACTATATGAAAGACGGTGCTGTATATACTATGACTGGGCGTGAGGGTAGCTATAACGCGCAGACCGAGGATATTGTTATAAAGGGCGATGTCGTTGTGGTCTCGGATAAAGATGATTTTAGTCTCAGCACTGATGTCCTCAGGTATTCGGCAAAGAGCGGCGTTGTGCAGACAAAAGGCCGTTTTAAGATGACCTCGCAGCGCGCCAATGTCACAGGGCGTGGTTTGGTGATGGATATGGCCAAAGAAAATATAAAGGTCTTAAGTGAGGTGTCAACTGTCTTTAAGCAAGGTACTATCTTATAACGTCACAGTTGGCGGCTCTCGTGCTCTGGTTTGGGCTATAATTGTTATAGCGGTCATTGCTTACGGCGTTGCTGTGCCGTCTTTTGTATCAGCAGCAGATACAAGTAATAAGACCAAGGCCGCCAAAGACAAGCCGGTTACTGTTCACTCCGATACTATGGAGAGCCTGCGCGCAGACGGGGTAGTTATCTTCAGGGGTAATGTCATCGCAGAGCAGGACTATCTGATGTGCAGCGATGAGTTGCATGTCTTCTACGATGAGAGCCAGCAGGTACGGAATATCGTGGCCATTGGTAACGCAAGGATTGTGCAGGATGGCAGCAGAGCTAGGGGTGATAAGATAGTATATGACAAAGCAGGTGGCGAGTTGATTATAACCGGCAATGCCGCTGCAATGCAGTGCAGAGATATAGTAAGGGGTGAGAAGATTATCTTCTATCTCGATAGTGATAATGTTATGGTTGAGGGCGGCGATAAGAGGGTCAGGGCCGTTATAACGCCACAGAAAGAAAATAAGGAATGCTCGGGCGAAGGCTCGTCCGGGACACAAGGGCATATTAGTGAGGAGTTTCAATGTCAGCGGGCTCGTTAAGGCCTATAAAGGCCGAACAGTAGTTGGTGGCGTTAGTCTCTCGGTTAATTCCGGAGAGGTCGTCGGGCTTTTAGGTGCTAACGGTGCTGGAAAGACAACTACTTTTTATATGATAGTCGGGCTCGTTGTCCCGGACGGCGGCAGTGTATCGCTCGACGGCGATGACCTTACCGGCGTTCCCATGCACGAGAGGGCAAGGCGTGGCATAGGGTATCTGGCGCAGGAGCATTCGGTCTTTAGAAAGCTCACTGTTGAGCAGAACCTCAAGGCAATACTGGAGTATCTGGATATCTCCCGAAAGGAGGCAGACGAGCGTTGTCAGGAGCTGATGGCAGAGCTGGGTATCTCGCATATAGCAACGGTCAAGGGCTACGCGCTCTCCGGTGGGGAGCGACGCAGGGTCGAGATCGCAAGGGCTCTGGTTAACTCACCGGCGTTTTTGCTGCTAGACGAGCCGTTTTCAGGAATCGACCCAATAGCGGTCGAGGATATTCAGGGTATTGTTACGGATTTAAAGGATAAAGGGATTGGCATCTTAATCACAGATCATAACGTCGGGGCGACCCTTGGGATCTGTGATAGGGCATATATAATTGATCAGGGGCGTATCCTGCAGGACGGCAAGCCAGAAGAGTTGCTTGCCAGCAAGCTTGTAAGAGACGTCTATCTTGGTGAGAAATTTAGAATGTAGCCGAGTCCTTGTTGTCTCTGCGGGCTTTGTCAGCGGCAGGTTGTTTTCGGTTAGCCGGTTGTTTCGGTTAGGTGGTTAACCTGCAAACCAGTAAGGAAGCAGCGAAGAAGATATGGCATATGAGCTAAAACAGGAACTACGATTATCGCAGAAGCTTTTGCTGACCCCTCAGCTTCAGCTTGCTATTAAGCTCTTGCAGCTTTCGCGCCAGGAGCTTGTCGATGCCGTGCGTGAAGAGCTGGAGCAGAACCCGGTCCTAGAGGATCAGGGTGAGGTCGACGGCGTAGAGACTAAGCCCACGGCAGAGGCCGAGGCTGAAAAATCCGAGGTCGAGTGGCAGGAGTATCTTGCAGGGGTAGAGGGGCAGAAGGGCTCTTCCCTTGATTTTAGTCAGAGAGATGACGATGCCGTCTTTGAGTCTCAGGTGGCGCGTGATAAGAGTCTGCGCGAATATTTATCTGATCAGCTTGGTGTTTTGGCTTTAGTTGGAGATGTGGAACGTAAGGTCTCCGAGTTTATAATAGGCAATATAGATGACCATGGTTATCTGCGCATGATCGATTGTAAAGATGGTGCGAGCGAGGCTGAGGTTAAGGACTGTACTGTTGCCGAGATCGCCGTCCTTATCGCCGTTGACGAGTCTATTGTTCAGAGTGCTTTGGATATTATTCAAAGCTTTGACCCACCCGGGATTGGCGCACGGACAACCAAGGAATGTCTTTGCTTGCAGGTTCGTCGTTTACCCGAGGAAAATCCTTTGGTAGAGGCTATCATAATCGGTCAGCTCGAGAACCTTGCTACGAAGAATTATAAGGTGATGGCTCGCGCCCTTGACGTTACGATTGATGAGGTCATTGAGGCGGCACTGGTAATAACCAGTCAGCTCAATCCTATGCCTGGCTCTGGTTTTGGTACGGAAGAGGCCCGAGTTATTATCCCGGACGCCCATATAGAGCGTGTTGGTGGGGAATATATTGTACTGCTCAATGACGCGGGGTTGCCAAGGCTTAAGGTCAGTTCTTATTATAGGCAAATGCTTGGCTCAAACGGTGCGCAGGCTACAGAGGTCAAGGGCTATGTGCAGGATAAGTTCAAGAGCGCACTCTGGTTTATAAAGAGCGTGCATCAACGTCAGCGTACCCTTAAGCGCGTTGTCGAGAGTATTGTAAAGTTTCAAAAAGAGTTTTTGGATAAAGGGCTTCAGTACCTGAAACCAATGGTGCTTCGTGACGTTGCAGAAGACATAGAGATGCACGAGTCTACGATTAGCAGGGTCACGACCAATAAATACGTTCAGACCCCGCGAGGGATCTTTGAGCTTAAATACTTTTTTTCTATCGCTCTTAGTGACTCCGACGGTGGAGATATAACGGCAGAGTATATTAAGCAGAATATAAAGGTGATAATCGATAAGGAAGACTCGAAGTCTCCTTTCAGCGATCAGCAGATAGTGGTAAAGCTGAATACAGACGGAATGGTTCTGGCCAGACGTACCGTGGCGAAGTATAGGGAAGAGCTGGGCTTTCCGTCATCTAGCAGACGGAAGAGATTTTATTGATCGCGGGTTCAATGAGGAAGTGCAACACCTGGCAGGACTGTCCTTTTGCTGGTACTCTGGGTGGTTATGGGAAAAGGATACAGGCATCTTAGCCTTACGGAACGAGACAGGATAACGGATTTAAGGTTTCAGGGCAAG
>JAJRSM010000047.1 GCA_024278765.1 Deltaproteobacteria bacterium | reverse complement strand
CTACAGAGAAGAGATACTCGATATGTACGTCTTTAGATACTTGAGTGAAGTACGCGAGATAACCGTAGATTGGATAACTGAATACAACAAAGAGAGGCCTCACGAATCGCTTGGGAACTTGACTCCGGCAGAGTATCTGTCCAAACACTTAAAACAGGAAAACTCTAATTTAGACTGGCACTAAATAAGGGAGGTTTACACACCGGCGAACCCGTAGAGAACTGCCAAAGAGAAGCGTTGCCTTAAAACCATGGCAAGCCCCGGCTTTACACCTTTGAAGTTATCCAAATCAACCCGCCTGTTAATTAATATAGTTTAAGAAGATCTCTGCAATTAGAATACAACAAGATAAAACGAAGTTAAATATTGAGACTATTAAATTACTATTACTTACTTAAAGAGAGCCATCTGGCGAGCCTTTAGAGTCGAGGTTACCTCGACCGGATAGTTCTTTGTAAAACAGGCATCACAGAAGCTATCGCCTGCCATCTTTGCCGCACGGTATACCCCCTCGATACTCATATAACCGAGTGTATCAGATGTGATATATTTATTTATCTCTTCTACTGTATGGGTAAAAGCAATCAGTTCATCCTTAGTCGGCGTATCTATCCCGTAAAAACACGGCGCAACCGTCGGAGGCGAACTAATCCTCATATGGACCTCTTTTACTCCAGAGTCCCTGAGCATCTTTATGATCTTACGGCTGGTTGTCCCTCGCACAATCGAGTCATCGACTACGACGACCCTCTTCCCTGCCAGAATACTCTTTACAGGATTAAGCTTAATCTTAACGCCAAAGTGGCGTATAGAGTCCTGCGGCTCGATAAAGGTCCTACCTATATAATGATTCCTCACAAGCCCCATATCAAACGGTATGCCAGAGGCCTCGGCGTAACCAACGGCAGCCCCTACGCCCGAGTCAGGTACGGGGATTACTATATCTGCCTCTACCGGGTGTTCTTCGGCCAAGACCCTGCCAAGCTCTTTTCTCACCGCATAGACATTAGCACCAAAAATATCACTGTCTGGACGCGCAAAATAGATCAACTCAAAGACGCACGGCGTATACGGGACGGGCTCAAATGGTTTATGCGAGGTAAGCCCCTTGCTATCGATCACGAGTATCTCACCCGGAGCGATCTCTCTTATGAATTCGGCCTCTATAAGGTCAAAGGCGCAGGTCTCGGAGGCTACTACCCAACCCTCCTTTGCACGCCCCAGCACAAGCGGTCTAAAGCCGCTCGGATCTCGCGCAGCGATAAGCCTTGTCTCGGTCTGCAATACAAGAGAATAAGCCCCCTTAACACGACCAAGCGCGTAGCAAAGCCTATCTACGATGCTATTCTCCTTTGAAGAGGCCAGCAGATGCACAATAACCTCGGTATCCATCGTAGACTGGAAGATAGAACCGTAGGCCTCAAGCTCGTCCTTTAAATGTCCAGCATTAACGAGGTTTCCGTTATGCGCAATCGCAATAGAGCCTCTGGCATAGTCTACGACAAAGGGCTGCGCATTCTTGACATGCGACTCTCCGGCCGTTGCGTACCTTACGTGGCCTACGGCAGAGTCACCCGGCAATTTTTCCAGTACAGATGGCCTGAAGATATCGGCGACTAGCCCCATTGATTTGTGCGAAAAAATCTGCCTGCCATCGGTTGATGCTATCCCAGCACTCTCTTGCCCCCTATGCTGCAAGGCATACAAGGCAAGGTAGGCAACCTTAGAGGCCTCGGGAAGGTTGAATATACCGACCACACCACATTCGTCTTTATATTTGTCATGAGACTCATCAATCATTTACTTACAAACCTCTCGATGGTATTTGCATGTGCATCACTTATCTGAATTAATGATAAATCTATCTTGTCATTTATTTTGAGGGCTTTTCCGCCAACCTTTCCTATGACCTTCAGCGGGACATTACCGACTGCGGCTATCTTCTTAAGCTCATCCAGATCAGCTTCTTTAATGCTGACTACGATCCTGCTCTGGCTCTCACCAAAGAGCATTGCATCGGATCTTAGGGCCACTTCGTCCAACTCGACGACAGCACCTATCTCAGCACCCGGGGCCAGACAAGACTCGGCGAGCGTTACCGCAATACCACCCTCAGAGCAGTCATGCGCTGATCTGATTATACCACTGGTTATAGCCACTCGACAGGCCTCTTGCAGATTCTTTTCTTTTTCTAGATCCAAGACCGGCGGCATACCACGGTCCATACCGTGCGAGATCTTAAGATATTCCGTACCACCCAGCTCGTCCAATGTCTCACCCATAAAAACAATCAGATCGCCTTCGTCTCTAAACCACTGACGTGTTGTATGGGCCTCCAGATCATCGACCAGCCCGACCATACCAATCGTCGGTGTCGGGTATATCGCCGTCTCTGAGTTCTCGTTATAAAAACTGACATTACCACCTATAACAGGCGTACCGAGCGCATTGCATGCCTCGGTCATGCCAAGCAGCGACTGCTCAAACTGCCACATAACTCCGGGACGCTCAGGGCTGCCAAAATTCAGGCAATCGGTCAGCGCCATTGGCCGCCCACCAGATACCGTAATGTTACGCGCGGCCTCTGCTACGGCAATCGCCCCACCTGTAAATGGGTCAAGGTAGCAATAACGGGAATTACAATCTACCGTCATGGCAAGCCCTTTCTTTGTCCCTTTGACCCTTATAACAGCAGCGTCCGAGCCCGGCAGAACTACTGTATCAGTCCTTACCATATGGTCATACTGCTCATAAATCCAACGCCTACTCGAAATATTAAAAGAGGCCAGCAGCTTCAAAAGGACATCGTTTAAATCCTCCGGGATCGTAATCTCATCAAGATCAAGGCTTACCGCCTCGTCCTGCCAATCTGGCCTTGCTATAGGCCTGTCATATTTAGGGGCGGCATCAGTTAAGGCATCAACCGGAATATTCACCACAACCTCACCATTATCAAGGACCGTAAACATATTCGTATCGGTTACCTTCCCTATTACGCAGACCTCCAGCCCCCACTTTCTAAATATCTTGGCTACGTCCTCTTCCCTACCCTTATGGGCAACCAGAAGCATACGCTCTTGCGATTCTGACAGAAGCACCTCGTAAGGTGTCATACCCTCTTCGCGCTTTGGAACAAGAGCCGAGTCTATCTCAATACCGTTACCGGCGCGAGAGGCCATCTCAACCCCTGATGACGTAAGGCCTGCGGCCCCCATATCCTGAATACCAACAATATACGGAGTCTTAAAGACCTCAAGGCATGCCTCCAGCAGCAGCTTCTCTTGGAAAGGATCGCCGACCTGAACCGTCGGACGTTTCTCCTCACTGCTCTCGTCAAAGACGTCGCTTGCCATAGTGGCACCGTGAATGCCATCTCTACCCGTCCTTGAACCGACATACATCACGGGATTACCAATACCAGAGGCCGTGCCCTTAAAGATTCGCTCGTGCTTAACCAGCCCGACCGTCATGGCATTTACCAGACAATTCCCATTATAACTATCATGAAAATAGGCCTCGCCACCAACAGTCGGCACGCCCATACAATTACCATATCCGGCTATACCCGCTACAACGCCGTCCAACAGATACTTGGTTCGAGGCTCACCAGGTGCACCAAAACGTAGAGAATTCAGATTAGCCACAGGACGCGCACCCATAGTAAAGACGTCGCGCATAATCCCGCCGACCCCTGTAGCAGCCCCCTCGTATGGCTCGATAAAAGACGGATGATTATGGCTCTCCATCTTAAAGACCGCTGCCATGCCATCACCGATATCGATAATCCCAGCGTTCTCACCCGGGCCCTGCATAACAGCAGGGCCTTCGGTCGGCAACTTTCCCAGATGCTTTCTGGAAGATTTATACGAGCAGTGCTCACTCCACATAACAGAGAAGACGCCAAGCTCATTGTAGTTTGGCTCTCTTCCGCCAAGATGCTCAACTACCCTCTTGTATTCTTCTGGCGTCAGCCCGTGCTCTTCAATCATCTCTTTAGTTATTGTCACAATACTTTAAAAACCTCTCAAATTACAAGTAGTTAGCTAATTAAATACGATAACGCAACTATGACCAAATAACAAGGGGCTTACGCCCTTTAAATCCATTAATCAAACTTTTTAGCCTTCTCTTTTTCTGTCTTTCTTCTACCCCGTACTTCTTTCTTATTTCTGGGACTCAGCAAGCCTCTCTCCCCCTTGCTAAAGATACAGCCGCAGTAGTTCTGACGAAATAACTCCATCTCCTTAGAGGCCTCGATCCCGGCCTGCCAGCCCTCTCTGAAATCCTCGTAAAAAAACCTGACACCACTTTTCTGCTCTGCTACGCGAGCCTGCTCTATTATGCTCTCGTGGTTTTGAAAGGTACTGTATAAGAGAGACGACGAAAAAAACTCAAAGCCACCGGCCTTTGCAGCCTCTGCTGTTGCCTGCAAACGTAGACGATAGCAATGCGTGCATCGCTCACTCAAGGGCAGGCTCTTTTTGTCCGTCCCCGAAAGCCCTGCAAAAAAAGGCTCTGGCTCATAATCTTCTGAATATATAACCGGCAACTGCATAAGCTTTGCCAGCTTCTTTGTCGCCTCCAGGCGTTTTATAAATTCTTTGCGAGGATGAATGTTCGGATTATAAAAAAACCCGTGTACCTCATATTTACCCTCAAGCACCCTTTGTAGCGGATATATCGAGCACGGCCCGCAACACATATGTACAAGTATTTTTGGCAACCTAACAGCCCCTAAATGAGCTTCCCCTGCGCGTCACTTGCGGCAGGCTCGTCTTTAGATACGTACTTACGTCCGATATGCAGGTAAGCACGTTCGGTGGCAACACGCCCTCTTGAGGTCCGCTGCAAAAACCCTTCTTGAATAAGATAAGGTTCGTAAAGATCCTCTATTGCGTCGCGCTCTTCTTGCAGGGCCGTAGCCAGAGACTCGACCCCAACCGGGCCACCTGCGAACTTATCAATTATAGTCTCTAGAATCTTTATATCCATTTTATCAAAGCCGCACTCGTCTATCTCTAGCATCAGTAGAGCATCCCCTGCGACGTCCTTTGTAATCACGCCGTCGTGACGTACCTCGGCATAATCCCTCACACGCTTTAAAAGCCTGTTGGCGATCCGTGGCGTCCCCCGTGACCGCCGTGCAATCTCGTAAGCTCCGTCATCTGTTATACGAACCGATAAGATAGAGGCCGAGCGGGTTACGATCTCCTGAAGCTCTTCGGGCGTATAGAACTCAAGCCTTATAATTACACCGAAGCGGTCTCTTAAAGGAGAGGTCAGAAGCCCTGCGCGAGTCGTCGCACCGACCAGCGTAAAGCGAGGAATATCGAGCTTTACCGAACGGGCAGAAGGCCCCTGCCCGATAATAATATCTATATTATAGTCCTCCATCGCCGGATAAAGTATCTCTTCAACCACGGTCGAAAGCCTATGGATCTCGTCAATAAAAAAAACATCGCGGTCTTCAAGATTCGTAAGTATCGCCGCCAGATCCCCTGCCCTATCTATGGCAGGCCCTGATGTAGTGCGTATACTGCGCTTAAGCTCGGTTGCGATAATATGGGCGAGCGTGGTCTTACCAAGCCCCGGAGGGCCGTAAAAAAGAACATGATCAAGGGCTTCTCCACGAGCGCGTGCGGCCTCGATAAAGATCCTGAGCTTCTCCTTTACCTTCTCCTGACCGATATATTCATTGACCGAGCTGGGGCGAAGACTCATATCTTCAGACTCCTCACCAGATCCATCTGCAATGGAGTCGCCTAAAATAGCGTTAAAGTCGTCAGTGACGGCTTTAACGCCTTGATTCTCTATGCTTCCATCTTTATCCTGCGCCATAAGTCAAAAAACTCCCTCCGATTAGAAATCTAAAAACTAGGCCATGGCCTTCAAAGCTGCCTTAAAGAGTTTTTCAAAGTTCTCTTCCAGGGCATCGTCCATATTCGCAGTAACTTTCTTTACGGCATCTCGTGCAGGTGCTTCTTTATAGCCGAGGTTGCTGAGTGCCGAGACGACGTCATCTAATACACCGCCCTCAGGGCCGTCTTTTGCGGGCCCCACATCTAGCGCACCGGCAGGCAAGGCAGAAAGTTCGGTTATTTTTTCACGAAGCTCTAGGATCAGACGCTCAGAGGTCTTCTTGCCAAGCCCGGGCAGAGCCTTCAGGGCGACGAGATCACCTGTGGCTATTATCTTTATAAGCTCTTCTATACTCGCACCCGATAGGATATTACGCGCTAGCTTTGGACCAACGCCGGTTACGGTTCTAAGAAGGGTAAAGAGCTCCTTCTCCATAGCGGTCAGAAAACCATATAGTTTTATCGCATCGTCCCTGATAAAGGTCGTGACAAAGAACTCAACCTCAAGACCCGGAGCTGGAAGGTTATAATAATTAGATACAGGAATAGATAGCTCGTAGCCAACCCCACCCACGTCTACCACAGCGAGTTCCGGGGTCTTTGAAAGTAATATTCCTCTAATGTGAGCTATCATAATAAGATATGGTCCACCGATAATATTGAAATACTAATACGTCTTAGTTTAAACCCTCGGAGAAACTCCACCAAGGGTAGCGAGTTGAGGATTATAATGATTCATATGGCATATTGCGATGGCTAGCGCATCGGAGGCATCCATGCCAAGCGGCGTATCGAGCTTTAAAAGTAACTGAACCATTTTCTGCACCTGATCCTTACTTGCCCTGCCGCTGCCGGATACTGCGGCCTTTATTGTGCTTGCGCTATACTCATGGACCGAAATCCCTGCCTTTGCCGCCGATAAAAGGGCTACACCACGACCATGGCCGAGAGTAAGCGCACTCTTTACATTTTTTGCAAAAAAGACTTCTTCTACTGCGCAGTGCATTGGTCGGAACTCTGCCATTACGCTCTCTAACTTCTCTGAAATCTTCAGTAGTCGCTCAGAGAGCGGCTCACCCTTTCTAAGTTTTATCTCGCCGCCGCCGATATATTTAAAAGTACCGGAGCGAGCCTTCTCGATTATCCCGTAACCAGTGACATTGGTTCCCGGGTCTATGCCAATCACTCTCACAATAAACCTTCCCCATGAAAAACGAGATTGCCGCGTCGGCCTTTCGGCCTCCTCGCAATGACAAGTATTTTAGTAAAAAATCTCACTTTACAAATAAATTCGTCTTTTATTTACGTAAGACAAATCATCAGACTCGCATACTTTTTCTTAGGCAAACTGCATTTCCTGATTTGTCATCGCGAGGCCAAAGGCCGAAGCGATCTCGTCTTTTCTGTTTTGCATGTCCCACATTCAAGGTCGAAGTGCAACAGAGGCGGAAGCGACCTCAAGCGGTGTTTTGTAGCCCAGACACTTTCTGGGCCTGTTGTTGATCAGTGATTCTACCCTTGCCACCTGCTCGTCCGTTATTTTAGCGAAGTCCGT
>JAJRSM010000046.1 GCA_024278765.1 Deltaproteobacteria bacterium | reverse complement strand
GGGTGCTCGGAGACCGTCCCAGTTCCTTTGCTATCTCTCGAAGACTCTTGCCCTGAAACCTTAAATCCGTTATCCTGTCTCGTTCCGTAAGGCTAAGATGCCTGTATCCTTTTCCCATAACCACCCAGAGTACCAGCAAAAAGACAGTCCTGCCAGGTGTTGCACTTCCTCATTGAACCCGCGTACTAAATGCCTGTAAAGTCTTATGAAATTCTGACGATATAAAGTATAGAACTAAAGTATCAAAGGAGCAACTGTAATGGATTTAGCCACCATAATCGGGATTGTGGCCGGAGTAGGCCTAATCATCTTCGCCATGCTACTTGGCGGCTCATTGACGTCTTTTGTAAATGCACCGGGACTCGCTATCGTTGTTGGCGGCACAATCGCAGCCACCCTGATAATGCAGAGGCTAAATATAGTTATTGGTGCGATAAAGGTAGCAATGAATGTCTTCTTCTATAAACAGGCCTCTGCAAAAGAGACAATAGACAACATAATTGGGCTTGCAACGATAGCTAGGAAAGAAGGCCTACTCGCCCTTGAAAAAGAAGAGATAAAAAACCCCTTCTTGCAAAAAGGCGTCAATATGATCGTTGACGGACTAAGCGACAAAGACGTTGAGAATGTCCTGCGCACCGAGATGAAATATATCAAGCAACGGCACAAAAGAGGGCAGAAGGTCTTTAAATTCATGGCCGCCACTGCCCCTGCCTTTGGAATGGTCGGTACACTTATAGGACTTGTACAGATGCTTATGACTATGGATGATCCCGCTACAATTGGTCCTTCCATGGCCATAGCACTCCTTACAACACTATACGGAGCCATCATGGCATTTCTCTTTTTCTCCCCTATGGCTGCAAAACTGGAAAGCAGAACTCAGGAAGAGACAGACCGCCTGGAGATGATAATGGCCGGGCTCGCAGGTGTTATGAACGGAGACAACCCGCGCATAATTGAGCAGCAGCTCATAGGCTTCCTTGAGCCTAAAGAACGTAAAGCCTTTGAAGACAAAGCACCGGCGGAAGAATAAGTAAAAAAATAATATTCAGTATCAGATAAAAAAGGACAATACCTAAATTGAATAGTCCTTAAAGAGGTTATATACAGTGGCACCTGAGATTGAAGAAGAAGACGAAGGAGGTGGTGATGAGTGGATGACCACCTTTGCGGACCTTATGAGTCTGCTCTTGACCTTCTTCATCCTCCTGCTTTCCTTCGCAAATATGGACGTAATTAAATTCCGCGACGCACAGGGTTCGCTAAAAGATGCCTTTGGTGTCCAGTTCGACGACACCGTCAAGGGCGAACAACGCACTAAAGCAGCCTCTATCGTAGACCTTTTATACAAAACAAAAGACTCCGTAGTCAATCTCGAGCTCGAGATCCGCCAATCCCAAGGTGCTGTCAAGAGCATGATTCAGGCCCGCATGCAGTCAAACGAAGATATCTATAGAAAACTCCAGTCCATCGTGCGAGACCAGAACCTTGGCGATCAGGTCGTAGTAGAAAATACCAGCCGTGGCATCATTATAACCGTCAATGGGCAGCTCTTTTTCTACTCAGGCTCGGCTGTGCTTCGCAAAGAGTCCTTTCCGCTACTCGACAGCATAACAAACGTTGTCGCAGATTTCCCATACAAGCTCACAATAGAAGGCCATACCGATAGCACCCAGATAAAGACCTCTGAGTTTCCATCTAACTGGGAGCTATCGACCGGCAGGGCCATATCGGCGGTTAAATACATACTCTCTTCCGGCAAGATAGACCCTGAAAAACTCGGTGCCGGCGGCTACTCCGATACAAGGCCGATAGCGCAGAACGACACACCGGAAGGGCGCAGGATCAACAGAAGAATCGAGTTCGTCTTCTTTAGAGATGATATGGAAATTAAAGAATTCGAAGACCTGCAACAGAAAGAAGATCCAGCAACGAGCTTGCCAGGTACTAACGACAGCACCGAAAAGGGCGCAGAGGGTGCGACGGATATAGCCCCAACGACCGGCACAGGCACTGACGGAGAGGCAACAGGGACAGGCGGCATCAAAACAAAACCCAGTGCCCAAGAAGTAACAAGTAGCCCAGCAACAGGTACAGAACCCGGTGCACTCAAGGATGCACCAGCCACAGACAAGCCTACCAAGGCTGAGCAGGCTAAACCTACACCTTCGGTAAGGTCACTCTTGCCTTCTAATCAAGCACCTCTATTTAAGAAGTCCACCAAAGCAACGAGTCCAAAACCAAAACAAGCAGAGGCTACCGAGACCAAGGCCACACAATCCAAAACTAACGCCAAGGCTACAAAAAAAGGTATCTTACAGCCCATAAACATACTCGGACCGATTGGCATCACGCCAGAGTCAATAGAGCAGCCAACCAGTAGCAGCACACCCCCAGCAAAGCTCGACAGCAACACAAGCACGCAATCATTCAAACCTAGAAAGACCACGCCTGCAAAACCAGCCCCGTATGTCCCGGGCAAATTCTCCGCACCAACGGATTAGGTAATGGAGAGAATATGTAAAAAACTGAATCCATGAAACATCGTCTTTACTTTATTTCTTTTCCTAACGACAGCTCTCTGACCCTTTCATCACCTGAAATCATTACTCCAGTAGCCATTAGTCCTATCTCATAACAATGAACACTTGTTGGTAAAAAACTTATACTAACTCCACCGATAACCCGTTCTCCTCGTCGATCTACAGTCGTTGAGGAAACATTTTTAAGTCCGTGGCTCTGCGCAAAACTAACAAGCCCTGTAAGTTTTTCTGGCCTATCGATATACCTATTTGACCACTTCACCTCTAAACACCACTCAACATCACTACCAATTAAGGACACAAGGTCTACCTCTCCTTTCTTCCACCTTGCGTAGTAAATTCTGTCTACTGCTGTATGTAAAAACTGACTAAAAACAGCTGTCTCTGCCATGCTCCCCATAGATTCGTGCTCCTTTGACACAGGGCCAAAAAGAGCGCATCTCATTGAAGGATTAGTCAGATAAACCTTGAAATAATTAGCACGCTTGAATTTTTTAGCAGAATGATCGACTCTATGAATTATCTTTATCAAAAAAGCAGCTTCTAGATACTCCAGGTACTTCTTGATTGTATTCTTAGCCACTCCTGAATCAGAGGACAAACCATCCAACGAAACCTCGCCACCTGTATTATATGCAAGCATTGTAAAAAGCCTATTAAGCTCCTGTATGTCATGTATTCCATAGAGTCCGGGCAGATCTTTCATCAAGACCTTATCTATAATATCGCTCCTTATATAACGCTCCGGGTCAGCCTGTATCTGTTTTGAAAAAATTGCCTCAGGATAACCACCGAAGTTAAGATAATCAACAAAGTCATCATTTAACTTATCTATGCCATCAGCTACAATTCCATTATAGAAAACCTTTTTCTTTCCCTGTAATTTGAGAAATTCATAAAATGTAAGTGGTGGCAAATAAAAGTCCGTAAATCTACCGGCACCAGACTCAGTACTTTTTAATTTAAGCGCAGCGGCAGCAGAGCCGGAGGCAATAAATTTTACATCTTTAAAGTCATCGACAAGCCTCTTTAAATGAACCTCCCAACCCTTCAGGTACTGTATCTCATCAAAGAATATATAACAGTCATTTAGCCCTTTTGATTTAAATATTTCAGCATAAAACCCTACTATCTTCTCTAGACTACATCCGCTATAGATAGGTGCCTCCACAGAGACGTAACATATCTTCCTTGGATCTACTCCCCCCTCTATCAACTTCTGTATAACATGGTGCAAGAGTACGGTCTTACCAACCCTTCTAGGCCCCATAAGAACCACCGCACGCCTGACAGAGCGATTCTCAATCAAATCATAAAGGCTCTTAAGATAAGCTCTAGGCATCATATCTTTAAAATATTTATCAATAGAACAAGCCTCGTCCCACCACGGGTTTTCAAAGCGGATTCTTCTTATAATTTCTTCTTCAGATATCCCTTTCATTCCTCACCTCTAAGATCAACATTCTAACCCTACAAGACACTATATACAAATAGAGTCAAGGTATTGATCTTATTATACACCATATGCAAATAGAGTCAAGACATTGATCTTAGTTGAAATATCGCTATAACTATTCAAATTTAAAGGTATTTTTAAGGACTGAAAAAGGGATTTTGGAGTTAATCACATCAAAACGGCTAAAAGCAGGACTAAAACAGGTGGTATTTTCTAAAAACTATGGCTACTCTTCATCAGCAGGCCGACGCCAAGGTAGGTAAAACCAACAACGGCAAAGCCAATAATAGTAAGAATAGCGAGCGTTCTACCCTTCCAACTCTTGATATACCAGGCATGCATAGTACCAGCAAACCAGAACCAGAGTATAAACGACCAGAGGATCTTAGGCTCCCACATCCAGTACGTACCCCAGGCAAGATATCCCCAGACGGCCCCTGAAAACATAGAGGCTGAAAAAAGAAAGAAACCCCAGACCACACCGGTGCGTGCGATCTCAAGAGAGGACTCTCCGCTGCCATCACGCATGCTTACGCCGCTACCCTTACCTGAACCATACGACCTGATCAAATATAGGACAGCACCGGCAAAGGCCAGCGAAAAGAGGGCGTAGCCTGCAAATGACGCTATAACATGGATCTCAAACCAGACGGTACGCAGAATAAGTGGCAAGGTCTTGGGCTCGGTCCACCGCGAAAAACATATCGCAAGAGATATTATCCCGATTGGTATGGTTATAAGCCCGGTAAGTCTTTCTCTATAACGAAAGACAACAAAGAGGGTCGCAATAATTACGCACCAACTATAGAATATCAAGGTCTCTCCGATTGCCGAGACCGGCAACCGGGCGGTGTAGTAAGTGCGTATCCCTATAACTACGGTATGAACGATAAGGGCTGCGATCACAACAAAGAGAGACAGGCTATTTAAAAGGCCCGCCGCCTTGCCAGCCACCTTGGACGTACCTACGGACGCACCTCGGCTTCGCTGACGTGCGACGCAGCCGGCTATCCATAAGACAAAGCCAACTAAATATATTACTAAAGAGACAATAAGAAGGGTCTTCACGCAGTTAATTCTCCAGATAAACATTTCTTAGGGAAAACAACGGCAAAGGCCTTAGGACCGGTAAAGGTTGCTACATTACCGGTAGCAGCAACCCGTCGGTAGTGATAAAATAATATAAACCCCATAAAGATTACTTCGGCTCCTCGTCCCATATATAGCTATGGAGCTGCGGCTGAAGCCTCACCCTTATGCCGTCACGCAGGATCCATGACGCAAGCTCTGCCGGCTCAAGCCTTTGCTTAACAGGGGCAAATAATATATTAGAGGTAAGCCCCCTAACCTCCTGCTCTACGAATTGCTTGGCAAATTCATAGTCTTCATTATCAGACAAGACAAACTTAAGCTCGTCATTCGGGGATATATAAGCTAGGTTCTCCATCAGAAAAGACTCGCCATGACCGCTGCCCGGACACTTCACATCAACGATTTTTATGACCTCTTCAGGCAGGCCGTCCATCACCACGCTCCCGTTGGTCTCGATCAAAACAGTATAGCCCGCACCTACGAGGCTAGCCGCAAGCTCCTTTGCCTCGGGCTGCAGGAGCGGCTCGCCACCGGTTATCTCGGCTATGGTCGCCTTGAACTTTCCGACCTCAATGATGACCTCGTTGATAGACATCTTTCTGCCGTCATCGGCTTTTTTAGCATACTCGGTGTCACACCAGTTGCAATCCAAATTGCAACCCGATAACCGTATAAAGACACACGGCATACCTGCATAGGTCGACTCCCCCTGAATACTCAAAAAAATCTCACTTACTAGCATATTCTCATCCCGTGCTCAACTAGCCAAACTTAATTCAATCTATATTAACACAACTCCTACCGTAAAAGCTACTTCCGAGCCTCTTTCGGTTCTGCCTTCTTCGGCGCCACCTTTTTAGGCTTTACCCTGCCAAAGGCCTTAAGCTTTGTAGCAAGGCTGCGCAGTTTCTTATCTACAAGAAAATTTACCGTCCCCTTGGGGAACAAACCATCCTTCCCTCTCGCTCCGACCGTGCGCCCGGATAAGATCTCAAAACCCTCATCTACAAAGTCTATCGGATAGATCGAAAACTCACCGGCCTCTGCCGCCTCCCTTACCTCACGCGAGAGCATCAGGTTACGTACGTTACGCCGGGGTATCACAACACCCTGACCACCGGAGAAGCCCTTGGCCTTGCAGACTTTAAAAAAGCCTTCGATCTTCTCATTTACCCCGCCTACTGGCTGCACCTCGCCTCGCTGATTCATCGAGCCAGTGACGGCTATACCCTGATTAAGCTCGCAACCAGAGAGGGCCGATATCAGAGCATAGAACTCCGCGCAGGTCGCGCTATCGCCGTCTATCTCGTCATATAACTGCTCAAAACAGATAGTCGCGGAAAAGCTCAAAGGAAAATCAGTTGCATACCGCTGCCCGAGCAGGCTCTTTAGGATAAGCTGGCCTTTATTGTGTATACGCCCGCTCATCTTTACTTCACGCTCAATGCTTACAACCCCTTTATCTCCCATCGAGACGCTTGCCGTAATCTTCGATGGTTTACCAAAGGCGTAGTCCCCCGGGTTGAGAACGGCCAGACCATTTAACTGTCCGGCTATCTTATCCTTAGTCGATATCATAAGAGTATCATCGACTATCATCTCACGCAACCGCTCTTCTATCTTGGAACTCCTGTATATACGCTCGTCCCATGCACGCTCGACATCACCGCTCCTTACGAGCTCGCCCCCGCTTTTACCGGCCCAGTACCCGGCCTCGGTCACCAGACTCTCAACATAAGCAAAGTTCATTGTAAGCTTTTTCTTATCAGCGCTATGGCGACACGCATATTCTACTACTCGCGCGACAGCACCTTTATCAAAGGGCAAGAGTTTCTTACGCTTACAACAGGCCGCGACAAACTGGGCGTACCGTTCAATCGAAGCCTGGGTCCTTTCCATATCACTATCAAAATCGGCCTTGACCTTAAATAGCTTCTTATACTCACGGTCATAGTTATGCAACATATAATACAGCATAGGCTCGCCAATAAGGATGATCTTGATATCAACAGGGATGGGCTCGGGCTTGAGGCTTGCGGTGCTTACGGCGCGGTACTGCTCCCATACGTCCTCTACCCTTAACTCTTTATTCTTTATCAAACGCTTCAAGGAATCATAGACAAAGACGTTTTTTAGGACGTCCATGGCATTAACCACCAGATATCCGCCGTTGGCCTTGTGTATCGCCCCGCCCCTGATCATAGTGAAATCAGTCGTTGCCACACCATAGCTGACCTTATGCTCTACATTCCCAAAAAGATTATGATAGGTCGGGTTGGGTTCAAAGACCACAGGGGCCCCACTGGTAGAGAGGTTATTTACGATCAGATTCACTGCGTAACGCTCAAAGGTCGGCTCATTCTGCACTACCTTTATACCAAAAGGCAGGGTCGGCTCCTCCTGCGGTCTGAAGATACCAATATTGCGAAAGATACTACCGCGCACATCACCCAGATAGGCAACGACCCCTTCAAAACCCTTATACTTCTCGAGCATATCATCGATAAGAGGACTTACCACGTACTGCACCATCTCGCGGTCCAGCCGGTCTATCTTGTCATGCGTCTCTCTATCAATACTGCGGGCCTCTCTTATAACGTCTCCAAGCTTTTCCTGCAAGCCACGAGAAGCCTCTTCAAAGACGTCACGCTCCTTGGCGGAGAGCTTTTCGAAATCTTTTTGCTTAAACGGCTTACCGTCCTTCTGCGCCGGCACTACCGATACCCCGCTCGAGGTCTTTTTAAGCGTAAAACCCTTATCTGTTGCAGCCTGCTCCAACCTATGGAAGAGCACCTTGGTACGCTCCTGCTGCCCGTCCAGTATCTCATCGCGGTGGCTCTCATAATTCTTACTCTCAAAAACCTTAGGAATATCTCGCCTGAGCGCAACTACCAAATCTTCCATATTATTGACTAGCTCTATCCCCTTACCACTTGGAAGAGTAAGGGCCATAGGCGTATCAGGAGAGCTAAAGTTATGGACATATAGCCAATCAGGAGGGACTGCTTCTCCAGCGGCTTTCTCTTCCAAACGCGCCCTGACGATAGAGTTTTTGCCGGTACCGCTTGAACCAAGCACAAAAATATTATAACCGCCGTCCTCGATGCCAAGGCCAAAATCGATTGCCCGCAAGGCCCGCTCCTGGCCAATAACATCGGCTATATCCGCTGCGTCTTCTGTGGTTGTAAATGAAAAGGACTCTGGGTCACATTGCCAAGCGAGTTCGCTGGCAAGAAGGGGTTTTTTATTAACCATTATTAAGCTCCGAGAGAGACTAAAGGGTATGGTTCATATAGATCAACAAATAAACTATCCGCACTTGTCGTCACGACGACGATCTTGATGTTTCACATTGCGCAGCACTCCACCACAGTCGCCACGCCGCGAACACTCTATCTGTATAGTAGTATAAGAAATATGATGCTTTTCAGCAAGCATTTCGTTGATCTTTACCAGTATTTCCGTATGTCCGCTAAGACGCCGCTCACCTACGCCAACATGTGCGTTAAGGGCATTTATATTATGGCCGTAAGCTTTACCGCCATACCCGGCCGCTTCTTTACCTGACCGCCCCTGTTGCTATGATTATGATCACAAGCTGTTGCCAATATATTCCTCCCCGTATCTTCTTATCTTACTCTACCACTATATCGCCGGAAAACCGCATACTCTTAAAACCTTACAAAAACAAACCGGCTACGCTCGGTGATTAAGAGGGTTTTCAACAATAACAACCCTTAAAATATTTGCCCCGCGCCACCCCTTTGTAGTAAGATAACGGCTATGACTAGGCTTATAACTACATATATCTTCAAGGAAATGGCTATCCCTTTTATCCTGAGCGTAGTGCTGCTCTCGGCAACCATACTGCTTGGCAATATACTTAAACTCCTTGAACTGCTTCTGACCCAAGGCGCGGGCTTTATAAATATCGCTACCCTTATAATAACGATGATTCCGTCCTTTATGATCTATACGCTACCGGCCTCTTTCCTTGTAAGCGTCCTTATAGCATGCACTAGGCTAAGCTCAGATAACGAATTTATAGCCCTCAAGGCCTCGGGGCTGAGCCTCACAGCCATAATAAAACCAGTCTTTCTAATGGCGATAATTATCTATATCGCGACCATGCTCGTAACCCTCTACGTCTATCCGTGGAGCAACTATAATTATAAAAAACACTATTTAAGATCGCCAGCCAGAACGCCGGAGCGGCCATTACCGAGAAGACCTTCTACGATAAATTCGACGGTACGGTCCTCTACGTCAATGAAAAAACAGGTGCTAACAACGAACTGAAAGGGATCTTTATCGCCGTAGAAGGCCAGGACCAGAGCGAGGTCATCATCGCAGAGCGAGGCCGCTTCAGCTCTGATCCCGAGAATATGTCGATTATTATTCAACTCAAAGACGGAGTAATACACCGCAAAAATCAGACAGATAACACATACCACATGGTGGGGTTTTCCGGCTATAACCTGAACCTTGGCGAGAACAAAGGCATAAGACGTAAGAAAAAACGCCCCAACCGCGAGCTCTACCTCGGTGAACTCATCGAGCGAATACGCAAGGGAAGGGCCACCCCGGCGGGGCCTTCGGTAAAGACCCTGATTGATCTGCAAAAGAGATTCGCCCTACCGGCCGTTGTATTTGTCTTTGCGCTAATGGGCATTCCGCTGGGTCTGCAAAAGGTTCGCTCAGCCAAAACAACGGGCTTTGGCATAGCAATAGGGGTATTGCTGACCTACTATATCCTTACCCAGGTTGCCGAGATGATGGGCGAGAGCGGAGTGATCCATCCCGTGCTTGGCGCATGGGGAGCCAATATTATACTCGGACTTTTCGGCCTCTTTATACTGCGCAAAACCATGCAGGAAAAAGAGATAAAGACCCTTGCCATATTATCTAACACAGGCTCGTCTATTAGCTCGCTTATAGGCTCGCTTTTTAGGCGCAAGGAAGGCAAAAAATGAAGATACTACAGCGTCACATTCTCGGTGAGTTCCTAAAGGTCCTTGTGATAACGCTTATGGGGTTTATCGCGCTCTTTCTCATAGTCGAGGTCGTCGAGAACCTGGACGATCTACTGAAGCATAATGTGCCGCCACTTATCTGCGTAAAATTCTTTATCTATAAAATCCCTGCGATATTCTTTCAGATATCTCCTATGGCCATGCTGCTGGCCGTACTCCTCTCGCTCGGTATACTAAACAAGAACGGCGAGATAACCGCTATAAAGGCCGGAGGCATCGGGCTTCTCCGTGCGCTCACCCCGCTTTTGCTCTTTGGCGTCATTATGAGCATCGGGGTAATATTTATAAATGAATCCCTAACTCCTATGGCAAACAGGGCCTATGATTCGCTGGAACAAAGATGGATGAAAGGCAATAAAAACTCGCTACATATGGGCAGAAGCGGCATATGGTTTCGCTCCGGCGATACCATATATAATATAGCAACAATGGATCTAGATAAAAAACAACTGAGCGGCGTAACCAGATATAAGCTGGAACGACCATTTAAGCTCAAAGAAAGGGTCTCGGCGACCACAGCCGAGTGGGACGGTGCGGGCTGGGTAAGCGAGCGGGCAGAAGGCTGGAGCTTCTCGGGCGGACACACCGATAAAAAAGAGCTCTTAGAAGACTACACCTTTGTCGAGATAAAAAGCCCCGACAAGATGCAGAACCTTGAGGGTAGCTATGAAAAGATGAGCTTCACAGAGCTTGCAGGCTACATAGATTCGCTAAAGCGAGACGGCTATGAGACCGCAAAGTACCGCGTAGAACTACTCAGTAAATTGTCATTCCCTATGGTAAACTTGGTTATGGTGCTGGTGGGTATTCCGTTTGCCCTTAGGACTGGGCGAAACTCCGGGATAGCCTCGGGCATGGCACTGAGCTTTGTAATCGGCTTTGGATACTGGATAATCTTCGGTATGACAAAATCTCTAGGCCAAAGTGCCCTTATCCCGCCCGAGGCTGCGGCATTCTTCCCGGTCATCCTCTTTATGGCCATCGGTGCGCTTATGTTCAGCTTTGTAAAGCAATAACTCGCCGGATCCGAGAGCACACACAAAAATATACTTTACGTTTGACTGTACACCGCCTTAAGTGTTAACATCACGTAATGAAAGAGAAAATATTTGCCATAGTTGGACTTTGCTTGTATATATCTCTTTTTTCTATCTCCTTAACTTCAATCAATTTTGATGCAATTAGCAGTCGATGGAGCAATAAGCTTGTCGTTACAGAACTCGGCTTTATAGGATATGCCCTCTATGATATAACCACGCACATAAAAACAATCTATAACGCCGCGGGTTCAATGAGGAAGTGCAACACCTGGCAGGACTGTCCTTTTGCTGGTACTCTGGGTGGTTATGGGAAAAGGATACAGGCATCTTAGCCTTACGGAACGAGACAGGATAACGGATTTAAGGTTTCAGGGCAAGAGT
>JAJRSM010000045.1 GCA_024278765.1 Deltaproteobacteria bacterium | reverse complement strand
TCTTGCCCTGAAACCTTAAATCCGTTATCCTGTCTCGTTCCGTAAGGCTAAGATGCCTGTATCCTTTTCCCATAACCACCCAGAGTACCAGCAAAAGGACAGTCCTGCCAGGTGTTGCACTTCCTCATTGAACCCGCGATATTCTAAATACAGATGCTGAAATGAATTCAGCATGACAAATGGGAAGTATCTTACTCAATAACAGGGTGTTCGCCGCACGGGCAAAAGTATCAACATGATTCATCACTACGCAAAGCACGTAGCTAACTATTAATTTTTTCTCCACCGCAGGGTGCCCGCCGCACGGCAAATTCTTTAACAAGTCTTATCTTTGCGACGGAGTCGCTCTGCCTCCGGTGCAACCGGTGCCACACCGCAGGGTGCTGCGCACAGCAAATTCTTTAATACAGTTATGTGTAACACATGGCACAGGACTAACTATCAAACATTGCCACACCAAAGGTAAGTGCTCGCCGCACGGCTATTTTTATCAATAGAACTCTATTCAGATTACCCTTTACCGTCCAAGAGAAGGACGAGTACCGCTGCGGGTGCAAGGGATATCACCGTCCTTACCGTACTACCCACATGCACTCTTTCTCTTTTTGCTTTATGCCTATGTCCGAGAATTACCAACTCTGTGGACTCTTCATTAAGGTACGCAAGTATCTCGTCCTCAATACATCCTTTGCGAATAAAGACCCCGGCATCATCAGCCTCCGGGACTTTTACGATCAACTCTTCAATCCTCTTTTGCAGATCGGCCTCGTCCTGCCCCCTGGCCGGCGGTAAAACATATAAAATATTCAGAGACAGACCAAGACGTTTTACGTACTGCGCACCACGCCTTAAAAGCTCCTGCGAGCCCTCCTCCAGATCCAGAGATAACAACGCAGCACTCGGTCTCTGACTAGTTGAGTTTTGATCTTCCTGCACTGATCACCCACCTACCCTTGCCGGGTATTATCCGCACCTCTTAACTCTTCGCCCCAGCGACGCATCAGCAGGGTAAAGAGCAGCGGTACGGAGATCGCTGTAAACGAGGCCGCCCCTACCAGGGCGGTAAACAACGTCTTATCTATAAGGTCAGCTTCTAAGAGCATCTTGACAACTATTATCTCTGTAGTAAGCCGTGCATCAAGGCCTATCCCGATTGTCCAGGCCTCGCGCGTCGAGAGCTTCTTCATCGGAACCATCAGAAAAATACCTATAAGCTTACCGATAGTTCCGGCAAGATACAGCAAAATAGCTAACAGAGGGGCCGCTGCGATACTACCCAGATCAAGACTCAGTCCCACCCAGAAGAAAAAGATCAGACCAAAAAAACCATAACATAAAGACTGAATCGTCTGCGTTGCCTGCTCTCCGACAAGTCCCATCGAGTTAAAGACAGGACGAACCAGTATTCCCGCAACTATCGCGCCAACCACCAGCCCAAGCCCGCCATATTCCGCAAGACCACCAAAGGCCATCAGCACAAGCATTGCGAGCATGATAAGATTAAGTGGCCTCTTCGGCAGCCACCTGCCCATTAGAGGAATCACCCAACGGTAGCCAACTATAGCCAATACCATAAAAATAACAGAAAAAACAAGAACGCTTACGAGCTCACTCTCGATAACAGAGACAGAGCTCGCGCCACTTGCCTTTGTACCGACCCAGACCGAGACCAGAACAACGACAAAAACCTCGATTATATCGTCAAGCGTGCCAACACCAATAATAAAAGAACCTACGCGAGTACGGATAAGTTGAAACTCATCGAGGATCGGAACAATAACAGCCTCTGCCGTAGGCATCCGGGTCAGTCCAACAACAAAGGCTATCAAATAGCCGTACCCCATCCCTAGCATAGCCGCCATACCAAACATAAATGGCACAGCAGTATTGAGCACAGTGCACCAGACAATATCAGAGCCAAGCCCTCGCATCTCTTTAAGGTCTATCTGCAAACCTATATAAAAAAGTAGAAAAAAACGCCGAACTGCGCAAGAAAGCTAAAAGGTTCATAGAGAGGAGGGCTTAAAAGCTGAGGCCCAATTGGTGTATAATACACGACCATCGCTACAAAGAGCGCACCCAGAATGATCGGGATCTTGAGCTTTGCAAGAAAACCAGCCAGAGCGTAGGTCAGGGCAAACAAGAGAGCGAGGTATAAAAGTAATTCGCCAAATAAGGTCTCGGTCATAGCTTATACCTCAATATAGACGGTGCCACACCGCAGGGTGCTCGCCGCACAGCAAATTCTTTAACAAGTTTTATCTTTGCAACGGAGTCGCTCTGCCTCCGGTGCAACCGGTGCCACACCAAAGATAAGTGCTCGCCGCACGGGCAAAAGTATCAACATGATTCATCACTGCGTACAGCACCTAGCTAACTATTAAATTTTTCCACATCGCAGGGTGCTCGCCGCACAGCAAATTCATTAATACAGTTATGTGTAACGCATGGCACAGGACTAACTATCAAACATTGCCACACCGCAGGTGGGGTGCTCGCCGCACGGGCAAATTCTTTAACAAGGTTTATCTTTGCGACGGAGTCGCTCTGCCTCCGGTGCAACCGGTGCCACAGCAAAGGTATGTGCTCGCCGCTATATCCCGCTCAGCAGTAAAACTATCATCAAACCTGTCATCCTGAACTTGTTTCAGGATCTGTTTTTTTTACTATATTCTAAGTGCAAATGCTGAAATGAATTCAACATGACAAATGGGAAGTATCTTACTCAATAACAAAGGTCGGCATAACAAAAAATTTAAAATCATGGTTGTCATTGCGAGGAGGTCGGCAGCCGACGCGGCAATCTATCTTCAGAAAAACCCAATCCCCCCTCAGCTACCCTTTGAAAAGAAGGAGGCTAAAGACCATATTTTTTGCATTCCTTGACAAATATAAAACCTCCCCCTCCTTTGATGGAAGGAAGTTATAGGGTAGATAAAGAGAACCAGATGATAGGTATATACCTATCATGGGATAAAATCTTTAATGGTTGCGCAGCTACTTCCTCTTATATCTTGGCGGTAAGGTCAGCACCCGGTAGCCCTTAGATGTCTTTAAAACCTTAAAGACAAAACTCGTCCTACCGTCTATCTCAAGCTGCTTATAGCCGGGAGAGACGAACTCGACATTGAACTTTAGAGTTCCATCGCTTCTATCTACCTGTCCGAGTGCCTCTATAAATTTTTCGCTACGGCCTTTGGTGCTAGTGCTGAAGGTGCTGTCTTTTATTGAGGTAGGTATATAGCATCTACCCATATTAAGATTACAGTACCGTTCGAGATACTCATAGCCTTCGGGCTTATAACTACTGGTCTTAAGGCCCGGATTCATCCTTCTAAGTATTCTATACGCCCCTCCGTAATAATGCGCGGCCCTCTCGTACTCGCCCTTATTAAGTGCCATCAGGTAACTAAAGAGGGCGTACCTCCCTTCGCTACGTACTGAATAAGCCGGGGTTACATCTTTCTTATCTTTAGGCCGGGTTAAGGTATCCATCCAAGACTTACCCTGCAAGAATTCTCCCTTTGTATAGGCATAAGACAGGCAGATCGTATTTTTTATATCGAAATACGGACTACAAAAGACAAAGGCCTTACCAATACGACCAACATCGCCGCCAAAGCCAGTCAAAATCCTGGTAGATATAAGACCATCCTTATCTTTAAACTCCACTCTCTTTAAAGTACTATCCGGTTCAAGACTAAAGAACTCCAGACTTTTAATTGTACATCCAAGATGCTGATGAATTGCAAAAAGCTTATCACCACCGCCATCTAAGCTGCGCAGCCCTTCGTTTATCTGCTGGGTAAACAGGCCCTCTATAAAAAAATAATTATCGCCAAGGACTATCTTCGAGGTAACAAGGCCACGCTTTACAGAGACTAGCTTGTAGCGGCCTTGCCTTTTTTTATCCCCTATCTCTTCACCACAGGAGGTCTTTTTAATAGTAGTTATCTTTTCGTTATCCGCGTATAAAAAAACCTCTACCTTACTGCTACCGACCGTCCTGACAAGATTTGAAACACTCTTGGCACGCAGCTCTGCGATGGTAATCCCTAGTGCCTCCTTAACAGTAGGGACAGGCATATAGACGACCTTACGCTCTGCCTGCGCCGCCGGGAAAGAAAACAGGCAAATCAAAAAAACAAAGGCCGTTATGATCAATAATTTTCTTTGCATAGTGCCTCGCCAGGTTTTAAGAGGATACGTCCGGTGAGAACGGGAAAGGGCTAAGACTTTTTTCTAAATCCGTCTTCCGTTCCCTTTATAAGCTTACCGATATTGCTGGAATGTTTCGATACTATTAGTATAGCAGCAATAGCACCAAGTGCCACAAAGGTAATTGGTTTAGAATTTAAATATAAAAAGACGGGCATAGAAATGGCCGCAGCCATAGAGGCCAGAGAGACAAAGTTTAAGAACAACAATACAATAACAAAAACCAGAAGACTTAGCCCAAGAGCTGGCGGACAGATAACGATAAAGATACCGCAGGCAGTTGCAACCCCCTTACCACCTCTAAAGCCAAGATAGACCGAGAACATATGACCAAGGATCGCCAGCAGCCCTACCTCGGCTACTACAAACTCACCTGCCCCCAGATAGATCGCAACACCAACAGGAATCGCCCCCTTCAGTACGTCTCCTATAAGCGTTATTATCCCTGCCTTCTTACCTGAGGTACGCCCGACATTGGTCGCTCCGATATTACCGCTGCCAGCCCCTCTGGGGTCAACACCGCCACAAAGGCGCACGGCAATAAGCCCCATAGGGATAGAACCCAGCAAGTAGGCAAAGACAAACAATGCTCCTTTTACAAAAAAACTCAGCTCCATATCTTATTCAACCGTAACGCTCTTGGCTAGATTTCTGGGCTGATCGACATCCGTCCCCTTGAGTACTGCTATGTGATAGGCCAGCAACTGGAGCGGCAAGGTCATTATTATTGGAGAAAGCTCGGTAGAGACCTCCGGAACTACGATAACGTCATCGGCCTCTACAGAGACCTCTGTATCGCCCTCGTTGACCACGGCAATAATCCGCCCGCCGCGGGCCTTGACCTCCTGCATATTAGAGAGGACCTTCGGATAATGCGCATCTTTTGGAGCAAGAACCACTACCGGCATATCTTCATCGATTAAGGCAATAGGTCCGTGCTTCATCTCGCCTGCTGGGTAGCCCTCGGCGTGTATATATGAAATCTCTTTTAGTTTGAGCGCACCTTCTAAGGCTATCGGGTAGTTAATGCCGCGCCCGAGGTAGAGAAAATCCCTGAAGTGAAAATATTCCTTTGCGATTGCCATTATATTCTGCTCGGAAGTAAGGGCTGCTTCCATCTTACCCGGCAGCTCTACGAGCTCTCTGACAAGCTCAACACCACGCTTAGCATCCACAGTGCCCACACTGCGCCCAAGATATAAGGCTAAGATATAAAGAGAGACCAACTGAGTGGTAAAGGCCTTTGTCGAGGCCACACCGATCTCCGGACCTGCGTGCGTATATAGAGTCCAGTCCGAGATCCTCGGGATACTACTCTCTACAACATTGGATATAGCAACGACCGTTGCCCCTTTTGCCTTTGCCTCTTTGATGGCAGCAAGCGTATCTGCCGTCTCGCCCGACTGTGATATCGCAATGACAAGTGTCTTCTCGCTTACAAGCGGATTACGGTAGCGGAACTCACTACCCAGATCTACCTCTGTAGGGATCTTAGCAAAATCCTCTATCAGGAACTTACCAACCAGAGCTGCGTGCCACGAAGTGCCACAGGCCACCAAATAAATACGTTCAAAGCTTTTAAGGTCTAGCTCTAGGCCGTCCAGAAAGATATCGCCGGCCTCTTCCATAAGAGTGCCACGAAAGGTATCGATAACCGCACGCGGCTGCTCGTGTGTTTCCTTTAGCATAAAATGACGATACCCGCCCTTCTCTGCCATTACAGGAGACCAGTCAATTAGGCGTTCTTCTTTCTCTACCACGTTACCGTCGAGGTCGGTTACCTCCAGCCCATTACTTGTGATAATAGCTATCTCTCCGTCTTCCAAAAAAACAGCCCTGCGTGTTATATCAAGGATCGCTGTTACATCAGAGGATACCACCGCCTCGCCGTCGCCTATACCAACGACCAGAGGGCATTCTTTTTTTGCCGCTACTATTACATCCGGCTCGTCCTGGCTAATCGCTGCCAAAGCATAACTGCCCTTTACCTTTTTAAGGGCGGCCCGCAGGGCCGCCTGCAAAGAACTGCCTTTTTTTATCTCTGCGTCTATCAGATGGGCTACTATCTCGGTATCGGTCTCTGACTTAAAGACCGCACCCGCCCGGCTCATCTCGGAGCGCAGCGTAAGGTAGTTCTCTATTATTCCGTTATGCACGACGGCAACGCCACCCTCCAGATGCGGATGGGCATTGACCTCGCTCGGCCTGCCATGCGTAGCCCACCGGGTATGCCCGATACCCATTGAGCCTTTCAGGGCCTTTCCCTTTAGTTTCGCAACCAATTGCCCAAGCTTGCCCTCGCTACGCTCAAGCGTTATACCTGCGCCATCACTGCCAAGTACAGCTATACCGGCTGAGTCATAGCCGCGATACTCAAGCTTCCTGAGGCCGTCTATTATTACATCTTGGGCAGCTCGCTGCCCGATATATCCAACTATTCCACACATAGATATTGTTTCCTATAATTATTTTTTACTAGATTTTTTTAACGGGCTGCTACTTACCGCTAGCAACTCGTCGCGTTTTACAGCCCAACCCAAGATTACCTTCTGCGCACTTCTTGAGATTGCCAGAGCACCGGCCGGAACGTCCTTTGTAATGGTAGAGCCAGATCCAATATAAGCCCCTTTACCAATAGTAACCGGCGAGACAAGCTGCGAGTCACTTCCGACAAAGACGTTATCTTTTATATGGGTCTTGTGCTTCTTAACCCCGTCGTAATTGCAGATAATCGTCCCAGCACCGATATTTACGTCTTTCCCTATTACGGCATCGCCCAGATACGACAAGTGCCCGGCCTTAACGCCCGGGCCAAGCGTTGCGTTCTTTACCTCAACAAAGTTTCCTATACGCGCAGCTTTTTTTATCCTGGTGCCCGGGCGAAGCCTTGCAAAAGGCCCTGCCTGAACCTCATCGGCAAGGACAGATGACTCAACAACAGAGTGGCTCTTTATAACGGCATCGCGACCTATGCGCGAGTCCGTAATCTTAACTCCCTCTTCTATAACAGAGCCCGCACCGACCGTGGTCGCGCCGCTTAAGTGTACATTAGGATATATCACCACGTCTTCGCCGATCTTCACCCCGTTATCGATATAAGCGGTAGATGGGTCGGTGAAGGTTACACCTGCGAACATATGTTCTTCGTTTATGCGCTCGCGCATAAACATATTGGCACGCGCAAGCTCAAAGCGATTGTTCACACCCATGACCTCTTCTGAGTCAAGAAGGGTAAAGGCCTTTACTCGTTTTCCCTGCGCGTATGCAAGCGTGATAAGATCCGGCAAATAATATTCCTTCTGCTTATTCTTAGTATCGAGCTTTTTAAGGTTAGTCTTTAGAAATGCCATATCTATCAGGTAAATACCGGTATTGACCTCGCAGATACTGCGCTGGCTTGGGGCAAGATCCTTATCCTCTACGACCCCGCAGACCCTGTCATGGCCATCTCTAACAACACGGCCATAGCCTGCGGGGTCGTCCATTAGGACGGATATGACCGATATCACCGGGTGCTCTACCGCCCTGCCCTTAACGCCCTTCGTGCTCCTTCTGTGGATGCGAAGCAAGGCCCTGAGGGTATTTTTCGTTATCAGCGGAACGTCTCCTGAAAGTATCAAGACCTCGCCTTTAGATCCGCTAAGGCTTGGCATCGCACTCATTACGGCATGGCCCGTCCCAAGCTGCGGGCTCTGCTCGCAGAAGCCGAGGTCCTTATCAGGCAGGGCTTCTCGCACCTGCTCTGAGCCGTGCCCAACGACGATTACCGTGCTTTCTACCCTAAGATCCTTTAAGGCCTGAACCGGATAAAAGATCATCGGCTTACCGCTTACCTTGTGCAAGACCTTTGGCAACTTAGACTTCATTCTCGTACCCTTGCCTGCCGCAAGGACTATAGCCGCTATGTTTTTCATATATAAAACGATATAATAACCCCGTTAACTCGTCAAGGCTTTTAAACTCGGGTTTTCGCTCTTGCCCCTTTACAACCATCAAATGACTCTGTTAATATCAGAAGATGGGAATGGATGAAGATATCTTCGGGCTAGAGGCCAAGATAGTGCGCCTCAAGGTCGACTACGAACAGTACTTTCAACGCATATTAAAACGCGAACCCATCCAGCAGCGCAAAGAAATAGAACATACAATTCTACGCTATACGGGTGTGCCCATAAACAACACCTCTCTTAAGTTCAAGTTCTCGACCTCGATATCTAAATTTACAAGCTATAAGCAGTATTGGAAACGAACGCTACGAATGATAGAAGAAGGTACTTACAAAAGACGCGCAGAAGGCGGTGGGGCTGTCATAAAAACTCCGCCTCCACCGAGCCCGGCAACAAAGCCCGTACTCAAGGCGACGACCACTACAGCGCAGAGCAAAGGCGGCCTGAAAAACGCCTATGAAAAATATCTAAACTCCAGAGAAGAGTGCGGAGAATCAACAAAGGGCGTTACCTACGAAAAATTTCAGAAGAGCATAACCGCCCAACAGAAAAAACTCGGTGCCGAGGGCAAACACTTAAAGGTCTTTATTAAAGACGGCAAGACCAAGGTCGCCTTTGCCTCAGGCAAATCAAAGAAGAAGTAAAGCCTTTACATGCCAACTCTACTAACAAGACAACAAAGCAATCTCCCTGCCATTCAAAACCGCCTGAAACTTAATATACAGACCTTGTCTTTACACGCCCCTTTTCTAGTTTTGTCTCATTGCCGTACGGGTCAACCAGGGTCACGGTAAGGCTATACTCCGAGTCAGGCCTAAGCCCCTCAACCGTAAGCTTCGGCCTTGCTGAATATAAAGGACTTACCGCAGTAACCTTATCGCCACTGGCCCCTACAAGGGTAGCCTTTAGGAGTGCCACCTCTGGGGCCGTTCGCGTATGCTTTAGCTTCGCTTTGATCTCAAGAAAAACCTTCCTAAACTCCGCGTAAGACTCGACAGAGATCTCCCCATCAATCTCAGGAGGGATATTATCTACCACAGTTTTGCTGAGATCAGGGTGCATAAGAGGGTCTCCTATAAGCGAGGTTGACCAATTAACATATAAGGTCGAATTCAGTAGTGCTCCGCCAAGGTCTCTACCACGCAGCAGATAACGCATCAAGATCCTATTATCCCAGAAGGTCGCGTTGGTTATATGAGGGCCACCGCTATAGGCCGGCGCACCTGCTGCCGTTAGCGTCACGCCCTGCTTCAACAGCCGCCACACTGAAGACCTGCTGTAATTTAGCCCGTTACTGCTCTCAACATGGCGGTGCATTCCGCCGGGATAAAAACCCGCCACACTCCAGTCGGCCTTTTCATCTTTACCTTTACCGCAACTACCATCTTCTCCCGGAGGACGCGCCATAAAAGGTACACCTTGGCCTTTATGATCTTTATAATTACCCTTATCTATCTGAGTGATAAAACCAAGTGCCTTCAGTTCATCTGCACCCCAGAGGCCTTCTTTTTCGACCCTGCGCATACGCTCGGTTAGATCCGTAATCTCTTTTTTATTCTCCTTTGCAAGGCCCGCTCTAACCCGGCAATCCATCTCTGGCCGTAGATACTTTGAGGCATATAATGAATAATCTATTATCCTCTTTGCGTCTTCCAGGTCATGACCTTCAATGCGCGTAACACCGTATGCAAACTGGCCTGGCATAACCATCTCTCTCTTGACCCTAAGCGGAGCTAATTGATAGAAATCCGGCTCTCTAACCCTTCGCGATGTATAGGCATAGGCGTCCTTATGCATATACGGATTCCACCGGAGCCCAGTCTGAGAGCTACGCAGAGCCGTTGTAATGACATAGCTAACAACACCGCTTGCCGAGTCCGGCCCTTCTTTCATCGGCATTACCACTACCGGCGGCCTGAACCTCCCTTCCCAGTCATAGTAGATCGTCTGCAGACGCTGCTGGAGCGAGCCACGCACGCCGTGATCACCCCTATTTGCCGTCGCCCCGCGCTCTGCACCGTATACACCCTTGGCCGAGATCGGCATTCCACGCATCACAACGATATAAAGAATATGGTCCTTTAAAAGCACGCCGCTTGGCAGGGCATTCTTAGGATCTTCAAGAAAATCTCTGACAGGCTCCAAGACATCTTCTTCCAGAATCTTGTCATCGGCTACGCCGTCCAGCCCTCTCTCTGAAAACTCAAAATCAAGGTAATCATAATAGGCGAGCTTCAGGCTTTTGATCGTCTTTCCTTTCTTGTCCTTGATACTAAAAAAGACCGTCACCGAGCCACTAAAAAACCTAGAGGCATCGAGGGTTAGCAGGTAGCTCGCCTTGTTTTTCTTTATATAATAGCCCTTGGCCTTTACGCCGCCAGCTGCGGCCTTTGGTACGGTGATATTTTCGTTAGTAAGCTTAGAACGGATACTAAGTTGGATCGATTCGAGATCCGGCACTGGCTCATCGATCTTTATCTCGACCCGGCGCAGGTCACGCAAGACTGGCTCTTGCGGAGCACGGCCCTTACCCTTATAGCGGATCGCGTTAGCATTATCATTGCTAGCCTCTTTTATATACCAGTTGTTCAGGTCTCGGTCGAACTTCTTATGACGACACTTGAGGCCAAGCAGGTAAGGACGCTTGCCCGTAGTCGGATCCGTATACATACGTGCGTAGTACTTGGCAAGTTCTTCAGATTCGTTACCAATGTTTTGCGTCTTTTTAAGTACAGGAGTCTTCGATTGCCAATCGGCGTTATAGAGAACAAGTACTTGATCAGGGGCTGCCTTATAAGGGATGACCCTCATGGCATCGGCCTTCGTGGATATAGATAGAAAGAAAATAAAAAGTAGAAGAGATATTAAAAGAAGTGTTTTGCGCATTGGGTAACCAACAGGTTATGCGTGGGGGAAAACTAATCAAAAAGTAAAAACCAAGTTGTATCGTAATCAGGATAAAAACCCTTACTCATCCAAACCTACGAAACATACTAAGAACCATCATCACTACAAAACTTGTCACTCTGAACTTGTTTCAGTCTCTGTTCCTGGAGCTACCTGCTCATGCTTAAAAAGACAGATGCTGAGATAAATCTTGTAGCCGTCTCAGACGGGCAGCATGACAAAGTGGTGCTGCGCACAGGTACTGCGTACAGCATATTCATCAATAAAACTTTGTGCTACGCAATGTGATAAATTACTTTGACAGACTTTGCCATCACGCATGTGGGTACTGCGTACAGCATATTCATCAAGATAATTCTTTACTATGCGTGGTACGAAACTTCCTAAAGGACTTTGTGCCCCCACGCATGTGGGTACTGCGCACAGCATATTCATCGAGATAATTCTTTGCTACGCATGGTACGAAACTTCCTAAAGGACTTTGCCCTCACGCAGTGAGCTAGCCGCCTGCTGCTGCGAGTTTTATCTTAGCAAACTCTGCCGTTGCCTTATTGGCTGCAAAGTCCGGGTCGTCTTCTGATACACCGTCTATTGCCTTCTCTGCTGCGGCAAGCTCTGCCGTAACCTCAGAGGCATTTATATCCTCACCCATATAGGCTATGTCAACAAGCAGATTTACCTTACCCGGGGCTACCTCGGCGTAACCACCGCCAACGGCGATAGTCTTTAAAGTTCCGCCGGTCTTATATTTAACAACACCAGAGACAAGGTTACAGATAAGGTCGGTGTGTCCTTCGAGCACACCGAACTCTCCCTTCTCCCCAGGGGCATATATATCCTCTACATCTACCGAGAGGATAATCCCTGTCGGCGTTACGACCTCGAATTTCGTTGCATCTGCCATCTAGTTAATTACTCCGTAGTACAGTATAGATATTAAAGTGTAGTTGCCTTTTCCAGAGCCTCTTCGATAGTACCGACGAGATAAAATGCCTGCTCAGGCACGTCGTCATGCTGGCCTGCTGCGATCTGCTGGAAGCCCTTCATCGTATCGGCGATACCAACGTACTTTCCGGGTAGGCCTGTGAACTGCTCGGCAACAAAGAACGGCTGCGAGAGGAACTTCTGGATCTTTCTCGCCCTTGATACAACAAGCTTATCTTCCTCTGAGAGTTCATCCATACCGAGAATAGCAATAATGTCTTGGAGGTCTTTATACTTCTGAAGTATCTGCTGCACCTCACGAGCAGTATTATAATGCTCGTCACCGATGATATTCGGATCAAGGATGCGAGAGGTTGAGTCAAGCGGATCAACGGCCGGATAGATTCCGAGCTCGGCGATCTGACGAGAGAGCACCGTCGTAGCATCAAGATGGGCAAATGTCGTAGCAGGTGCCGGGTCTGTAAGGTCATCGGCAGGTACGTAGATAGCCTGAACCGAGGTAATAGAACCCTTATTTGTAGAGGTAATCCTCTCCTGTAACTCACCAACATCGGTTGAGAGTGTTGGCTGATAACCAACGGCAGACGGGATACGACCAAGAAGTGCCGAGACCTCTGAGTTGGCCTGAACAAACCTGAATATATTATCGACAAATAGAAGCACGTCTTGGCCTTCTTCGTCTCTGAAGTACTCTGATACGGTAAGGGCCGATAGCGCAACACGCGCACGAGCACCCGGAGGTTCATTCATCTGACCGTAGACAAGCGCGGCTTTATCGATAACGCCACTCTCCTTCATCTCGCGCCATAGATCGTTACCCTCTCTTGTCCTCTCGCCGACTCCGGCGAAGACCGAGTAACCACCGTGCTGCATAGCAACGTTATTAATAAGCTCCATGATAAGAACCGTCTTACCAACTCCGGCACCGCCGAAGAGTCCGATCTTACCACCTTTAAGGTATGGGGTTAGGAGATCGACGACCTTAATGCCCGTCTCAAAGACCTCCATCTTGGTTGACTGATCTTTAAACTCAGGGGCAGGCCTATGGATCGGGTCGCGCCTCGATGATTTAATCGGACCCTGCTCATCGACTGGGTCACCGGTTACATTCATTATCCTACCCAGCACTCCTTCGCCGACCGGAACGGTTATTCCCTCGCCGGTATCCTTAACGACTGCGCCCCTTACAAGGCCCTCGGTACCGTCCATTGCAATGCAACGCACCTGATTCTCACCAATATGCTGAGCAACCTCGATAACAAGATTCCACGGCTCATCGCTTAGGCTCTTGTTGGTAACCTTAAGCGCGTTAAATATAGGTGGCAAGTGCCCGGGTGGGAACTCCACGTCAAGAACAGGTCCGATGACCTGCACAATCTTTCCTAAGTTCTTATCCTCGCTCATTCTGAAAAACCTCCGGATTGAATCGTCTAGGGCTATTTTATTATACCTATGACGCTTCGATTATCAAATACTTGTTTTAAACACTTAGCCTACGCCCCGGCAATCTAGCAGGACGTGGTCTTATCTTTCTCTATTACTTAAGAGACTCAGCCCCGCTGATAATCTCCATAAGTTCTTTTGTAATCGCGGCCTGACGAACCCTGTTGTAGATAAGCGTCAGGTTGTCTATCATATCCGACGCATTCCTTGATGCCGAGTCCATCGAGGTCATACGCGCACCGTGCTCGCTGGCAGAGGACTCTAGCAAAGACCTAAAGACCTGTACCTCGATATATTTAGGAAGCAGACTGTCAAGGACCTCTTGAGCCGAAGGCTCAAGAATACACTCATCCAGATCGCTTGCGCCACTGGCTTCTGCGTCGGCATTTACCGCCTCGCCGTCAACCGCTACGGCCTCAACTGGTGGCGCAGGTGGGGTCACCGGCAATATCTTCTGCAGTACAGGCTCTTGCGTAAGAGCACTCTGAAACTCGCTATAGATTACATAGACCTCATCGGCACGGTCTTCAAGATAATCTGCGGTAATCTCCGCTGATATCGCCTTTGCCATCTCATAAGTAGGCCTTGCTACACCCATATCCTTACTCTTACCACCTTCGCCGAGATGCCTTCTGAAATAATCAGCACCGCGCTTACCTATCAAGTAGAGCGAGATCTCGTCATCCGCATGGTCAGCAAGAAAACCCTCTGCCTCTCTGATAAGCAAGGTGTTAAAGCCGCCGCAAAGACCTCTGTCTGAGGTCAGTAGTATAAGCTCTATCTTCTTTTTGGCGGCAGCCGCATCCTCTTCTGGTGCATAGCTGGTGCCGGGGGCCTCTACAACTTCAACCGTCTCATCTACTACCTCTTCCTGCCCCTTTGCTTCCTGAGTCTTCTCTGATCTCTTTGTATCCTTAGAAGATTCGCCACCAGCCAACTTCTGGAAGAGCGGGTTACTATCGGGAGAGACCATACCGGATAAAGAACCAACGAGGGTCTTTATCTTATCGGCATAAGGCCGGGTAGAGACGATATCGTCCTGGGCGCGCCGCAACTTAGCGGCCGAGACCATCTTCATCGCACGGGTTATCTGCTGCGTATTCTTTACACTATTGATTCTACGCTTAATATCACTTAATGTCGGCATCTATATAAGAACTCTCTTTTTAGATAATTTTATTGATACAACCCGCCAAAGGCGGATACCTACCACACGTCTTAGGCTGAGAAGCTGCCCTTAAAGTCCTTGATAACGCCCTCGATCCTGCCTTTGAGGTCGTCGTCAAGCTTCTTCTTCTCTCTGATTGCCTGGAGAAGATCGGTATGCCTAGCCTCCAAAAACGCATCAAGCTCGGCCTCGAACTTTACGACCGCTGTTACAGGATATTCATCGACATAGCCGTTAGTAGCAGCATAGATCGCGATAACCTGCTTCTCGACCTTAATCGGCTTATACTGGCCCTGCTTAAGGATCTCTACGAGCCTCTTACCACGTTCGAGCTGATTCTGCGTTGCCTTATCCAGATCACTACCGAACTGGGCAAAGGCCGCAAGTTCACGGAACTGCGCCAGATCGAGCCTGAGAGTACCGGCGACCTGCTTCATGGCCTTGATCTGCGCGGCTCCACCAACACGAGAGACAGACAAACCAACGTTAATAGCAGGCCTTACACCTGAATGAAAAAGCGAGGTCTCAAGGTAGATCTGACCATCTGTAATAGAGATAACATTTGTCGGAACGTAGGCCGAGACGTCTCCTGCCTGCGTCTCAATGATAGGAAGTGCCGTTAAAGAACCACCGCCCCTATCATCGCTAAGCTTAGCCGCTCTTTCAAGCAACCTGGAATGTAAGTAAAAGACGTCTCCCGGAAATGCCTCACGCCCCGGAGGACGCCTGAGCAAAAGCGAAAGCTGGCGATACGCAACGGCATGCTTAGAGAGGTCATCATAGATAACAAGTGCATGACGGCCACTGTCTCTAAAGAGCTCGCCGATTGTAGCACCCGTATAAGGAGCGAGGAACTGAAGCGGTGCCGACTCACTGGCCGTAGCCGCGACGATTACGGTATACTCCATAGCACCGTGTTCTTTTAATTTTTCAACTATCTGAGCAACCGTTGACTGCTTTTGCCCGATAGCGACGTATATACAGTAAACGTCTTGGCCTTTCTGATTAATGATAGTATCGATGGCAACGGCTGTCTTACCCGTCTGACGATCTCCGATTATAAGCTCACGCTGACCACGCCCGATAGGGATCATAGCATCAACGGCCTTAAGCCCTGTCTGTAGCGGCTCTGTAACAGGCTGCCTATCGACGATGCCCGGAGCCTTTATCTCGACCTGTCTTCTCTCTTTCGTATTTATAGGGCCGAGACCATCGATGGGATTACCAAGAGCGTCAACAACACGCCCCATCATCTCTTCACCAACAGGGACCTCAACGATCCTGCCGGTACGCTTTACCGTATCGCCTTCCTTGATAGTGTAGTCAGCGCCAAAGACCGCGACACCGACATTTTCCTCCTCAAGGTTCAAGACCATTCCAAATATTTCGCCCGGAAACTCGACAAGCTCGCCGGCCATGACCTTTTCCAGCCCATATATTCTGGCGATACCATCTCCAACCGAGATTACCGTCCCGATCTCCTCGACATCTACGCCCTTTTCAAAGCCCTTTATCTGGCTTTTTATAAGCTCGCTTATCTCTCCTGCATTGATCATCTCAAACGGCTCCTTCCAATAATTTTTCTTGCATGCTCTCTAACTGAGCCTTAATGCTCCCGTCCAATATAAGGTTATCCATCCTCACCACAAAGCCACCTATAAGTTCGGGGTTTTTCTTAAAGGTGAGTATCACGTCCTTGCCGGTCTCTGCCTTAAGCTTTTCCCTGACATCATTAAGCGTTGCTTCAGCAAGCTCTGTCGGGGCCTGCACCTGGGCGCGAACACGACCGGCTATATCATCCTCAAAACGCGAATAGGCAGTGCCTATATCAGAGAGAAGCCAAATGCCCCGCCTCTCAATAAGTAAACGGAAAAAGTTCTTCACCTCTGTCGATACCCCGAGCTTATCGCTGAGTCCGTCACCGACGGCCTGGCGTTCATCAAGAGTATACATGGGATTAAGCAATACCTTACCTAGCTCGCTACTTACGCCAAGGGCCTCTATTACAGAAGCCAGCTCCTTGCCATAGCTCTCTACACCGTTATTCTCGGCAGCTACATCTATCAAGGCCTTTGCATATTTTCTTGCGACACCTGCTTTTTTCATTAATTCAGCCTCAACTTATCAATATAGGTCTTTACCAGTCTGTCCTGATCATCGGCCCTGATCTCTTTATCAATAATCGTCTTTGCCATCTCCATGGCGAGCAGAGCGGCCTCTCTCTTAAGTGCCACGCGGGCACGCTCTATCTCATACTCTGCGGTGGTACGGGCCTGTTCTCTAAGTTTTTCGACCATCACTGCGGCCTCGGCCTTTATCTTTTCCTTCTCAAGTTCTGCGTCCTTCTTTATACGGGCCTCGGCCTCGGCTATGAGGGCTGCAAAGCCGCTTTCCTTCTGCTTATACTCGGCAAGCTTGGCCTCGGCCTCTTTACGCTTTACCTCGGCCTCGGCTATGAGGGCCTGAATATCCTTGGCGCGATTTTCGAGAGCACCCTTAAGAAACTTCTTCCAGATTATAATAACGGCTACAACAAGGACAACAAAGTTAATACCCTTCCACATAAATGTTGTTCCAGGATCACTGGCAGCAAAGGCATCAGAGGGCAAAAGCACCGCTGTGATGATTAGCATAAGTATCGGCAGGGCACGCTCCAGCATCTTCTCGGCTATAACACGAGAGATCTTAGGAGCTTCCTTCAAAAGCCCATCAAGGACCTGTTCCCTATTGCCTGCGAGTTCTTCCTTTACCTTGGCTATATCACCCTGTAGATCGGTACGAGTCTCCTCGACAATGACCTTCTGCTCTTCCAGAGCAGCCAGACGAATAGCACCGCGCTCTTCCTGCGCCTTGATCTCGGCCTCGCTGATACGCTTTTTAAAGCCCTCATTGCCCTCTTCAATCTCGGCCTCTATGGCAGCGGCACCCTCAAAGGTGTCCTCTGTCTTTTCTTTACGCTCGGCAAGAATGGCAAGGATCGGCTTAAATAGTACCTGCTTGAGAATAACCAGCATTATAAGGAATGCTATAACCTGGTATATAAAAGTTATATCTACGGATATCATAAGACTAAGTGGAAACCCCTCTGTTAAGAGATAAATAAGGTACGTTAACTAAAGATCATTTATATAAATGCAAATACAAATATATAAAGGCAAATACAAAAAACTATCCCAGAGAACTATCAACGACACAATGCCCAAACACAAGCGACGTAGCAGTGCGTTGCCGGACTTTAAGGACCGAATAAATGTCTTTTTCTATCACAAAGTTCTTAGCGATGTCAAGCTCTTAAAGGTCGCACCGAGTTAAAAAAAAGGCTGATTTTCTGCGATTTTCCTTAAGATTCAGGGCTCTGGCGAAACGCAACGCTCAAAAACCTTTTAAAAGCAAACCCTTAACAGCTCATCAAGATTCATATCTCGCAGAGTTCGTAGTCCCTCTGCCCAATGCCAAGCTCTTCGCCGCAAGCGAGCTGTACCGTCCAATCTATTGTCGGATGGACCCCACGGAACTTATCCGCACCCGGGGCGTGGCCAGTCTCAAGGGCCGTCCCTGCCAATCCCAGCTGCGCATTTACCATATCAGCCGAGGCCTGATCGATAGCAACCGGGTCGGTCGAGGCCATAATTCCAATATCACCGACTATCGGTGCGTCGTTGTGACCGTAGCAATCGCAGTTCGGGCTTACCTGCGTTATGAAGTTTATAAAGACCGTCCTGGCTTCCTTACCCTTCATTACCCCCTTAACATGCTCCATCATTTTTTCCTGAATAGTCCCGGTCTCCTCATTCCAGCTCACATCTATAGCCTTCTCCGGGCAGACCGCTATGCAGAAGCCGCAGCCAGTACAGACCCTATCATCTATAAAGGCCACCTTATCTACCCCAATGGCGTCTACCTGGCAACTCGGCACACACACGCCGCAGGCCGTACAGGTCTCCTGATTAACAACCGGCGCGCAGGTCGAGTGCTGCGTAAGCTTTCCTTGGCGACTGGCGCAACCCATCCCCATATTTTTCAGAGCCCCGCCAAAGCCGGTAAGCTCGTGGCACTTAAAATGGCTAAAGACTACCAACCCGTCTGCCGAGACGATCTCGCGCCCTATACTGACCTCTTTAAGGTGCTTGCCTTCTACCTCTATATTCACGCTACTCTCGCCACGAAGGCCGTCTGCTATAATAAGCGGCGCATCTACCTGCGCATAGCCGAAGCCGTTGGTAATAGCTGTTCTCAGGTGGCCAGCGCTATTTATACGGCTGCCTGCGTAAAGCGTATTTGTATCGGTCAGAAAGACCTCGGCTCCGCTTGCACGCACCGCATCGACGGCTTTTCTAACAAAGACTGGGCGAATAAAGGACGCATTGCCCTTCTCGCCAAAGTGCAACTTTACGGCGATTATATCACCCTTCTTATAGATACCGCCCTCGCCAACGCCGAGCTTTACGAGCAACTCGCCAAGCTTGTCTATTAAAGACCGCCCCGGGGTGGTGCGTAAGTTTGTGAAGTATACGACTGGTTTTTTCATAGGATTAGCCTTTTGTATTCTTTATAGGGTGGGCTGCGCCCACCAAAAAAGTCCCTGCCCTCTCCTTTGTCATTGCGAGGAACACAGAGACGAAGCAATCTCGTCTTTTATAATGTTGGTTCAAGTTTGCAACTTGAACCTTAATCTTACTTGTTACATGTTGGGTTTCACTTCGGGGCTTTGCCCCTTGCGCTCTACCCAGCCTTGTATATTGTACTATACCAGAATAGTGTTAATATTACTCTGGTACGGGAGAGAAGAGACCGAGCCCACCCTTAGGCTTTTGAGCCTATAATGTAGATAGGTCCACGTTCCATCGTCTTTAATGACGGACGGTATTCTTAGGCCTTTAAGCCTGCATGCACAAGGTAGTCATGGCGATAAAGGAACGTAATTTTCTGCTTTGTTGGTTCAAGTTTGCAACTTGAACCATTCATTCTGTCAACTCTTGCAAGTTTTAAAAGACCCTTTTATACATTAGACGCTCGTCCTTACCCTGCTTTACTAAAAATAGATTGCTTCTCTACGAGGCTCTGCCTCTTCGTTCGCAATGACTGCCCTTTTTTATATCTCAATCTTGATGTTTCGGTGCGTCCCCGCCTCGAGACCTAAATCATCAACCGTGATTAAATCCCCCTCAGTCCCCCTTTTACAAAGGGGGAGGTAAAAAAATATCTGTCATTGCGAGCTGCCTGCGAAGGGGCAGAGACGAAGCAATCTCGTCTTTCATATTCCGCCTCAAAACAAAATAATAATTTCCTTATTACCTGCTCCTTACCAAAAAACATGTCATCCTGAACTTGATTCAGGATCTGTATTTTAACTAATTTAAAAACAAATGCTGAAATAAATCAACAAGCCGTCTTAGACGGTCAGCATGACAAATTGGCTATTAACCAACCTACCCCTTTAGCAAAGGGGAATTTTAAAAGGGAAATTTAAACCCCGATAAAACACAACGTAGGCAACTACTACTAAATCTCAATTATCACAGGCTTTTTTACATGCTACAACTAGCCCTCAGCAGCACGCAGGACCGGCAACAAAAACTATATCTCAATTATCACAGGCAGTATCACCGGCTTTCTCTTTAAGGCCTTATTAAATAAACGCCTAATAGCGAGCCTGACCTCTTCCTTTATCTCCAACTGCTCCGAGCGTACCTCGGTATTTACAGCCTCTATCGCCTCAATGACAGAAACTCTAGCAACCTCCAGCAGGTCTTCGCTATCTTCTTCGGTAACAAGGCCACGCGTAAAGATATCCGGGCCGGTGACTATATCGCCGGTCTTTGCACTGATAGATACGACAACAATAACCATGCCGTCGCGCGATAAGTGCCTCCTATCACGCAGGACCATCTCTTTGACATCCCCCACGCCCTTGCCGTCTACCAGGACCCTACCGGACTCGACCTTACCGGTAAGCTCCATCTTATCACTGGTAACCTCTACGAGGTCGCCGTCATCGATGACAAGGACGTTCTCGGCCGGTATGCCAACGCCTTTAGCCAGACGTGCGTGACGCACCAGATGGCGGTACTCGCCGTGTACCGGAATAAAAAACTTTGGCTTAACCATATTAAGCATTATCTTTAGCTCTTCGGCACTTGCGTGGCCCGAGACATGAACCTCCGATACCTTTTCATATATAACCTCGGCCCCTCGCCTATAGAGGTGATTCATCATAGATGATATCGCCTTTTCGTGGCCCGGAATAAACTTGGATGAAAGGATCACGGTATCGCCCTCTGTTATCTTTACCTGCTTATGGTTATCCATCGCCATCCGCGTTAGCGCACTCATAGGCTCGCCCTGGCTGCCGGTAGTGAGCAAGACCAGCTCTTCGGCAGGAACGTCAGCAAGCTCTCTGATATCGAGAAGGACGTCTTCTTTTACCTTCAGATACCCTAGACTTCTGGCAATTGCGATATTAGAAACCATAGAACGGCCATTCAGGACGACCTTCCGACCGAACTTAACGGCAGCATCTATTACCTGCTGAATACGATGAATATTTGAAGAAAATGCAGCTACTATGATACGGCCTTCGCAGTCCCTGAAGATCTCCTCCAGATAACCGCCTACCAGGCTCTCGGAGAGTGTCATCCCGCCCTTCTCGACATTCGTAGAGTCCGAGAGAAGCAACGTCACGCCCTGCTCGCCATAATGCGTAAAACGCGCGTAATCCGTCACCTCGCCGTCAACCGGGCTCTGATCCAACTTAAAGTCGCCGGTATGGATAACCGTCATGTCCCCTGCCTGAATAGCCAACGAGACGGCATCGACGATAGAGTGACAGACCCGTATAAACTCGACCTTAAACGGGCCGATCTCGACTACATCACGCGGCTTTGCTACATTAAAGGTCGTCTGCTCCAGCAGACCGAACTCTTCCAGCTTGTTCTTTATAAAACCGATAGTAAGGGCCGTGCCGTATAACGGGGCATTGACCTCACGCAATATAAAAGGCAAAGCACCGATATGGTCTTCATGGCCGTGCGTCAGGATAAAGGCCTTGACCTTGTCTTTATTTTCAATAAGGTAAGTCACATCAGGTATGACGATATCGATCCCTAGCATATAATCTTCTGGAAACATAAGACCGCAGTCAACGACTATTATGGAGTCGTCATACTCCATCGCCATCATATTCAGACCTATCTCGCCGAGGCCTCCCAGCGGAATTACCTTAAACGGCTTTTTAACACTCAAACTCTACCTTCCTTATCTTTAAAGGTTTAACTCTTTTGTTTTAAAACTTCTTCATCTCTCGCTCTATTGCCTCGCGCGTCATATCATCGAGGGTCTGAGCGTTGCGCCCGATACTTTCTATAGGCGGACAGAAGGCTATCTTTACAAGCCCCGGCCTTATCCTCGACTGACCGCGCGGAAGTATCTTCTCCGTACCAATTATAGCAATCGGTATTATCGGGGCCTTGCTCTTTACAGCTAGCAGGAAAACGCCTTTTTTAAATGGCAACAGCCCTGGGGCCGTGTTCCGCTCGCCTTCGGGGAAGATCAAGACAGAGGTCCCGCCCTGAATCTTACGTACCGCCGCTCTTATACTTGTAAGAAATGCCCTGCCCGAGTGCGTATCAACCGAGATATAACCTGCCATCCGCATGGCCCAGCCCGTAAAAGGAATAGTAAAGAGCCCGCTCTTGGCTATCCACCTGAATTGTATCGGAATATTGGCCTGTAATGCCGGAATATCAAAGGCCCCTTTATGGTTAGAGGCGAGGATAAAAGGACCACCACTCTTCGGAATATTCTCCAGGCCCCTCACCTGCACCTTAACACCAGATAATATAAGGCAAATTCTCAACCAGAGCGAGGCGACACTGTGCACCCCGTTCCCGCTCTTATCTATCAGATAAGAGCCAACGGCAAAAGGAAACAGAATTAATGTAATAGGCAGGCACATAGACCATACCAGAATATTCCTGAAAGACATTGTAAGAGTTTACTTTTTTAGACCTGTTAAGTCAAACTGATATATAAAGGTAACCCCCCACATCACACACCTCTTTAAAAAGCCTTGAACTTTACCCTCTCAGATGATAAATTAAAACCTTAATCAATACGCAAAAAATAAAATTATTATTATAGGGCATCTGCCCGGAGGGGGCACAAGTGGCAGGAGTAAATAAGGTAATTCTAGTAGGCAGGCTCGGGGCAGACCCCGAGATACGCTATACGCCAAGCGGCGCGGCAGTAGCGAACTTCACGCTTGCAACAAGCGAGAATTGGAAAGACAAAGACGGCAACAAGCAGGAAAAGACCGAGTGGCACAAGATTGTTGTATTTTCTAAGCTCGCCGAGATCTGCGGACAATACCTGAATAAAGGTAAGCAGATCTACATAGAAGGCCGCATACAGACGCGCCAGTGGGAAGACCGCGACGGTAATAAAAAATATACAACCGAGATAGTCGCCAACCAGATGCAGATGCTAGGCAGTCCGGGCCAGAACCAAAACCAAAAACAAAACCAGTCTGCACCGGCAGGCGCACCTAGGGCCGGCGAAAATGATCCGCCAGAGCTCGACGATATACCGTTTTAGAGCTTTTTTCATAATTTTCAGATAAAAAAGGCCCACCCCCAAGGGGCGGGCCTTTTTATATACATTAAAATATCTCGTACAAAAGGAAAACTGATTTGACTGAAAAATCAGCCACTAACAACAAGCGGGTAGAGATAATAGCCCCGGCAGGGAACTACGCATCTTTAAAGGCCGCCGTAAATAACGGCGCGGATGTCGTCTATCTGGGTTTTAGCGACGCAACAAATGCGCGGAACTTCGAAGGCCTTAACTTCACCCCCGAAGAACTACAGGAAGGCGTAGAGCTCATCCGACAAAAAGGCAAGCAGTTCTATATCGCCATCAATACCTTTCCGCAGCGCGATAATTTTATAGTCTGGCAAAACTCAGTTGACCGTGCCGTAGCCCTTGGCACAGACGCTATAATACTTGCAGACCTCGGCGTCCTCAGCTACGCACGTAAAAAATACCCGGATATAAATATACACCTGAGCGTTCAGGCAAGTGCATCGAATTACGAGAGCATAAACTTCTATCAGAAGGCCTTTAACGTAAAGCGCGTCGTCCTGCCGCGCGTCGTCACCATCGCCGAGATTGCCGCAATCGCCGCTAAAACGACCGTCGAACTAGAGGTCTTTATGCTCGGCGGACTCTGCATAAATATAGAAGGCAGGTGTTATCTCTCAAGTTTTCTAACCGGAGCTTCTACCAATACCGAGGGCGCGTGCTCACCCTCGCGCTTTGTTCGCTTTAACAATAGCAACGACGGCTCTCTATCGATAACACTGAATAACGTACTCTTAAACCGTCTCTCAAAGGACGAATCCTCGGCCTATCCGACATGTTGTAAGGGACGTTACGTCCTGCCAGACGGTTCTCTCTCATACGCCTTTGAAGAGCCGGAGTCTTTAAATGCCTTATCCGTACTACCAGACCTTATTGAAGCTGGCGTTAGTGCGGTAAAGCTCGAGGGCCGCCAACGTACAAAGACCTACGTCGCCGAGGTGACACGAACGGTCAGGGCCGCCGTAGAGGCCTATTATAAAGATCCAGAGGCATACAAGAGTGCAATAAAGGACGGAGGCGCAGACAACGTCCTCTCGACCTTTGAAGGTACGGCAGAGACGCTTGGATGTTATATTGAAAAATAAAATATAACGGTATATACTCTAAACAGGTCATAACCGAACAGGACTAGATCTCTTTGCAAATATTATAGAAGGTTGGAGGTTTGTTATCTTGGAGGTTTACTATCGATGAAGAAAAACTTTTTACTCTTGCTGGTCGCAGCAATCTTTCTCTCCTACGGCTGTCACGCAGCCACGCTGGAAACCATCAAATACCATACCGAGGACAAAGGAACATTTGTCGGCAAGGTCCTCCACCTACCCTTTACCGCCTACAAAAGCGTTATAAAAGGCTTTAAGTCAGAGGGAGAAGTAGATGATGACGTGCTGATTGACTAAAAATAAAAAATACTCCCCATGTTCCAGAAACAAACCACTACGCACTCATAAAAACCTGCCTGCCTAATCCTACTATTTACAAAGCTAAAAACCACAACATATGTTGACAAACTTCAAATATCAGCAGAAATAAAACTTCAAGATTGCTTCGTCAGCTTCGCTCCTCACAATAACAATGGTTTACGTCTTGTCTTTAAAGACCCTTGGGGGTATGTGGTCGTATGCAGGGCTAAGGCAGCCTGCATACGCAGGTTAAATGGTCGGAGACGATACGGCGAGGTGGGTGTCTGAGCGAAGCGAGTTAGGGCAGGCCGTATCGTGCGGTTGCCGAAGAACGGGGTTGCCCGCCCCTGCAAAAGCTTTTGCTCTCACGCAGTGAGCGTCCCGGCAGGGGCAAACTAAGAACTACAAGGAAGAAGCAGTGAGCGTAGCTCACTTTGCAAAAATTCAAACATATAGGTTTCAGGGCGAGGACGCACCGAAACATCAAAATACAATCCCCCTTAGTCCCCCTTTTGCAAAGAGTAAATACAGACCCTGAAATAAATTCAGGGTGACAATTAATTTAGATCCTCCCACACCCTAACCCTCTCCCACCAAGAGAGAGGAAAGAGCTCTTTTAAAAGGGGCAACCCTAATACTCCTCATATTCTATAAAATTATCCGGTACCGCCTCGGGCTCGGCGAACGTTGTACCCCTCTCTCCTGCGTGACATCTAAAGCAATGCCTAAGCGGAAAGGCGACCTTATCATGACATCTGCCACAGAACTCGCCCTTCCAGATACGTTTCATTGTAATCCCAGAAGCCTTCTTCTTCATCTTGAAGATGCCATCATGACAATTTCCGCAGTTTAGCCAATCATTATGCGCGTCATGCGGAAAGATGACATCCGGCATAAAGGTCTTTGAGGGTCGCAGAATAACGTCCTTATCATACCTGACCGTCACCATCTCTTGGCCAGGCTTAGCGGTAATAGTCGGCAAAGGCTTTAAAAGCCCGTCTCTCATAGCCTTGGTCCAGTCTATAAAACCCTCGCTATCTCTAGGCAGGTAGTCAAGCGGAACGACCTCAGGAGATGCGTCTATCTGACCGTCTTTATCATACTTAAGGTACTTGTTGTGACGCTTATCATACAGGTTGCCCTCCCACTTCTCCTTAAAAGCCTTAATCGGGGCAGCATCCGCTGGAACAGCATTCGCCGGGACAGCAGCAACAAGGACCGAGGCCTCTGATCTGTCCTGGCCTCTTACAACAATGCCAGAGCTAGCGTCCGGGTCTTTCGCTGCTTTAAGACCCTTTGCGGAAACGACCGGCTGCTCTACCACAAGCTCTTCCTGTATGGCCTGCTCGGCTTGTATAACATTTTCGGCAAAGATCGGCGTGCCAAAAAAGACCACCGAACACACCACTACAAGTGCCAAAAATGTACAGACCTTAAGTCCGTCCATTAGTTTACGGACGGCCCTGCGAAGTTTGCTCGAAGAATATCTCATTAGACGCCTCTATTTGTTGTACCCAAAAGATACAAGAACGCCACGCCATTGTCAAGCAAACAAGCAGTCGTAGCACACCCGAAACCAATACCTTTACAAGGGCTAATTAAGACAAAATTGCTTGTTTTTAGCTACCTGCTATTGCATACTGATAACTTACGTCTCTAAATCTGATTTCAACAAAAAGAAAAAGGTTATCTCGAACCAATAGAAGACCTATCAACAAGGCAGCAAAAGGCACGTAAACAAGATGGAACTAACACTAGGGCCGGTCTTATTTGACTGGAGTAAATCAGAGCTACTGCGCTTCTACGGAGAGGTCGCGGATATGGAGGTTAATACCGTCTATATCGGCGAGGTCGTCTGTGCCAAGCGCAACCGTCTTGCTCCGAAAGATATAGAGGCCATAGCAAGCACCCTGGAGGCAGCGGGTAAAAAAGTCATAGTAAGCTCACTTGCTCTTGTCTCCAACGAAGACGAACTCTCTATTGTAAGAGATATCGCGGCCCTGCCGCTCCCGATAGAGGCCAACGACATCTCGGTGCTTGGCATAGTTGACCCGTCAAAGAAAGAGGTCTTCGCCGGGCCGCACCTTAAGACCTACAACAGAGAGGCCGTGCGGTTTCTGGAAGATCAAGGCATAAAAGGCATTACCTTTCCCGTAGAGCTTTCGGGCAGCTCGATTGCCTATAATATGGAAGGTGCTGCCGTAAAGGGCGAGGTCTTTGCGCACGGAAAGCTGCCGCTGGCACTTTCGTGGCGGTGCTATAGCTCCAGACTACACGGCCTTACAAAGTCCGAGTGCCAATATCATTGCTCTAAAGACCCAGACGGTCTGGAGCTGCGGACGATGCCCCATGCTTCAAAGACAGGCGAAGTCCTTGGCGAGCCGTGTTTTGCGATAAACGGCACTGCGATTATGAGCGCACTACCGCAGTCGCTTATTGAGTTTACCAAAGACCTAGCACAGATGAAAATCAGTGCGCTAAGGATCTCACCGCACTATAAACATACGGCAGAGACCGTAAAGATATACAAAGAACGCCTTAACGAGGTAAGCTCACCCGCCCGAGCACTGGAGAAACTCAAAGCCCTATATGGTTGCGATCTGGTAAATGGATGGTACTTGGATAAGGCCGGTAAGATCACGGCTGAGGTTGCCAAGGCCGAGGCTACCTTCCTCGACTAACAAAAAATGGAGGCAGATCATGTCTGACTTTTTCGATAAAGCACTACTGCTAGGATCAGGACTGGAGAAAAAACTAAAAGAACTTGCCTGCGAGCTTGACCCAACAAGCAAAGACTGCAAAACAGAAAATAAGGACAAGACAAAAGAAGGTGCTGACAACACCGCAACCGACGGGCTCGGCGCAAAAGAACGAATAGAAAACAAGCTCGTCACCGAGGGCGTGCGAGGGGTAAAAGAGTTCGTATCCCTGATTAAAGACGGTAAAAACAAAGTCGATGGCGAGGTAAGCGGCATAGCAGATACCATAGCAGACAGAATAGGAATTGCCACCACCTCGGAGCTTACTACCATTAAAGAGATGGCACGAGTGGCAAGAGAAAAGGCAGACAGTGCCGAGGCCAGCATCAAAAAGACCGAGGCAAAACTTAAGAAACTGGAAAACCGCATAAAAGAACTGGAAAAAAAAGACCAGTAACAGATTTGACCGCAGTGGCGACTTACCATGGCAACTGCTTTAATAGAAAGCCCTGAAAACAATCAGAGTTCAAGTGGCGGGTAACGCCAAAAGAGCCTTTAAAAAAATGAATATAAACACACTTAAAAACATACTACGCATAAAGAAGATTCTATCAACGCTCATAAGGTACGGCTTTGGCGGAGTCGTCTCTGAGCTTAATATCTTTCCGTGGTTTTCTTTTGTAAGCAGAATCTTTGCAAGAAAGAGCGGTAAGGGTCTGAGCACGCCTGTGCGTATAAGGCTTGTTCTGGAAGAGCTTGGCCCGACCTTTATAAAGCTCGGTCAGGTAGCATCGACACGCGCAGACATTCTGCCTCCAGAGTGGCTTGAAGAATTTAAAAAACTTCAGGATGATGTCCCGAGCTTTGACTTTAAAGAGGTTAAGCGGGTCGTTGAGTTTTCACTAAAGGCTCCGCTTAAAAAGAACTTCGCAAGCTTTGAAGAACGCCCCGTTGCCTCGGCCTCTATCGCGCAGGTCCATTACGCAACGCTTCACGACGGCACCGAGGTCGCTGTAAAGGTAAGACGGCCCAACATAGAGAAGATCATCAGTGCCGATATCTCGGTGATGCAGACGCTTGCCAGGCTTCTACATAAGCACGTACCAGTGGCACGTCGCTATCGCCCCGTCGAGGTCGTAGCCGAATTCGCCCGCGTCATACAAAACGAGCTGAACCTCACCATCGAGGGCTCGAATGCCACGCGCTTTGGCCGCCTTTTCAAAAACGACCCGCACGTAAAGATACCAGAGGTCTACTGGGATTATACCAGCGACGAGGTCCTTACGATGGAGCGCATCGATGGTGTACCGCTAGACGAGACCGAAAAGATAAAAGAGATGGGGCTGGATATAAAAAAGCTCGCAGTTAATGGTTTACATGCGTTTTTCCGCCAGGTCTTTGAGTTCGGAGTCTTTCACGGCGACCTACACCCGGGCAATATCTTTACCTCTAAAGAAGGCACTATCATCTACCTGGACTTTGGCATCGTCGGCAGGCTTGATAAAGATATGCGCACCTATCTGGCAGGAATGCTGCACAGCCTTATAAAGCAGGACTACCGCCGCATGGCGATAATCCACCGAGATATGGGGCTGATCGGTAAAAACGTAGATATCCACGAATTTGAAAACGCACTACGCGATATTACAGAGCCGATCTTTGGCAAATCTCTGGCCGATATAAATATCTCTACGCTACTGATGAAACTGATAGAAACGGCGCGTCGCTTTGAGATGACGCTTCAGCCGAATCTTCTGCTCTTGCAGAAATCAATGGTAATAATCGAAGGCGTTGGCCGCCAGCTCTACCCGGATATAAATATGTGGGAGGTCGCAAAACCTCTGGTCACGAAATGGATGATCAAAGAAAAATTCTCGCCCAGCAACTACATTGAAGGCGGACGAGAGTTTGTCCATGATCTCGGCTCGACTATACTGGATCTGCCGAGCCAGCTACACACACTCCTTAAGACAACGCTCAAAGACGAGCTGAAGATAGGCTTTATCCACCACGGCATCGACGGACTCTCCGGTGAAATCGCAGCCACTGGGCGCAGCATTACAGGCGGGCTGGTCCTTGCCTCGGTAATATTATCATCGACGCTCATTGCAGTCTTTGCCGGTGAGAACGTACCTACATTCCTTTGCCTTCCTTATCCGGCGACCATCGGCTATATCATCTCCGGGGTCTTGGGACTTAGGCTCTGGAGTACGCACAGAAGAGAGCGGCGAAGGAGAGAGCTTGGAATCTAGCGAGGAAGATAAAATGGCAGAAAAAACCACAGAAGATAAAAAGGTTAGCTTTGGCTACGAAGAGGTCGCAGAGCATGACCGGCAGGGGCGAGTAAATGAGATCTTCACCTCGGTCGCGTCAAAGTACGACCTAATGAACGACCTTATGAGCGGCGGCGTGCACAGACTCTGGAAAAGATTTGTCGCCGGTAAGACAGGGCTTCGCAAAGGCGACCGTGCACTCGACGTCGCCGGAGGTACCGGTGATATCGCAATGCTAATGGCCGAGCGAGTTACAACAGACGGCGAGGTTATTGTATTTGACATAAATCACGAAATGCTTAAGGTCGGCGCAGAGCGTTGCATTGATAAAGGCTTTGTAAAAGGCATGAAGTTTGTCCAAGGGAATGCGGAAGAGATTAGCTTTACCGACAATACATTCGACTGCGTAACTATCGGCTTTGGTGTTCGCAACGTAACACATCTGGATAGGGCATTCTCTGAGATGACGCGCGTAGCCAAGCCCGGAGGCCGAGTAATATGCCTGGAGTTTTCGCATCCGAAAAACCCGGTCTTTAAAAAGGTCTATGATATCTACTCATCAAACCTTATCCCAATAATAGGCGAGCGCATCACCGGCAATAAAGATGCCTATACTTATCTGCATGAATCCATAAGAAAGTTTCCGCCACAGCAGGAGCTTAAAAAAATAATGGAAGCAGCCGGGCTATTTAACGTACGCTACTATAACCTCTTTGGCGGAATAGCCGCCGTACATATCGGAGATAAGATATAAAAACATTCTAACGCGAAGGGGTCGTCATGCAGGACGAACTAAAGACCGTAGCATCGTTTAGCACAGCAGTCGAGGCGCACCTGTTATCGGCGACCTTAGAGGCTGCAGGCATAGAGTCTGTGGTCTGCGACGAGCATACCGTTACGATGAACTGGATGTACTCTAACCTGATCGGTGGGGTGCGGGTCAAGGTCCTTGAGTCAGACTTTGAAGACGCAAGAGAAATCCTGAATACCGATGCCGCGCCACCCGAGAGTGCCGAGGATATTCCGAGCACCCTGCCGGCGTGCCCTGAGTGCGGCAGCGACGAGATCGAGTTCTCGACCGATAAGAGAGGGGCCTTTGTAAGCTGGTTGCTTCTGGGCTTTCCGATCATAGCGCCAAAGAAAAATCTTAGATGTAAAGAATGCAATCACAGCTGGCCTTACAGATAAACAGGCAGCCATGCGTTTAAGGATAAGTCTCCCATGCTGTCATGCTGACCGTCTGAGACGGCTGCAAGATTTATTTCAGTATCTGTCTTTAACTTCCAAAAAGTACAGATCCTGAAACAAGTTCAGGATGACAAAGTTCGCAGTTCTTTGTCCTGCGAAGCACAAAAATTTATCGACATATTTTCAAAAAAACCGTTGGGTTTCGCTTCGGGCTTTACCCACTTGCAATTGTTGGTTCAGGTTTGTAACCTGAACCAAAGAGTCTGTCATCCTTGTCGTTAGTTCGCATGGCTACGGGGGGGGCGAGATTGCTTCGTCGCTGCGCTCCTCGCAATGACAGGGAAGTGAAAAGGTTTTTGGTGGACACAGCCCACCTTGTATATTGTACTATACCAGAATAATGTTAATATTACTCTGGTGCGGGAGAGACGAGACATAGATTTATTTCGGCATCTATATTTCCTATCCCTTCCTTGATAAGATAGGATGAAAGGACTAGAGCAACAAAACTATAAAATACTCGGGCGGCCTGAGACACCGCAGACAACCAGGATAAAAATATGACTGAAAACATAGAAGAGATAAAAAACAGACTAAGGGCTCGGGCCATAAAGATCGCAAGCCCGATGCTGCGACTCATGCCACTCTGGATGGAAGCCCTTGGCGCAGGCGTATTTATCTCGCACGTCCTAGCGGAAAACCCGCAGTTCGCACGCAAGCTTGAAGGACTCGACGGCAAGGTCTTCCTCTTTGAGGCGACCGATATAAAAAAACGCTTCCACCTCGTTATAAAAGACAACGACATAAAGGTCGTCCCGCATATAACCGCCACCCCCGACGTCACGATGCGCGGCGAGGTGAAGATCCTCGCCGAACTACTGCTCGGAAAGATAGACCCGGATACGGTATTTTTCTCCCGCCAACTTGAGATAAACGGCGATACCTCGGCGGCGATTCTGTTTAAGAATTTATTGGCGAATCTATAAAATGGACTTCCCTCAGTTTAGTAGACAACTACCCTTTACCTGATGAAGCCATTTCAAAGTCATGCGGGCTCAGCTGACCGAGGTAGCTGTGACGCCGGGTTTTGTTGTAAAAGACCTCGATGTAATCAAAGAGGTCAGCCT
>JAJRSM010000044.1 GCA_024278765.1 Deltaproteobacteria bacterium | reverse complement strand
CTGACAGAATGACCGCGCTCTGTCACCTGTTTTACCGCCTCTTGCTTAAACTCTTCTGTATACCTATGATTGGACATAGACACACCTCCGTTTGTTTGTAATTGTACTATCAAATGTGTCTACTAAAGCGGGGGAAGTCCACTGAGCCCAGCTAACTGTATATGTTGGTTCTACAATAGGGGCAATATCAAAAAATGGTCCACAAACACTTTTAGTCATTTGAATAATCCTTGCATCTGGATTTGATGCCATAATCCCTTTTACCAGATGCATCGCAAAAGAATCACCCCATATAACTATTTCTGGCTCGTCACTTGTCCTGCAATTGGGTGATAATGTAAAAGTGCCTTCACAGCCATTATTTAATCCGTGGTTTACTTTCAGTTTTTCTTCTATAGACTGCAGTGTTATTCCGTTCTTTGTAGTTCTACCACCAAAACCATTTGTCATATGCCCAGCTAAACCAATTACAATAAACACTACCGAACCAATTATCGCAAATACGAAAATAGTTTGCCTACTCACTCCTCCTTTTTTTCTGAACGGTCTCTCTATATATCTCCAGCTTAAGTAGGCAAGCGGAAAAGAAAGGGCAGCAAGCACCGCAAATAGTAGTCCACTTGGTTCTGCTAGACTCCTATGGCGAGCAAAAGCAAAGAGGGGCTGATGCCAGAGGTAAGTGCTGTAACTGATTAGACCAATTCCAACCAGCAATTTAGTTCCAAGCAATCGCCCAACTAAGGTCTGTGATGACGTAAAAAGGATGATTAATCCTGCTCCTATAGTCGGCACCAAAGCATAGAAACTGGGAAACGGTACAGTTTCATCAAACGCATATATTGCATATCCAATCATTAATAGGCCAACTAAGCCTAATACTTCATTAATAAATCTATGAGACAAGAGAGTGCGAACCGTTTGTTTTCGGTACAGAAGATAGAAGGCAATGCTAGCACCAATAGCAAGCTCCCAGCCTCTCGTTGGTAATAAGAAGAAATTGGCTGTAGGTTTGTTATATGCTCCCCATTGTGCAATTGCGAGGCTGGCTGCTGCAATTACCAAAAAGGCACTGAATATCCAACGCTTACGGAATCGCCACATTAGCATTAGAAATAGGGGGAAGATAATGTAATACTGCTCTTCAACTGCCAGGCTCCAGGTATGCAGGAAGGGTTTCAGTTCATTAGCCGCGCCCCAATACCCGGTTTGACGCCAAAAAAGAATGTTTGAAACATAGGTTGAGACAGCTATCAAGCTCTGAGAAAAATCCTTCATATCAGAAGGCAAAAGCCACACCCAAGCGAAGGGAAGGGAGACAAGCATCACTAGAAACAGTGGAGGTAGGATACGCCTAGCTCGTCGCTCATAAAAATTGATCAGAGAAAATGTGCCTAGGTCTTTTTCAGAGAGAATTATTGTTGTAATTAGGTATCCACTAATGACGAAGAAGACATCAACGCCAACAAAACCACCGCTGAAATATTCAAAACCTGCATGAAACAGGATGACGGGTATTACGGCTACAGCCCTTAGGCCATCAATCTCAGCGCGATATTTCATTTTTCTCACCTGTTGCTAACACTTTATTATACCATTGCATGTTTAAATTTAAAAGGATACTTCTATAATCGTTATTTTATAGTGTTACTTTATAATAATACAAGAAATTATTTCTGCTGTAAGAATTTTGTCTATTTATATTACAGGGAAGATTGATTTGTCAACCATCTATTGAAACTAGAAATCTTGTATGTAGCGGAGAGGTTAGGGTATGTTTTAACACGAAACAAAACCTAAGAAACCAAGCCCATTTTTCCTGTTTAGCACCTCAAGCTACAGCCTGCGCCTCCTCCTTCTTTTTTATTGCATTTATCTACAAAATAAATTAAGCTAATCAATTATATTTAAAGGAGTTTTTATCAGGTGATGATCGATATTAAAGATAGCCTAAAGGCTAAAGGCGCGACTGAGACTGATACGCAGAAAGTTGCGGATATGGGAAGCCTTCGCAAGCGGATCGATGTGATAGATACGCAGATCCTTTCGCTCATTAACGAGAGGGCAGGCTGCGCAATAGAGGTTGGTGAGTATAAAAAACAGCACAACCTTGAGTTCTACGCACCCGAGCGTGAGCAGCAGGTCTTGGAGGCCCTTGGCGAGAAGAACAAAGGGCCTTTTCCGACCCCTGTGCTGCGTCATATATTCAGAGAGATAATGAGCGCGTCTCTATCACTGGACAAGCCGCTACGCATTGCATTCCTCGGCCCGCTTGCGACCTTTACGCATCAGGCAGGGTTGCAGCACTTTGGTCTGTCAGGCGAGTTCTTGCCTCGTAAAGATATAGCAGAGGTCTTTGACGAGGTTGAGCGAGGTAAGGCAGACTACGGTGTGGTTCCGGTAGAGAGCACGGCGGAAGGTGCGGTTGATCATACCCTTGATCTGCTCGTTAGCTCTAAGCTTAAGATATGCTCTGAGGTAATGCTTGAGGTTACATCGTCACTTCTGAGCAAAACAGGTGATATAAAGGATATTAAAAAGATCTGTTCGCATCCGCATGCCTTGGCGCAGTGCACCAAATGGTTGCGTGAAAAGCTTTCTGGTATACCTATTGTCGAGGTGTCGTCAACGGCAACGGCAGCGCGTATGGCAGAGGAAGATAAGTCCATCGCTGCAATAGCTGGACTTGCCGCAGCGAATATGTACGGGCTGCGTGTCGTCGAGGACGGTATCCAGGACGTACCGAATAACTATACGAGGTTTCTCGTAATAGGGACAAAGCAGTGCGATAAGATCGGTAACGATAAGACCTCGGTCGTCTGCGCGATAAAGGACGGCCCCGGGGCTCTAAGCGCAATGCTAGCGCCATTTGCCAGACGTAATATAAACCTTACCAAGATAGAGTCTCGACCTTTAAAGACCAAGGCATGGGAATATGTTTTTTTAATAGACATTGACGGTCACGCTGGTGACGATAACGTGGCTGCTTCGCTCGATGAGCTGGAAGGACTCTGTTCATTCTTTAAGGTATTAGGATCTTATCCTAAGGCTAAATAGGCCGAGCCGGCCAGGCGAACAGGCCGAGTCGGCCAGGCAAACAAAAATAAAATGACAACTACTTTAAAAAAAATAATAGTCCCAGAGGCGATAGAAAAGTTAATTCCTTATCCTCCGGGTAAGCCAATAGAAGAGCTCGAGCGAGAGCTTGGCATTGAGGGCTCGATCAAGCTTGCCAGCAATGAAAACCCGCTTGGTCCTTCGCCAAAGGCGATAGAGGCTATTAGCACAGAGCTCGGTACGCTTAACAGGTATCCAGATGGTTCGGGGTTTTATCTTAAGAGACGACTTGCGAAAGAGCTCGGCGTCGGCGCAGATTCGATAGCCCTTGGTAATGGATCAAATGAGATAATAGAACTGCTTATAAGGACTTTTGTTAGCACAGGTGACGAGGCTTTAATGGGAGATCCTTCCTTTGCCGTCTATCCGCTTGTTACGGCGGCTGCTGGTGGTGTCTCGGTTGAGGTGCCTTTAAAGGATCTGACGATTGACCTGGATGCAATCCTGGCGGCCATTACCGGCAGGACGCGCCTGATCTTTCTGGCCAATCCGAATAACCCGACGGGTACAGCCTTTGGTGCTGATGCTTTAAAGGCCTTTATGGCAAAGCTCCCGGAAGGTGTTATTGTATGTATGGACGAGGCCTATTTTGAGTATGTTCGGACTAAAGATTATCCTGATTCTATAGAGTATATAAAGGACGGCTCACTTACTAAGGCAAATGTCGTGGTACTTAGGACTTTTTCCAAGATCTACGGGCTAGCAGGGCTTCGGATTGGCTATGGCGTTAGTAGCCCTAAGCTGATAAACTATCTGGATCGCGTGCGCCAGCCATTTAACGCAGGAAGTCTTGGGCAAAGTGCTGCTTTGGCAGCTATTGACGATATCGAGCACGTTGAGCGTTCAAAGCGGTGCAACAGCGATGGCATTGAGTTTTTATTTGCAGAGCTGGCTGCCTTGGGTTTCGAGTGTGTTCCGACAGAGGCTAATTTTTTCCTCGTTAAGGTTGGCGATGGTAAGGGGCTTTATAATGCGCTTTTAAAAGAGGGTGTGATAGTCAGGCCAATGCAGGGCTATGGTCTGCCGCAGTATCTGCGGATAACCGTTGGAACGATGGATGAGAATAGACGTCTGGTCGAGACCCTCAAAAAGGTATCGGCTGGACTTTAAGCTTCATAAATATAAATACTAAATAGAGATAAAGAAATATGGGAGGAATTCAGATGATTATTGTATTTAAAAAGAGTGCCACAGCAGGTGAGATCGAGCACGTCACCGATAAGATAAAAGAGGTCGGCTTGGCCGTACATCTTTCGCAGGGCGAGGAGATAACCATAGTCGGTGCTATCGGCGACGAGACCCTTTTGGACGGTCTGCCGCTTGAGGCCCTGCCGGGCGTTGAGAAGGTAATGCCGATCCTTAAACCTTATAAAAAGGTATGTAAGGATATGAGGCCAGAGGGTACGGTCTTTGACGTAGACGGTGTTAAGATTGGTGGTAATAAGATTCAGATAATAGCCGGGCCGTGTAGCGTCGAGACAGTAGCGTTACTCGAAGACTGCGCAGAGAAGGTAAAGGCCTCGGGCGCATCGATATTAAGGGGCGGGGCATTTAAGCCTAGAACCTCGCCTTATTCTTTCCAGGGTCTTGGCGAAGAAGGTCTTAAAATGCTCAAGGCCGCAAAGGAAAAGACCGGTATGCCTATCATCAGCGAGTTGATGGATCCAAGGGATTTGGATCTAATGTGCGAGTATGTCGATATCTTGCAGATTGGTGCCCGGAATATGCAGAACTTCCGCCTGTTGCTTGAAGTCGGAAAGTCAAAGAAGCCGGTGCTCCTGAAGCGTGGCCTTTCGGCAACGATAAAAGAGCTGCTTATGAGTGCCGAGTATATCGCCTCTCAGGGCAATACCAATATTATTCTTTGCGAGCGCGGCATCAGAACATTTGAAAGGGCCACGCGTAATACGCTTGATATAAGTGCCGTACCGGTCCTTAAGGCCGAGACCCATCTGCCGGTCTTTATTGATCCGAGCCATGCCACAGGGGACTGGTCGCTGGTAGAGCCACTTTCAAAGGCAGCTATAGCAGTCGGCGCGGATGGCCTTATGATAGAGGTACATTCAGACCCGGAAAACGCACTCTGTGACGGAGAGCAGTCACTTAAACCGGCAAAGTTCGATAGCCTTATGAATGTACTCGGCAATATCGCAACGGCTGTTGGAAGAACCATATAGGACCGGGGCTGATGACAGTTAATAACGACCTTCATTTTAGGAAAGTCGCCATTATCGGCGTTGGCCTTATCGGTGGCTCTCTTGCTCTGGCTATGCGAGAGCAAGGGCTGGTTACCGAGGTTGTTGGTGTCGGTCGTGGTGTTGAAAACCTAGAAAAGGCAATTGAGCTTGGCATTATAGATTCGTACTCAACCGATGTCTGCGAAGGCGTAAAAGATGCAGACCTTGTATTTCTAGCCGTCCCTGTCTTGAGTATTGCAAGCGTCATAAAGACCGCTGCGGGCAGCCTTAAACAAGGTGCGATAGTAACCGACGGCGGCAGTGTTAAAGAAACGGTCTTACGTGACGCAAAGAAGGTCTTGCCGGGAGGCGTCCATTTTATAGCAGGTCATCCAATCGCAGGAACAGAGTTCTCCGGGGCCGCAGCGGCCTTTGCAACTTTATATCAAGGTAAAAAATGCATCCTTACACCCGACTCGGATACCGACGCAGAGGCACTTTCGGCGGTCAGAGGTATCTGGGAGTCGGTCGGGAGCATCGTTACAGAGATGGCCCCTAAGACCCACGATGCAATCCTGGGTGCGGTAAGCCATCTGCCTCATGTTATTGCTTACGCGCTGGTCAATACCGTAGACGGTACGGACGCAGGAGACAGGACCGCCATTGATTACTCCGGCGGCGGCTTTAAAGATTTTACACGCATCGCATCAAGCTCGCCCGATATGTGGAAAGATATCTGCCTTATGAACAAGACGGCGATAGTAGATGTTATCGAGGGTTTTCAGAGAGAACTAGAGACCCTCAAAGACCATATAAAAGAAGGCAATGCAGAGGGGTTGATAAAAGACTTCGGCAGGGCAAAGAAAGTACGTGACACTATAAAAAACTAATTCTTCGAGAATCAAAAACCACCTAATGACAACTCCATTTAAAATTATAAAAAAAAGTAACGGCCTTTGTGGTTCTGTAACCGTGCCCGGCGATAAGTCTATCTCTCATCGCGCTGTTATCTTTGGTTCTATCGCCAATGATATTACAAAGGTAACGGGTTTTTTGCCCGGTGCTGATAACCTCTCTACGATTGCTGCCTTCAGGGCCATGGATATTAAGATAAATATAGTCTCACCAACAGAGCTTGAAATTCACGGTCAAGGCCTGCACGGCCTTAAAAAACCGACTACTATAATCGATGCCGGAAACTCCGGGACTACGACGAGGCTGCTTATAGGGCTGCTTGCGGCTCAGGACTTTACCTCTACTATTACAGGCGACGAGTCCTTACAAAAAAGGCCGATGATGCGGGTTGTAAAGCCGCTGCGTCAGATGGGTGCAAAGATTGACGGCAAAGACGACGGTAAGTTGCTGCCGCTTACTATTACGGGCAGTAAGCTTCACGCAATCGACTATAAGAGCCCCGTAGCCAGTGCGCAGCTTAAGAGTTGCTTGTTGATAGCCGGTCTTTATGCAGAAGGGACGACTACCGTGACCGAGCCGATGAAGAGCCGTGACCATACCGAAAGGATGCTCAAGGCGTTCGGAGTGGACGTTTTGGTCAAGGGCGATAAGGTCAGCATAGGCGAGAATAGAACACTTGTAGGGACTACTATAAATGTCCCGGGAGATATATCTTCGGCGGCATTTTTCATGGTCGCTGCGATGATAACAAAGGGTTCTGAGCTGCACATAAACAACATAGGCGTTAACTTCACACGTACAGGGATTAAAACCATTCTTGAAGAGATGACTACTGGTGTAGGTTTTGAGACTAAGGATAAGACAAATGGCGAAGAGGAAGTTGCGGATATAACGGTTCGCTCATCTAGCCTTAAAGGAATTAATATAAATGGTAACAAGCTTCTCCCTGCAATCGATGAGTTCCCGCTTCTCCCTGCAATCGATGAGTTCCCGATCATCTGCGTTGCGGCGGCCTTTGCTGAAGGCACGACACGCATCAGCGGCGCAGGAGAGCTGCGCGTAAAGGAGAGCGACAGGATAACGGCTATGGCCCGTGCCTTGACTGCTGTTGGCGTTAAGGTCGAAGAAACAGAAGACGGGATTATTATTAAAGGCTCGGCTGATTCAGAGGGCCTTATAAAAGGCGGCACAATAGATAGCCTTGGCGACCATCGCATTGCAATGGCAATGGCAGTGGCAGGGCTCGCATCACGTGAAGGTATTAAGATTAGAGATTCCGGGTGCGTCGATGTATCATACCCTGATTTTTTCAAAGTCCTTGGCGAGGTCTCTAAGACTTGCGAGGTCTCTAAAACTTGAACGTTAAGGCTAGGAAAATAGTCATCGCAATAGACGGCCCGTCCGGTGTCGGCAAATCAACTGTAAGCAAGATAATAGCAGAGCGTTTCGGTTTCGAGTATATTGATACGGGTGCGATGTATAGGGCTGTTGCGGTAGCCGCGGCGGATGCAGGGCTTGATCTCACCAGTGACAAAGCCTTGGAAGAGTTCTGTAAAACTATTGAAATCCATTTTGAAGACAATGGTACGCGGGTTTTTTTAAATGATGAGGATCTATCCGAGCGTATTCGCACCCCAGAGGCAGGGGAGCAGGCCTCGCGCAGCTCGGTCCTGCCATCGGTTAGAGGGTTTTTAGTTGGCCTTCAAAGTAAGATGTCCGAAAATACTAATCAAGGGCAAAATGTAAAAGATAGCAAACTAAATTTGCCGACCGCAGGTCTTGTTATGGAAGGCCGCGATATTGGGACGAATGTTTTTATGGATGCTGACCTTAAGATATACCTCGACGGCGATGCAGATGTAAGGGCTGCCAGAAGGCAAGGCGACTATAAGGCAGTAGAGACGAGTAAGACCACTGAAGAGGTCATGCAGGAACTCGCAGAACGTGACAGGCGCGATACAAAGAGAAAGCTCGCACCTCTTGCTATGGCTGGGGACGCTGTATTGATTGACACGACAGAGCTTACGATAGATCAGGTAGTAAAGAAGATATCAATGCTTATGCAAGTCAGGGGGCTTACAGGGTGAAGATACTTATAGCAAAAAATGCCGGGTTTTGCTTCGGCGTGAAACGCGCGATAAATATCGCAGTAGACTGCGAGGACGATGGCGGCAATATATATACGCTTGGTCCTATCATTCATAACCCGCAGGTCGTAAAGCAACTGGCGGAGTCCTCTAACGTAATCCCTAAAGAAAGTATAGACGAGATGGCAGAGGGGACTGTAATACTGCGCTCTCACGGGGTTAAGGCGCAGGAGCTGGCAAAGGCAAAGGATAAGGGTTTAAATGTAGTTGATGCAACCTGCCCGTTTGTAAAAAAGACGCAAGACTACGTAAAAAGCCTTAGCGATGAAGGATATACAGTCGTAGTCGTCGGTGAAAAAGAGCATCCAGAGGTCCAGGGAATAGTAAGCTACAGCAAGGGTGAGGTAATCGTCGCTTCGACCGTAGATGAATTAAAAGGGCTTAGTTACCGCAAGAAGATAGGGATAGTTGCTCAGACAACACAGAGCCAGAAGAGACTGGAAGAGATAGTTACGTACTGCGTGGGAGTAGCCTCTGAGCTTAAGGTTATAAATACCATCTGTAATGCGACATCCGTAAGACAAGACGAGAGCGTTGAGATAGCGGAGGTCTCTGACTGCGTAATAGTGGTAGGTGGTAAGAACAGTGCCAATACAGGGCGGTTAGTGGAGCTTTGCAGGGCTATCCAACCCAAGACGTTCCATATAGAGGTGGCTGGCGAGATAGAGCCGGGCTGGTTAGATGGGGTGGAAAGCGTAGGTGTTACCGCCGGGGCCTCAACGCCGGATTGGATAATTACAGAGGTAATTGACAAAATTCGTCAACTAGGGGCAAAGTAAGCTTCTAGGGCGACCTGCGGCCTCTAAGGTTAAGGAGCTACTAAAAATTAAAAATACATTAATTTTAGTTGAACTCAAAAAAGGTGTATGATAAAGTAACCTATTGAAAAATAAAGTCTCATGCGATGGAGTGATTATTAATGAATGTAGTAAACGATGAAACAGAATGCACAAACGAATCCTTTGAAAGCGAGTTTGAGAAGCTCTACGAAGAGAGTTTTAAAGAGCCACAGGAAGGAGAACTGGTAACCGGTACGGTTGTTAAGGTAACCAACGACTCGGTAGTGGTGGACATAGGGTGTAAATCCGAAGGAATCGTTCCCTTGCAGGAATTCACCAACACTGATAACGAACATACTGTAGAGGTAGGGCAAGAGCTTACCGTTCTGCTGGAGCGCTGGGAAGACGACATGGGTTACGTCGTTCTATCTAAGATAAAGGCCGATCAGCTAAAGGTATGGGATGAGCTCATTGAGGTACATGACAACGATACCACCATTGATGGTGTGGTTGTTAAATGCGTCAAAGGCGGTTTCCATGTTGATATAGTCGGACTCATTGCCTTCTTGCCAAACTCGCAGGCCGATCTGAGACCTGTTAGAGATCCAGAGTCTCTTTTAGGCTCCAAGCTTACCTTTAAGATACTTAAATATAATAGGCGCAAAAACAACGTTATTATCTCCAGGCGCGTTCTTCTTGAAAAAGAAAGAGAGTCGATCAGGACCGAGACCCTTGCAAATATGGAAGAGGGTCTGATAGTAGACGGTATAGTTAAAAACATCACCGATTACGGCGCGTTCCTTGATCTAGGCGGAGTAGACGGTCTGGTTCACCTCTCGGATCTTTCCTGGGGTAAGGTCACACATCCTTCTCAGGTCGTAAAGATCGGCGATACAATTAAAGTAAAAGTCTTAAAATACGATAAGGAAGATAACAAGATTTCTCTCGGTCTTAAGCAGACTAGACCAGACCCTTGGCAGGCAGCCCCTGAGAATTATCCGATAGGAACGAAGGTTAACGGCAAGGTAGTCAACCTCACCGATTACGGCGCATTTGTCGAGGTAGAACAGGGTTTGGAAGGGCTCATTCATATCTCTGAGATGTCTTGGACAAAGATCCGCCATCCGTCGCAGAAGCTGAAGGTCGGGCAAGAGATAGAAGTAGTTGTTCTTGATATGGATACTACAGCAAAGCGTCTATCCCTCGGGCTTAAGCAGGTAGAGGTGAATCCGTGGGATGAGCTCGCTGATAAGTATCCTCCGGGCAGTAAGGTCACAGGCGTGGTTAAGAATATTACCGACTTTGGCATGTTTGTAGGTGTTGAGGCTGGCATTGACGGTCTGGTTCATATCTCTGATCTTTCATGGAAAAAGGTTAAGAACCCTTCAGAGGTCTTTAAAAAGGGTCAAGAGGTTGAGGCTGTAGTCCTGAATATTGATAAAAAGAACCATCGTTTTTCTCTAAGCACGAAAGTACTAGAGAAAAACCCTTGGGATAAGGTTGAAGAACGTTATAACCTTGGTATGATTATAGAGGGTAAGATTACAAGCATTGCCGACTTCGGGGCATTTGTAGAGCTGGAAGAGGGGCTGGAAGGCCTTGTTCATATCTCTGAGCTTAACCGCGGTCAACAGAAGGGTACAGGCATTAACCTGGGTGATATGGTTGAGGTAGAGATACTAAACGTAAACCCTGATGAAAAGAAGATTGGCTTGAGCATTAGGCAGATACTTAAAACAGTAGAAGCAGTGGCCGAGGCTGTAGCGGATGCTGATCAAACAGCGGAAGCTGTAGAGTCAGCAGAGAAAGCTGATGCCGTATCAGAACCAACTGATGCTGATCAAACAGCGAATGCTGATGCCGTATCAGAAGCAACTGATGCTGATCAAGCAGCGAATGCTGTTGAGCCAGAGCCTACTGCTTAGTCTTAATAATTGTAGCAAGTAAAGAATCGTTAGGAGTTTAAGATCTTTTGAAGAGTGCGATAAAGACCATATTGGCTGTAATCGGTGGCTTTGTCATAGTTATAATAGCGATATCGATTATTGTTGCTCTTTATGCAGGTGGTTCAAAGCTTGATTTCGGCGATAAGGTCGCTGTTATAGATATTAAGGGGGTTATTATGGACCCCCGCGCCGTTAATACCGCACTGAGTGAGTATGCAAGGCGTGATGACGTAAAGGCAGTGGTCCTTAGGATAGATTCTCCGGGCGGAGCCGTTGGTCCTGCTCAAGAGATATACCGTGAGGTTCAGCGCTTTCGCACTAAGAAAAAGATAGTCGCCTCGATGGGCTCGGTAGCAGCCTCTGGCGGCTACTACATCGCAGCTGGTACGGATAAGATAGTTGCCAACCCGGGGACGATTACCGGTAGTATCGGTGTTATAGTAGAGTTTATGAACACACAAGAACTCTTTAAGAAGATCGGGCTTAAGGGTACGGTAATAAAGAGTGGTACTTTTAAGGATACAGGATCTCCTCTTAGAGAGCTGACCGAGACCGAGAAGAAACTTCTGGGTGCGGTTGTTAATGACATTCATAGCCAATTTGTTGAGGCCGTGGCTCAGGGGCGTAATATGAAGCCCGAGGATGTTGCGGTTATCGCTGATGGCAGGATATTTTCCGGGGCGCAGGCCATGAGGCTCGGCCTAGTTGATCAGCTGGGCAGTCTGGAGGACGCCATCAATGAGGTGGCAAGGCTTGCAGGTATTGAAGGCAGACACTCTGTAATCTATCCGCAAGAAAGACACGGGCTCTTAAAGGAGCTTTTAGGTGTGGATGCCAGCAACTATCTTCAAAATATAGTCAGTAGTACTCGTATAATGTATATGACTGAACTCTTAAGATGATTGGAAGTAACCCGTCGGTGGCGGAAGGAGATTGTTTTATGACCAGGAGTGAGCTTGTAGAAGAAGTCGCATCAAAGTCTGCTAATTTTACAAAGAAAGACGTTGAGGTTATCGTCTCAACTCTTTTTCAGAGTATCGCCGATAGTCTTTCCAAGGGTGAAAAAATAGAGATCAGGGGCTTTGGCAGTTTTAAGGTCAAGCAGAGAGAGGCCAGAAGAGGACGCAACCCTAAGTCGGGTGAAGGTATTCTGGTCGAAGAAAAGAAAGTACCATTCTTTAAGGCCGGTAAAGAATTTAAAGAAAGAGTCAATACAGTAGAGCAAAAAACCGCCTAGAAGTGGGGCATAGGTTTTTGCCAGCGGCAGACGGGTTGAACCGGGTATAGCCGCAGCTAGGGCGTTACACAGAGTGAATGGTAATCTATTAAGACTAAAAAACACATGAGGCACGATGACTATGAAAAATCTTTGGGCCCCATGGCGTATGGACTATATAAAAGAAGAAAAGACAGAAGAATGCGTTTTCTGCACAGCGCCAGATAAAGATCTGCAAGATTCTCTTGTAATCTTTGAGGGTGCTCTCTCAATCGTCCTACTTAACAAATACCCTTACAATAATGCTCACCTGCTTATCTCCCCTAAAAGGCACAAGGCCGAGCTGGAAGACCTTAATGTCGAAGAATCGCTAGACCTGCAGAGGTTACTGCGCCATTCTGTTATGGTCCTTAAAAAGACCATAACCCCCGATGGTATAAATATTGGACTCAATCTCGGGGTAGCAGCAGGGGCTGGTATCGCGGATCATCTGCACTGGCATATAGTGCCGCGCTGGGAAGGGGATACCAACTTCATGACTACGGTCGGCGATCTCGGCGTTATTCCCGAGCATATTTTAAAGACTCAGGAAATGCTGCGCCCATACTTTGAGAATATCGGTTAGAGAATCCTTTTATTTGCCACCCCGCAGGGGCAGATTGCTTCGCTACTTGTCTTAGACCTTACGCTCACAATAACAAAACAAACAACCCGTCATAGAAAGTCCCTTTTGTGGACTAATCCACTTTAAAGCTTAATGCTTCAAAAGATTTCATACTACTTTGGTCATTGCGAGAAGCTTTTTAAAGCGACGAAGCAATCTATTCATTGAATATTTGAGAAGTCTTTTGCGACGAAGTCGCTTTGCCGCCCCGCAGGGGTAGGTTGCTTTGCGTTAACTCCCGAGAGGGGTTCGCAACGACAATGCTAATAAAGATATATAGTAAGTAATTTGTCATGCTGACCGTCTGAGACGGCTGCAAGATTTATTTCAGAACCTGTCTTTGTCATTAAAAAAGACAGACCCTGAATCAAGTTCAGGGTGACAAATTTGTTGCTATGATATTTTTGTCATGCTGTAAATCTCTACTAAGATATTCCGGCTACTATATCGTTTCTCAAAAATAAAAAAAGCCGAGCAACCTGTAAAGGCTGTTCGGTTTTTCTAGTTAATATGATTTAGTTAAAGGCTATGCCTTCTTTGCTTTAACTTTTCTTCTTCAGAGAGCAAGGCCTGCTATGCCAGAGCCGAGCAAGAGATAGGTAGAAGGCTCTGGGACAGGGGCTATTACTTCTCCAGTCGGGATACCTGCAACCAATAGTTGTTGTCGTGTTCGAGCATCTTACCCGTTAGTCCTCCGTGATCTACCTCTGTATCATATGCACCAACAGCGATTATATACGTACCGTCAGATTCAAAGATATAATCGATAAATGCATCTTTCAGAGACACGGATCCTTCTGCCCCGTAAGTTATCCATGCATTATCACTGGAGGCAAGGACTGTACCATCGGCTTTGTAGAGACCTGGCTCCGAATCTACATTTCTTTTATTTTATAGATCATAGACCTACATTTAAAGTTTGTGGGCAAAAACTACTTGTCTATATTAAACTAAATAAAAAGCTTGACAAAAAGAGTTGGTTATTATACATTACCCCCACAATTCAAACTAACCCGCGTAACTGACGGAATCAAGGTGGTGAACCACCGGGGAGCGAAGGGAGAGTGAAAGTAGCATAGTCGACCGTCTGGGCAGGAAAACAACATGTGGATATAACTCTACGTGGAGGTTTTTCTTGGGCCTTGCCGGTTTTTTTGTGCCTTAAAAATGAGAGCGTCATTAAACAGCTTTACTTGACAAAAAGTCGAAAATTTGGTTTACTTTCTTGTCCTAGAATAAGGTGGTAAAATCTCTCAAAGTTTGATTATCAGTAAAAAAAACATTTTAAGATACAAACAGGAGGTCTACAATGTCAGCAAAGATTATCTACACAGGGGTTGACGAAGCACCCGCACTAGCTACTTATTCTTTCCTACCTATTATCCAGGCTTATACAAATGGCTCGGGTATATCAGTGGAGACAAGGGACATATCTCTTGCCGGAAGAATCATCGCAAACTTCCCGGACGACCTCACAGAAGATCAGAAAATACCAGATGAGCTCACGGCCCTTGGCGTACTTGCCAAGACACCGGAGGCTAACATCATTAAGCTTCCTAATATCAGCGCATCTATTCCGCAGCTGAAAGAAGCCATCAAAGAGCTTCAGGATCATGGCTATAAAATCCCTGACTACCCGGAGAATCCGCAGACCGATGCAGACAAAGAGATCCAGGCAAGGTTTTCAAAGGTCTTGGGTAGTGCCGTTAACCCGGTACTCAGAGAAGGAAACTCAGATCGTCGCGCAGCTGTTGCTGTCAAAAATTTTGCAAAGAAGAACCCGCATTCAATGGGCGCGTGGAGCTCGGACTCGAAGTCACATGTATCATCAATGACAGACGGCGACTTCTTCTCTAACGAAAAGTCAACTACCATAGCAGAGGCAACTACGGCAAAGATTGAGTTTGTCGATGGCGACGGTAACGTAACCACATTAAAGGAAGGGATTGAGTATCAGGCAGGCGAGGTTGTTGACGCTACCTTTATGAGCAAGAACGCTCTTACCTCATTCCTCGAAGATCAGATTAATGATGCTCTGGATAAGGACGTACTTTTTTCTCTCCATATGAAGGCCACTATGATGAAGATCTCAGATCCTATTATCTTCGGTCATTGCGTAAAGGTATTCTTTAAAGAAGCACTCGATAAGCACGCCGATACAATCGCAGAGCTTGGCGTTAACTTTAACAACGGTCTTGGCGATCTCTACAACAAGATAGAGAGCCTGGACGAAGGCAAGAGGACCGAGATAGAGGCTGACATTCAGGCCGTCTACGAGACCCGCCCTGCGATCGCAATGGTTGACTCGGATAAGGGTATAACAAACCTTCACGTACCAAGTGACGTAATCATTGATGCATCAATGCCGTCGGCGATTCGTACCTCAGGGCAGATGTGGGGCCCGGACGGCGAGCAGAAGGACACGAAGTTCGTAATCCCTGACCATAGCTACGCAAGTCTTTATCAGGCAACCGTAGATAATTGTATAGAAAACGGTGCATATGACCCTGTAACAATGGGTACTGTACCAAACGTCGGGCTTATGGCACAGAAGGCCGAAGAGTACGGCTCACATGATAAGACATTTGAGGCACCATGCAATGGTACGATCCGTATCGTAGACGCAGCCGGCAACATAGTCCATGAGCATAAGGTAGAGAAGGATGATATCTGGCGTTCATGTCAGGTAAAGGACGCTCCTATTAAGGACTGGGTAAAGCTTGCCGTAACCAGAGCACGCGCGACAGGTGCTCCGGCTATCTTCTGGTTAAATCTGGCAAGGGCCCATGACGCAGAGCTTATCACCAAGGTAGAGCTATACCTGAAAGACCACGACACAGAGGGGCTTGATATCAGCATAAAGCCGGTTAAAGAGGCAGCGACCATATCCCTACAGAGAATGAGAGAAGGTAAAGATACCATCTCGGTTACAGGAAACGTCCTTAGGGATTACAACACCGATCTCTTCCCCATTCTTGAGCTCGGAACGAGTGCCAAGATGCTCTCTATTGTTCCTCTTATGCAGGGTGGCGGTCTTTTTGAGACAGGCGCCGGCGGATCTGCACCTAAGCATGTTCAGCAGTTTGCGAAAGAAGGTCATCTGCGTTGGGATTCTCTTGGTGAGTTCTTGGCTCTTGCGGAATCTTTTGAGCACCTTGGTAATGCTACAGGTAATGATAAGGCAAAGCTCTTCTCCAAGACTCTTGGCGAGGCAAACTGTAAGTTCCTTGATAGCAACAAGTCACCATCGCGCAAATGCGGTGAGCTAGATAACCGTGGCAGTCATTTTTACCTGGCCATGTACTGGGCCGAGGCACTTGCCGCTCAAACCGATGACGCAGAGCTTAAGTCTCGTTTTGATAGCGTAGCAATGGAGCTTCAGCGCAATGAGGCCCAGATCTTCGGTGAGTTGCTCGCAGCTCAGGGTAGCCCTGTAGATATGGGCGGTTACTTCCACCCGTCACCTGAGAAGTTAGCAAAGGCCATGCGTCCGAGTGCTACATTCAATAAGATTATGGATAGTCTCTCAGTCGAGACTGTCTAGAACTAAAACTAGAGGTAGTTTTAACACTTATGCCGTCTGAGTCGAGCGACACTCGACTCAGACGGCAATATAATTATAAATTAGCCAATCACAGAACTTCGGAGGTACGAGATGCAACTTACAGGACTACTTTGGGGGCAGAAGCTTCTTAAAAAGGTCGATTATCCAGTTGCCAAGGTCTTAGGGCCAGAGGCAAGTGTGGATGAGATCAAGGAACTCATCAATGATTGCGGAGCTGTCTTTATCAAGCCTATCTTCAAAGGCGGCGTTGGTAAGAAAGGCAAATCAGGACTTATCGGACGCGCAACGGATATAACGCATGCGCTTGAGGAAAAAGAACGTCTTTACTTTGCCGAGCATGTTGTCGGCAATGAGTGCGCAAAGGCCGACGGCGTTACCTTCGAGGGCTCTGTACCAGCAGAGCACGAAATATATTTTTCAATCTCAGATTCAACACAGTACCGCGCACCGATGATGACCATAACCCATCACGGCGGAGTGGATATCGAAGAGCTGCCTCCTGAGAAGATTCAGGAAGTGCCTTTTGATCCGCTTACAGGTCTTAAGAGCTATCACGTACTTAATGCTCTGGAGGCACTCGGCGCACCAAAGGCTCTAATCAGCCCGCTGGTTCAAAACCTTCCAAAGCTATGGACACTTTATAACAACTACGGAATGAATATGCTGGAGCTTAATCCTATACGCATGTCACCTAATAAGAAGGGCAGGCTCACACCTGTTGCCTGTGACTTTAAAGGATCTTTTGACCAAGACGACCCGGCATGGACAAGGCTTGATCTACCAAGCCATCTTTTTGCATCCGATTATTCGGAGTTTGAGCAGGAGATCAACCAGCTCAGAACCTATCAGGGCCAGAGCGATGTTTTTGTAATTAACCCAAAGGGTACGATAACAGCACCGACCTTTGGCGGCGGAGCAAACGCACTGGTAACAGAGCTGCTTGGTGAGAAGGCGACGATATCATCTGACTTTGGTGGCAACCCGCCATACGCGAAGATGAATGACATCTCACGGATAGTATTTAAGTACTGGCTCAAGCAATCTAACGTGCTCTTTATAATCGGTGGTAAGGCCAATAATACCGATATATACGAGACCTTCAGAGCAATGGCAGATGCCCTTCGATCACACTTCCAGGAGTACGGGCCAACCCCGCTCTTTGTCGTCGTTGGTAGAGGCGGGCCAAATCTGATTCGTGGCCTTAATTACATGAAGGACACGCTTGATCAGTTAAAGCTGCCTTATAAGATCTTTGGCCATGACAGTGCCATGAGCGAGGTAGTTAACTACGCGCACAGGGCCGATGAGTGGATGGCAAAAGAAGGTGCGGCAATGATGGAGAAGAAGATGACAGGCGCGACTCCAGAGATGGCATCTGTTTAAAAAAATATTTAATGAACTTTAAAAAACAAACATAGGACGGAAGAGTTATGCATAAAGAGGGCGTAAAGAGTTTTCCATACTTTTTAGGTGTTAATTCACTGGCAGAGATGGCAACAAAAGAAGACACGGTCTGCGTGCTTAATATCCTTGGCAACGAGAGCCGTACGGTTACCCCTGTTAGCCATGAGTTCTCAGGGCAGAACATAGTCTTTGGAACAGGTCCAGGTAAATCAGGACAAAAGCTTGAGACAAAGGCCGGTCCCATACCGGTCTATAACTCGATCAAAGAAGGCATGGAGGCCGGTCATAAATTCAATACCCTGGTCGTCTATCTTCCGCCAAGCGGTGTTAAAGACGGTGTGGCCGAGGCGGTACGCTTTAACCCGGACCTTAAAAAGGTCGTTATCCTTACTGAAAAGGTCGCGGTAAGCGACAGTAGGACAATACGTGCGATATGTCAGACAAATGGCGTAGATGTCTTCGGTGCAAATTGCTTGGGAATAGCTGATGCGTGGAATAACGTTCGCATTGGTGGAGCTCTAGGAGGGAGTAATCCTAAAGAGTCTCTGGTTAAGGGTTCGGTTGCGCTTTTTTCCAACTCAGGTAACTTCACTACAACAATTGCTGTTTATCTCTTAACGCAGGGCTGGGGAACTACGACTAGCCTATCAAGCGGTAAGGACGTGTACATTCATTACGGCCCAGCCGAGTTCTTCCACGCTCTTGACAATGACGACAGGTCTACTTCAGCCGTCATATACGTAGAGCCTGGTGGGTACTACGAGCATGATCTTAACATTACAAAACCAACGGTTGCCTGCATAGTCGGTCGCTGGAAGGCAAGACTCTCCAAGGCCTGTGGTCACGCAGGAAGTCTGGCTGGCTCAGGGGATGACGCAAAGGCCAAAGAAAAATGGTTTATGGATTACTTTGGTGTCAAAGACATCTACACACCTGAGAATCCAGTAGTCTCCAAGAAGGGTGCTGTTGTTGTTAATATCGCCTATATCCCTGAGGCATTGTCGGCTGTACAGAAACTAAACGGCATAGACTCTGATTTTGCGCCCAGAGGAGACCTCTCGCTTAAGTGTTGGTTCTCAAGCACTGCGGGTTATAAGCTTCCTAAGGAACTGGATGTACAGCCTATCAAGGCGATATCTCCTTATGGTGAGCAGATTGAAGTAATATCGAGGCAGAAGGGAGCGCAGCTTCCTCGCCAGACAATGAAGGATACAAGTGGTGCTTCAATGATGGATCCAAAGACCCAGGTCTCCAAGATCCACGGACTCTCAATACTAGAGGCCTCAAAGCGCACCTTAGAAGAAAACCTCGTATTCTCGCTTCTTAAAGAGTATCCGGATGCATATGGCAAAAGGCTTGCCAATATCGCTCTGAACTCTTTTGTAAATCACAATAACGATATTTCGCTTATCGCTGCCAATGCCGCACGCGAAAATGGCAACTCCCCAAATACCGTACTCTCAGCGGCTGTTGCAATCGTTGGTAAGGGTAAGGTCAAGGACTCAATCGCAACGACCAAGATACTTATCGACAAGTTTCAGCACACAGGCCTTGTGAACCCTAGCGAGGACTTTGATTACTCCGGTATTTTAAAAGAACTCACCGATGACAATAAGGCCGCTCTTTCCTATCCTAACCCATGTGCCAGAGGCATTATGCTTAAAGATGCTCTGGAAGGTATGGACAGGCCCTCGGTATTTGTTAACTTTGTAATAGAAGCCGCTGATGGTAAGCCGTCAAGTAGTGCGCTTTTGGCCGCTATCTGGACGACCCTTGCATGGAACGCTTATATGACCAAGGATATCAGTAAAGCAACGCTTACTACACTTTCGTGGCACTCAAGGATCTTCTCGACGATGGTCGGCTGTAGCGTTGCTGAAAAGAAGCATACCGATACCAGCTTTTGTGGTATTGATAATAAAGAGCTTGTAGCCGACTGGGGCTTTACCGAGACGGCCTTCTTGGCTTTGATCGGACGCAAACCAACAGACGACGAGCTCTTTGAGTTCTCAATGCTCTTAGGGCTTATCATCACCAACGGCCCAGGTACGATATCTGCTCAGGGAGCAAAGGGCGGGGTAAGTGCCGACGGTCCGGCTGAGACCGAGCGTGTACAGATTAATAAGGCCATGATCGGCTTTATGACTCATACCGGCTTTGCTCACGGTGGTAATGGTTATGAGGCAATTGCATTCCTTATCGAGAGGTTCAAGGAAGAGGGGCTGAAAGACCCGGCAAGCTCTAAGCACGGCCTTGACCTTAAGGCTATCTCAAGTAAATACGCCGACTGGTACAAGGCTTATAAGGCCGAGCAGAAGTCAATCGGTAATATCGAGTATAAGAAGATACCTTGCGTTAATCATCCGATCTTTAAAGGTAAGCCGGTTAACTATGATCCGCGCGAGCGTTTCGTGACCGAGCTTTTTGAGGAGAAGGGTATATACAATATCTTCCTGGACTTCTATAGCAATTTAGTGAACTCACTATTTGAGTCAAAGGTTACGAAAGACGTTTACTGCGTAAACATCGATGCTGTTATCGCCGTAATACTACTGAAGATCGTCTGGAAACCATTTATCGAGGGAACAATCTCAGATGAAGAAGTCGAGACAGCGGCATTTACGACCTTCCTTTTTGGTCGTATGCTAGGTTGCGCCGCTGAGGTAGATGATCATACCAATAGGGGTAGGAATATGGATACCAGGACTGCAGCGAGCAAATGCTTGTATGTAAGATAGAACTGGTAGTCATCAAAACCTAGACAAGGGTTTTTATCAGGCTATGATAGTTGATAAAGGTCAATGAAATCAACGATATAAAACCCCGGGGTGACCCGGGGTTTTTTTCTTTGACATGGCCTTATCCATAGTATAACGTATATTGATAGGTACTATAATAGCTTGCCAACCTCTAAACGGAGGCCCATGTGAACAATAGATTAAATACCAATTCAAAGGCAAAGAATAGTCGGCTTTTCCTGATCATCGCTGCGTTGATAATTATAAGCGGTGGGGCGATAATATTTTTTCTATCATCTGGAGGCGAGACGCCTGAGACCGATGACATGGTTGTACGCAAAAGCATCCGTGTAACTGACCCGACAAAGCCTGCTGCTAGCACTCAGACTACTACGGCCCCAGCTTTAGCTGCCCCAGCTTTAGCTGCCCCAGCTAAAGCTGCCACGGCGAAGGCCGCTACGGCGAAGGCTGTAAAGCGTGGGGTATATGCTATACACGTAGCGTCATTTCACGGCGAAAAATATGCAAGACGTCTAGAGCGAGCCATAGATAGTGCCGGCTATAATGCTTACGTAACGACCTTTATAAAGGACGATGTTAACTGGCATAGAGTAAGGGTTGGTTTTTTCAATACAGCAACGGATGCCAAAAAGACCTCTGCCATAATATCGAAGAGATTTAAACAGCCCGGTGCTTGGATAGTCAGACCTCCTAAGGACGAGGTTGAGAAGAATAAAATATAATCACCTTGGATATATATTATAAAACCTTTATCTATGAAGAATAACCCTGGATCCGGCCAAGTCGGTATAAATATTGCCAAGAGCGATGACAAAGCAGTAAAATACGTCTTTATCGAGACCTTTGGCTGTCAGATGAATGTAGGAGACTCCGAGCGGATGGTCAGTCTTCTCGCGGACTCGGATTTTATAGAGACAGAAGATCCGAAAAAGGCCGACCTGATTATCTTAAATACTTGTAGTGTACGTGATAAGGCCGAGCAGAAGGTCTATAGCTCTGCAGGCAGGTACAGAGAGCTTAAAACGGAAAAGCCTGAGCTTATACTAGGGATAAGTGGCTGTGTCGCGCAGCAAGGCGGCGAAGGGTTGCTTAAAAGAATGCCATATGTCGATATGGTAGTAGGCACGCACAACGTCCATAAAATATCAGCTATAGTTAGTCAGATACGCGGCGGAGGTAAACGCAGAAGCACAACCGAGATGTATGACGGCTTCTCACCTGATGAATATGCTTTAAATGCAGATAGCTATAAAAATAAAATAAAGTTTTTTGTAAGTATCATGCGCGGCTGTAACAACTTTTGTACGTATTGTATCGTACCGTATGTCAGGGGTCGTGAGGTCAGTCGAAGCCTTGCTGATATAGAAAAAGAGGTTAACGCACTGGCCGGCGCAGGGACGAAAGAGATAACCCTTATAGGACAGAATGTAAATTCTTACGTAGGTGAGGTGAGCTTTCCAGGGCTTATCAAGCGCATTTGTCTGATTGGTGGAATAGAGAGGGTACGGTTTGTGACCTCTCACCCAAAGGATATCTCCGAGGAGCTGATTTACCTATACGGAGAAGAAGAAAAGCTCGTAAAAAGCCTTCACCTACCACTTCAGTCCGGCTCAGATAAGGTCCTAGGGCGCATGGGGCGGGGCTATACAAGCGGTTCATATATGGCTAAAATTAATCTTTTAAAGAAGTTATATCCCGATATGGCCATAACAACTGATATAATTGTAGCGTTCCCGGGCGAAGACGAGTCTGATTTTGCTGCTACAATGAATATAGTTAAAGAAGTAGAGTTTGACGGAATTTTTTCTTTTAAATACTCCGTCAGGCCGGGGACAAAGGCAGAGGAATTTACGGCCGATCATATCGAGCCTGATATTGCAAAAAAAAGGCTCTCTACGCTCCAAGAGCTTCAAAAAGAGATCGGCAAACGAAAGAGTCGCGCCTTGGTTGGCACAGATCAGATGGTATTGGTCGAGGGACGTAGCAAGGCGGATGCGTCGGAGCTTACTGGAAGAACACCGTGCAACAGGGTTGTGAATTTTTCAACTAAAAATATAGTTGCCGGTGATATCGCCAGTATTTCAATTGTCGGTGCTTACGCAAATTCACTCAGAGGAGAATGCTTATGAAGACTACATTGAAAGCAAAACTCATCGATATGAAGGTAACAGGTATTACTATAGATCCGTTTACAAATGCACCAATCGTAATACTTAAAGGCCGTGACGATTCTTCGATTGTTCTGCCTATCTGGATCGGGGCACTGGAGGCCAGTGCGATAGCGGCTGAGATGGAGGAGGTGAAGTTCACCCGTCCAATGACTCACGATCTTATAAAGACCTTAATGAAGAAAACAGGTACAACGGTTGAAAGAGTAGAGATCAACGATTTGGTAGATAACGTCTATTATGCAAGTATATTTATGGAAGATAACAATGGTTATGCCCACTGCATCGATTCCAGACCAAGCGATGCCATGGCAGTAGCACTTAGAATGGCTGCTCCTATACTTGTATCGGTTGATGTGATAGAACGTTCTGAGGATATCGGGCAGGGCAGCAAAGCGGTAATACAGTCTATCGCAGATGCAGAAGACGAGGTGGCAGGTGTTGAGTCTGCTTCGGAAATGCTGGAAGATCTTAGCCCTGAGGCATTTGGCAAATACAAGATGTAAGCACCACTGCTTCAGCATTACCACTATACAGATTCCCGGTTGCGATATATATAAATGGCCCAGGCAAAAAACAACGCTGAAAAAACAGATTTTTCTCTTACCGCAGATTCCTCAAAGATCGGGGATGCGCGTCTCTACGACTCGTATTTTATAAATGAGTACGGCAGGCTCGAGACGTTGCGCTCTGAGAGGTACGGTAGCTCTTTCTCTGTAATCGTAATTCATGTCGAGTCCTTTTATCATGGCAAAAAAATACCGTCGCGTAAAGGTCTTCTTGAATTCCTGAAGATCCTCGTAAGGACTACTAACAAGGTAATACGCGGCTGTGATATAACCGGAATTCTTGAAGACAAGAGAGTAATATTAATACTGCCGCATACGGCATACTTTGACTCACTTATTGCGATTCGTAAACTCGCTCGCGCCTTGGAGTTCTGTACAAAGACAGAGCCTTACGCAACTATTATATATTCTCAGGCAACATACCCGAAAGACGCCAATGGCTACGGAGAGCTTGTGGCCGTAGCGACCAGACGAATCCAAGAGCGAATGGATTCTTTGCTTGAACGCCTGGATTTTCGCGGTAAACTCTTCTGGGAGATGGCAGCGGCACTGACCGGTAACGAGCTTGAAGAAAAAGACTATTCGACCTTTTACATAGGGGCTGACCACGACCTGCCAAATTCTTTTATCGAGACCCTCAATACAACGATCTTGCAGGAGGTAGTACGTAACCATCGCAGCCGTGGCATTCTTTATATGGGGATAAAGAAGTACAGTGAAGACCTACCTATTATCAGTTCTTTGCACTCGATCAATAAAACAAATACAAAGATATCTATAGTCGGTCAAGGTGAGGACAAGAAAAAACAGATTGGCTCTGCTACGGCATTGCTTCTCTCAGACAATAGGTTACTTAATACATATTTTACCCTATTTTTAAATGAAGATACGGCCTACGGGATATTCTGTAATGAGAGCTGGGGAGACGCGCATAGTTGTTTTCATACAAGTGATCCGTACATTGTAGAGGCCCTTATTGAGAAGTTTCAACAGGATTACTCGCTACAGGAGATGCTGTAATGGGTAAAGAAAAAAAGATTCTCTTGGCCCTTAAAAGCCAAGAGGACTTTACAGAGTTTATAGGTTTTCTTGAGCGAGCCAAATATCCGTATACCATGGCTACCAATGGCGCGAAGGCAATGGAGCTAGCTCTTGATGAGTTGCCGTCGCTGGTGATCGTTGATTGTCAGCTGCCGCTGATTGAGGGCTCACATCTATTTAGAATACTGCGCAACAACCCTTATACCTCGGGCGTTCCTTTTCTTTTTATCTCCAACAGGCCACTGTATATAAAAGGTTTTAACGTGGGAGTAGATATCTTTGTTACCCGTCCTTTTTTGTGGGAAGAACTGCATGAACAGATTAAGCGTTCTTTTGCATGCTCGGCCAACGCACGGAAGATGGGAGATAAAGAGATCCAGGGTAAATTATCCAGAGTTCCTCTTGTCGATATTTTGCAGATGCTTCATATGAATAAAAATGAAGGCGAACTAAATCTAACGAAAGGCGATTTGTACGGAGCAGTCTATGTAAAGGACGGCGAGATATATAACGCCGTATGCGGTAAGGTGGAAAGAGAAAAAGCCCTCTTTAGATTACTTACCTGGAAGGACGGAGTCTTTGAGTTTCGTCCTTTAAGGTTAGGCCTAGGGCGTAAGGTCAAGGCCAGAACAAACCACTTGCTAATGGAGGCTATGCGCCAGCTTGATGAACTGGAAAACTCAAGAGATAAGTTTCCGAGCATTGATCTCAGGATCGGTACTAATGTAGATACCAACGCACTACCGACAGGGCTTAAGCCGGTGATGTATGAGGTGCTGAAGCTCGTTGAATATTATCCGCGTGTCGGTGATGTGATAGAGCACTGTAGTTTTACCGATTATGAGGTCTATAGTACTATCGCTAAGCTGCTGGATAGGGATATTCTAAAAGAGCTCGAGATAGAGGCTGATAAAATAATCGATAGTACTCAGACGGTTACCCCTGCACAGGCCATCAAGATAAAAGAGAAGGTCATCTCCAACTGGTCGGAGATGATGCTTGCAGACTACGGTAAGGTGCTAATACTCTCTTCCTCTCCTGATCTGGCAAAGACGTTGGCACATACGCTTAAGTTTATACCTGATTTTTCTCTAAACTCAAAGAGTCCAATCGTCAGTGGTGGTGCGGAGAGCAGCAGGGTCATCGGTGAGATAGGATCTATTAAGCTTTATGGTAATATGGAGGTAACGCTCTTTTCAACACCACTGGCCGCACGTATGGGGCCTTTTTTGAGGGCTTTCTCTACCAATATTTTAGGCCTGATTATTCTCTGGGACTCTACCGATGCGCAGCTTCTTTCGAGACTTAAGGCTGGTAAAGACGTTATTCTTTCAAAGCGGCGCGTCCCGGTTGTCCATATTAATCTGGGGGCAACTGAGCCGGAGAGCCAAGTACTTGATGAGTATTGCAAAGGCCTTGGTGTTAAAAAAGAAGAAAATATCTATAGCCTTTCTAGTTCAGATAATAAGATGGCATTTGAAATATTTCAAAGGTTACTGCTGGATATCTCAGGCGAGAGGTTTGTGACATCAAGGGTGCATTCATTATGATAGATCTGCATATGCATACAATACATTCTGACGGCGAGCTTGTTCCAGCAGAGTTGGTATCAAGGGCTGGACGAGCCGGGTACAAGGCACTGGCGATCACCGACCATGTTGACCGCTCTAATATAGAGGCCGTGATAGAAAACCTCTTAAAGTTTACTGGTAACCTCACCGCCGCAGAAGGCGTAAAGGTATTGGCAGGCGTTGAGTTAACCCATCTGAGGCCTGCTGATATCGGGGAGATGACTATCTTTGCTCGCAGGCTTGGTGCAGACCTTGTTATATGCCACGGTGAGTCAATCGTAGAGCCAGTGCCTGGTGGGACAAATCTGGCCGCAATCGATGCAGGTGTTGATATACTGGCTCATCCAGGTCTTATTAATGAGGCCGAATGCAGGCTTGCGGCAGAAAAAGGTGTATACTTTGAGATAAGTGCGCGTAAGGGGCACAGTCTTACTAATGGTCATGTAGGTGCGATGGCATGCCGCTTTAATGTAGAGATGGTTCTTAACTCTGACCTGCATTCGCCAACAGAGTTTTTAACAGAAGAGTTTTCCAGAAACGTTGCACTTGGTGCCGGCCTTGACAAAAACAACTATGCAAAAATGAGGATAAATGCAGAAGATATTATCAAAAAACATATACTATAGAACTACAATGGCGTTATCAATACTTTTTGTCTTTTTCTTGCTCAGCTTCACGAGCGTTGCTGATGCTGCCAGTAAGAATCAAGACAGTTCCAATGCCTTTGTAATTAGTAAAAAAACAAGCCGCTCGCAGAACTCGATAAGGCTTAGAGTAACGGCTGAGTGGAAGAAGAAACTCAGTGCAAAGTCGCCATGGGGTAAATTAGGTAAGATAGGTAAACACGGAATTTCCAGCAGACCTACCATAACCGCAGATACGCTTTATGTGGGGTCAGCCAAGAAGATTTTTTATAGTCTGGATCTTTCCTCAGGAGATCTGCGTTGGAGTTTTAAGACGGCCTCTGCAATCGACGGCGACGCAGCTGTTGAAGGCAAAATGGTATGCTTTGGTACTATCACCGGAGTGCTGCATTGTCTGGATAAAGAAACAGGCAAAGAGCTCTGGAACTTTAAAGCACGCTCGGAGATTATAGCGGCTCCGCTTTTGACAAAAGAATATGTCTACTTTACCTCTACCGAAGACCGCGTCTATGTCCTGGACCGCAGAAGCGGTAAGAAGATCTGGAGCTACAGCGCAATCGCACCGCACTATGTTTTGCCGCGTATTATAACGTCACCTATAGTTTGTGACTCAGACCGAGGAAGAAAGGTCTTTGTTCTTCTTGCCAACGGCTCGCTGACATGCCTGGGCGGAGCAAGGGGTAAAGAGCGCTGGAGCAGGAAGGTTATAAGTTCAAAGATTAATGTCAAGGACCATTCTCGTCGCAGAGTTGTTCTAACCGATGATAAGCTTTTTATTATAGACGACAGCGGCATTGTTCTGCTCATTGATCAGGAAGACGGCGAGATCAAAGAGTCTTATCCTATAATAAAGACAATTGATTTTATCGTCAAAGGCGAGAATATATACCTGCTTGGCGAAGAACTTCTTGTGCAGGTAAATCTCAGTACAGGGGAAGTCCTCTGGAGTACAGACCTTAACCACGGTAAACCCTCGGCCATGGAGTTGTTGGGAGATCATCTCGTGGTTTTGTCGAGTTCAATTAAAATCCCCTTTGACCTAAAGTACCTCAAGCGCAACTACGGTCATGTGTCGACCTATCATATAGCAACAGGAGATGAGTCATGGACGGAAGAGTTCAAGCAACCTATCACAGCACTAGAGGTTGGTGGTAAAGGAAAGGTTTTGGCTTTTGTAAATTCAAAGGGAGTGCTCCGCGTCTTTAGGATGGAGTAGTTATTTTTTATGGCTGACAAAAAGCTGAATATATCTTTTTTATGGCACATGCATCAGCCCTTGTATAAAGACCCGGTCACATCTGATTTTATCCTGCCATGGGTGCTTTTTCATGGCACGAAAGATTACTATGATATGGTCGCGATCCTCGAAGAATTTCCTGAGATCCACCAGAGCTTCAATCTTGTGCCTTCCCTGATCGAGCAGATAAAGGATTATTGTTCGCCGTCTGTAAAGGACAGGTACAGGCAAGTCAGCCTTAAAAAGGCCAGCCAACTTACGCAGGAAGATAAATACTTTATGCTGGACCGCTTCTTTCAGTCTAACTGGGAGAGGATGGTCAACCCTGTTGAACAATACAGGGAGATGCTGAAACTGCGCGGCTTTTCATCTGCTCATGAAGACCTTATTGTTGCGTTACGTTTTTTCACAGAGCAAGATTACCTGGACCTGCAAGTACTATTCAATCTTTCCTGGATAGACCCGATGCATATTATAAATGACCCGTGGCTGGCAGGGCTAGTTAAAAAAGGCCGTGGCTTTTCTGAACAAGACAAAGCGACCTTACTAAAAAAACAGATCGAGATTATGCAGAGCATCCTGCCAAAATACGCGGAAATGAGGGGCAAGGGAATCGTAGAGCTTACGACCTCTCCGTATTACCATCCGATCCTTCCACTGCTCTGCGATAGTGATTCGGCCAAAGAGGGCTCGCCCGATATCTCACTGCCGCGCAAGAGATTTATACATCCAGAAGACGCACGCGAGCAGATAAGAAAGGCCGTGCTACTACATAAAGAGACCTTCGGGGTCTTACCCGACGGGATGTGGCCCTCAGAGGGTTCGGTCTCTATGGAGATGGCCCCGCTTGTCGCAGAGGCCGGTATAAAGTGGATAGGTACGGATGAGGAGATATTATCAAGGTCTTTAAATAAACCTATCTTGCGATCATCAAACGGCGTCTGCATGGACGGCCTTATCTACAGGCCGTATTCTTTGGATACGCAGCACGGCGAGTTGGGGGTCGTTTTTAGAGATAAGGTCCTCTCTGACCTTATAGGTTTTGAGTACTCACAAATGGACGCGGACAAGGCCGTAGCTGACTTTATGACAAGGCTCTCGCAGATTCATCAAAATCTAGATGACCCGGATTCGCATCTGGTTAATATCATTCTTGATGGCGAGAATGCATGGGAATATTATGAAAATGATGGCCGTGACTTCCTGCGTCTTCTCTATAAAACCTTAACCGAAGACGACCGAATAAACTGCGTAACGCCGGGCGAGTTCTTTGCCTCCGGTAAGGTTACGCCAGAGAAGATCGAGCGTATTCATAGTGGCTCCTGGATAAATCATAACTTCAATATTTGGATAGGGCACGCAGAAGACAATGCCGCGTGGGATATGATAAGCGAGGCGCGTGCGGCTCTGGTAGAGTACGAGGATTCTCTTAGCGAGGAGATGTCCTTAAGCAAGAGTGAGGATATAAAAGCCGCATGGGAGGCCATATACGCGGCAGAGGGTAGTGACTGGTTCTGGTGGTATGGCGATGACCACACAACACTAAGTGCCGAGGACTTTGATTATCTCTTCCGTGCCCATCTTATAAAGGTATTCAGCCTTATCGGACGAGAACATCCACCCAGCTTTGATATCCCGATAATATCTACACTCTGGGAGCAAAGGCCCAGTACTATACCAACAGGCTTTATGCAGGCCGTCTTTGACGGTGAGGTGACAAATTACTTTGAGTGGCTCTCGGCCTGCAAGATAGAACGCACACACGCAAGCGGAGCTATGCATAGCGAAGGCGTGGCGGTTGGTCTTATCGATACGGTCTTTTACGGCTTTAACTTGCAGACTTTTTTCTTGCGCCTTGACTATACAATGGGGCTCTTTCCTTTTAATAAGCCCTGGTCATTGACGCTCAGGTTGCTGCATCCCGAGCATCTAAAGATAAAGATTACAGTAGAGGGTAATAAGAGTTCAGGTAAACTCTTAAAAAAGACAGATGAAGGTTGGCAGGAAGATTCTGATATAGCAATGCTCGCTACAGGTGATATCATAGAGATTGGTCTGGACTTTGCCATGCTCGGTGCCGCACCGGGCTCGGAGCTAAAGCTATATCTTGAGCTCGATGCCAAAGAACACGGACAGATGCGGTGGCCGACAAAGGGCGTTATTGTAATAGACTTACCGGATACAGACTACGAGAATATACACTGGATGGTATAGCAACAATGGAGAAGATAACACCGGCTATGAGGCAGTTCCTTGATATCAAGGCAGAGCACCCGGATGCCCTGCTTTTTTTCAGGATGGGCGACTTCTATGAGATGTTCTTTGAGGACGCAAAGATAGCGGCCGAGGTGCTGGGTATAGCCCTTACCTCGCGCGATAAAGAAAAGAAGATCCCTATGTGCGGTGTGCCGTTTCATGCCGCAAAGGGCTACTGCGGAAAGCTCGTAAAAGAAGGCTACAAAGTCGCTATCTGCGATCAGATGGAGGACGCGGCTACTGCAAAAGGAGTTGTTCGCAGGGCCGTAACCAGTATAATCACACCGGGCACGGCCCTTGACGCTGAACTGCTGGACTCCAAGGCCAACAACTATATAGCAGCACTATCTCTTAATCAGGGGCGTGGCGGTCTGGCCTATATGGATATCACCACCGGCGAGTTCATGGTGACCGAGACAGGTGGCCTTCCGAACCTGATTGAAGAACTCGCACGTCTAGCTCCGAGCGAGTTGGTTACCAGCCAGCAGTGCATGGAAGAGCTTTCGGCTACGACTGATGGCAGCTCACCCCTACCTATTAAAAACATCTCTATCATTACGGACTACGACCTAAAGCTGAAGATCTGTACAGAGCGGCTTTTGCAACACTTTGATCTGGCGACCCTCGACGGCTTTGGTCTTTCAAGGCATACCGAGGGTATCAGGGCCGCTGGCGCACTACTGCATTACGTCAAAGACACGCAGCGAGCCGAGCTTACCCATGTAAAGCAGTGCAGGCCTTATTACGGTGATAAGTACCTGACCCTTGACTATCATACGCGCAGAAACCTGGAGATAATCGAAAACACCCGGGATATGCAACGCAAGGGAAGCCTGCTGGATTATCTGGATAGGACATCTTGCTCGATGGGGGCGCGGCGTCTGAAGAACTGGCTGATCAGACCTCTTATGGATAAGACTCGGATCATCGCCCGCCACGACGGCGTAGAGGAGCTTACAAAAGACCGCCTGCTCGTAAGCTCACTTACAACGAGCCTAAAAAAGATCTCGGATATCGAGAGGATAACAGGGCGGGTCTCAATCGGGGTCGTAGGCCCTAGAGAACTCTTTAGTCTCAAGGACTCGCTGCTTCAGATTAGTCCGCTTAAAAAGACGCTTGCGACCTTTACCTCAACCCTTATTAAAGACTTGTCAGAGAGGCTTGATCCGGTAAGGGAAGTAACAGAGCTAATTGAAGAATCTATCAGAGAGGACGCGCCTCACATAACAAGGGAAGGCGGCTTTATAAAAGAGGGTTTCAATGCAGATCTGGATGAACTGCGCGATACCTCAAGCCTCGGTAAAGACTGGCTAAAAGAGCTTGAGCTAAAAGAACGTAAACGCACCGGTATCCATACCCTGAAGGTCAGGTACAACAAGGTCTTTGGTTATTATATCGAGGTCAGCCGTGCCAAGAGTGCTAATGTCCCCGAAGAATACATCAAAAAACAGACGCTCGTTAATGCCGAACGCTTTATAACCCCGGAGCTTAAGGAATGGGAGGTGCGCCTCTTATCGGCGGAAGACAAAGCAAAGACGCTGGAACTTACCCTTTACGGCGAGATCCTTAATAAAGTACGAGTCCATATTGGAAGGATCCAGCAATCAGCGGCACAGATCGCAACGCTTGACGCCCTTATATCATTCGCGCTCGTATCTGTAGAGATGGACTACGTAAGGCCGGTTATAAACGACAACGACCTGATAGAGATCAAAGAAGGCCGCCACCCTGTAATTGAGAAGGCCAGCAGAGAGCCCTTTACACCAAATGACCTATTTTTAGGTAGTAAGACGAGCCAGATAATCCTCTTAACCGGCCCTAATATGGCTGGTAAATCGACCTATATCAGACAAGTTGCCCTTATTGTTCTTATGGCGCAGGCAGGCTGCTTTGTCCCGGCTACAAAGGCTACAATCGGTGTGGTCGATAGGATATTTACACGCGTCGGTGCTTCCGATGATATCTCACGAGGCCAGAGTACCTTTATGGTCGAGATGACCGAGACGGCCAATATCCTTAATAATGCTACTGAAAAAAGCCTTATAATCCTCGATGAGATAGGGCGAGGCACATCGACCTTTGATGGCCTAAGCATTGCATGGGCCGTGGTCGAGTATCTACACGACAGACCGATTGGAGCTACAAAGGCCTTATTTGCCACGCATTATCACGAGCTTACAGAGCTTTCCTTGACAAAGGAGCGCGTCAAAAACTATAATATGACTGTTAAAGAATTTGAAGACAGGATTATCTTTCTGAGGAAAATCGTCCCTGGCGGAGCAAGCTCCAGCTACGGGATTCAGGTGGGGCGGCTGGCAGGACTACCGCCAGAGGTCATCGCACGAGCAAAAGAGGTCCTTGCAAACCTAGAAAGCGATGAGCTTAACGAAGCGGGACTGCCAAGGATCGCAGGGACCAGGAAAAAACAGGTAATTCAGACTCCGCCTTTGCCCGGTATTTACCCGTCCAGAGCAAACTCCAGAGACCAGAAGATGGGTCAGGCTGACGGCGTAGCCTTAGTCCCAGAGCCAGAACCAAAGCCAAAAGAAGGTGAGGTAATAGAAAGACTATTATCAACAGATATAGACCAGCTTACCCCGCTTGAGGGACTGAACCTGCTGAGCCAGCTCAAGACCCAACTCACCCAGCTCAGAATGATAAAAGTAAAGGACTAAATTGAGACCCAGATATAATATACGAATAGCCATTATCTTATTGTCCGTCTTTGTCTTCTTCGCGGTTCTTTTCGCCGCTGCCTGTGCGGATGCGGCAAAGGTAACTGTCAAAGAGATCAGGCATTTCTCTTCAAAGAACTATACCCGTGTCGTTATAACACTGGATAAAAAGGCCGACTTTAAATCGCATCTGCTTCGGAAAGATCCTTCGATAAAGAAACCCCGTCGCTTCTATGTCGATATAAAAGGGGCTCGCCTGGGTAAAAATATCCAGAGGATGATTCCGATCAATGACGGTCTGTTAAAGGTCGCAAGGGCCGGGCAGTTCGATAACAAGACCGTACGTGTGGTCCTTGATATTGAGTCGTTAAAGGATTATAAGGTCTTTCCTTTGTCAGGGCCCAACCGGATAGTCATTGATATCTTTGGTAAAGGTGCGCGTCAGGCCCCTGCGGCAAAAACCGAGCCACCAGTAGTATCAGGGGTAGAGAAGGTAAAGACGCCAAAGCCGGAAAAGCCCGTTATAAAAAAACCAAACGGAATACGTACAATCGTCATTGATCCGGGGCACGGCGGTAAAGACCCCGGAGCAATAGGTAAGAGAAAGCTTCAGGAAAAGATCGTTACCTTAAAGATCGCAAAGATGCTGAAGAAGGATCTGGCAAAAGAACTCCAGAAAAAATACGGCAAAAAGCCCAAGATAATACTCACAAGAACAAGGGATAAATACCTGCCTCTTGATGAACGCACGGCCATAGCAAACTCCAAGGAGGCCGACCTCTTTGTCTCGATCCATGTTAATGCAAGTCCCAGAAGAGCTGCAACTGGGGTTGAGACCTATTACCTCAGGTATACACAGGATAAAGACGCCATTAGGGTTGCGGCGCGTGAGAATAAGACAACGCCAGCCGAGATGAATGATGTTTTGGGCTATATCCTCAGAGATCTTGAGAGTACCGGCAACCAGCAGGAGAGCATCAGGCTTGCAACCAATATTCAGCAGACTTTATCAAAGGGGTTACAGAGAAAATACAAGGGTGTCAAAAGCAACGGCGTAAAGGGCGCGCTCTTTTATGTACTGGTAAATGCCAATATGCCAAGCGTCTTGGTCGAGGTATCTTTTATAAGTAACCCAAAGGACGAGAAGAGACTGAAGACCGATAAATACCTCAGAGAGATCACAAAGGGCATTACCAAAGGCATTATAAATTACATGGACGGCAAAGGCGCCGGATAAGGATACTGATAATATTATGTCAACAACCACGCCGGGAGTACAGACCATCCTGACAATACTCGGAACAGAAGGCAACACCGCACTATCTTTAAAGGTGAAGCAGTATCTCAGCACCGTACGCTTGGAGCTGCGAGAGAAGCACCTGAGTAGCCTCCAGGGGCTATCAATCACGCTTGAGCATACCGCTATAATGGATGAACTCCTGCTAACCCTCTTTAAGAAGGTCACGGCAAAGCTCCCTGAAAACAACAATGTTGCCTTTGTAGCCCTTGGCGGTTACGGAAGAGGGGAGCTTAATATCCACTCGGATATTGATCTGATGTTGCTCTATAATAAAAAAAGGACTAAAGAAATTGAAGAGATCGCGGAATCTATCCTCTACGTCTTAAGTGACGCGGGCCTTGATATGGGCTTTAGCATAAGGAGCATCAAAGACGCCCTTAATATTACGATAGAAGATACCAAGACAATGACTGCGATGATAGACTCGCGCTTTCTCTTTGGTGATAAAAAGCTCTATGATAAGCTTCTGACCAAGTACGAGGCCGTGATATTCTCTAAGCGTGGCTCTGGTGATTTTATAGAGTCAAAACTGCAAGAAAAAGCCGCGCGTCATAAAAAATTCGGCGATTCCATATACGTACTTGAACCAAATGTAAAAGAAAGCCAGGGGGGGCTACGCGACTTACATGCTGCACTCTGGATAGCAAAGGCCACCAAGCGTGGTTACTTCAGCGCACTTGAAGAAGGCGTTATGAGCGGCGCGGAGAAAGAATCTCTGGAAAACTCTGTTGACTATCTTCACTGGGTCAGGAACGGCATACATTTTCAGAGCGGGCGAAAGAAAGACAGGCTAACCTTTGACGTACAAGAAAGGATGGCGCAGATAAGAGGGCACTTTGATGCTGAGCGCGAGCTGGCAGTCGAGACTTTTATGCGCAATTACTACCTGCACGCCACCAATATAAGTGCTATCTCAGAGCTTATAATCTCGCGCTGCCTTGAGCCCAAAATAGCCTTGATTAAATCCTCTGAACCCATCGAAGAACTCAGACCAAGCACGGACTTCGTAATAACTAACCATGTTATGTCGGCTAGTGTCGAGGACGTCTTTCTGTGCAGTCCAGCAAATCTTATTCACGTCTTTGAATACGCACAGGACTACGGTGCAAAAATAGATAGAAAGACGCAAGACCTGATACTGGAGGCCATTATCAAGCCCGGCCTTGAGCTTTCTACCGACAAGGACGCTGGAAAGTCTTTTCGTCGTATCCTTATCGGAGAAAACCTCTTTGAGACCCTCGACATTATGCATCGCCTGAAGGTCCTTGATACCTATATCCCCGAGTTTGCCGAGGTCAGATGCAAAGTACAGCATGACCTATATCATATCTATACCGTTGATGCGCACTCAATATTTGCCATCCGAGAGCTTGAAAAACTCTGGGACGAGTACAGCAACCGCCACAAACTGCTGACAGCCTTGCTAGAAGACGTCGAGCAACGCGCAGAGCTCTCTATCGCTATACTTCTGCATGATATCGGTAAGGCACACGGCAGCGGCCATGCCCTAAAAGGTGCCGCAATGGTCCCTGAAATATGCTCTCGTATAGGCTTTAAAAAAGAAAGTATTGAGCTCGTTACCTTTCTCGTACGTGAGCACCTGATCCTCGCCAATACAGCGCAATATCGCGATCTGCATGACGAAAAGCTCATAATAGACTTTGCCAAAACAGTAGGTGATGATGAACGTCTGGATCTTTTATATCTCTTGACCTTTGCCGATGTAAAGGCCGTCGGGCCCGAGGTATGGAGTGAGTGGAAGGGGACACTCTTCCAAGAACTCTATTTTAAAGCTCGCGCAGTCCTTGAGAAAGGTGCATTTGAGCCTACTCATATGTCGGTACGGCTCGATAAGCTCAAGAGCCGTATTCTGGCACGCGCCCGCCTTGATGAAGACACCAACATAACGGCCGCTGAGATCGAGCAGCATATGAAGCAGCTACCACCAAGGTATGCCTTCTCCAATAGCCCCGAGGCGGTACTGAACCATATAGAATATATAAAAGAGCTAGATAAAAGCTCCTTGATCGTAAAAGTTCGCCAGATAGAAGAGCGTGAGTACACCGAGCTTGTCATAACGACCCTGGATACCTCCGGACTCTTTGCCATGATAACCGGCGTTATGATGGCTAATTCTATTAACATCCTCGGCGCACAGATCAATACCCTTAGAAACGGCGTGGCCCTTGATCTCTTGCAGGTCAATACCGTCTACGGAAAGCTCTTAACCGATGATATAAAGATTGACAGGATTGGAGAGAACCTCAAAGACCTGATAAGCGGTAAGATCAAGGTAGAGAGCCTGATAGAGAATATACGCCCGTCAATTTTGGATAAGAAGATAAAGCCTGCTGTTCCTGTCCGTATCGAGGTAGATAATGACGTCTCGGATATCTTTACCGTCCTTGAGATTCATACCGAAGACAGGCTCGGCCTGCTATATATGATAAGCTCCGCGCTAACATCAATGGGGGTTATAATCCACATCGCCAAGGTCTCGACAAAAGGGGATACAGCCTCTGATATCTTCTATATCAGGGATATCTTTAACCAGAAGATCAACGACGAGACCAAGGTAGATAATATTAAGAAGACCATAATGGATGTTCTTAATTAATCGGGGGAGGGCAATATGGCTCTACAAACAGGTGATAACCTTCAGCTAATCGAATCCTATATCACCGTTATTATTACTGAAAAAGGACTTTTAAAGAACACTGCATCTGCCTACAGAAGAGACCTCCGTGCCTTTAGCGCATACCTTACCGAGAATAATCTAGATCTATTACTGATAAAACCGACTGACCTGAGGGAATATATCCTTAGCATGCGGCTACGAGGGCTCAAGAGCAGGAGTTGCTCTAGGGCTATGATATCCCTGAGAGGTTTATATAAGTACCTGATTAAACAGGGTTATTTAGAGTCTTCACCTTGCTCTTTGATCGACCTGCCTAAAGAGCCAAGACGTCTTCCTCAGTACCTTTCTATAGCAGAGGTAGATGAGCTTCTTAGGGCAAGCAGCAAAGATGAAAAGAACTCGCTTAGAGATAAAGCCATGATCGAGCTACTTTATGCCACCGGGCTTCGAGTCTCCGAGCTTACAGGGCTCAGGCTAAATGACATAAACCTCCAGAAAGGCTATATAAGGGCCATAGGCAAGGGTGAAAAGGAAAGACTTGTACCTATAGGAGAGGTGGCCATGAAGTGCTTGCAGGCCTATATAGAGGGCGAAAGAGAGGGTAAACTCAAAGGGCGCGGCACATCAAAGTACCTCTTTATTACCAGACTAGGCTCTGCCATGACTCGCCAGAACTACTGGCTTATTATCAAAAAGATGGCCCTGGTAGCCGGAATAGAAAAAAACAGAGTTAAGCCGCATATACTACGCCATTCATTTGCTACACATCTGCTGGAGCGTGGCGCAGACCTCAGATCTGTCCAGGAAATGCTTGGTCATAGTGATATCTCAACGACCCAGATCTATACACACGTCAGGGCAGAGAGGCTCAAACAACTGCACAAGAAGGCGCATCCAAGGGGATAAATCAAATCTTAATTTTAAGACTGGCCTCTTAAATTATCGGCCTGGATCTGATATAAGCAGGGCAGAATATTTTAATTATTTAGCAGATAGTTTTTTCTAGATTTTATTGTGATACCAGCCTAAGACAATACCGAAGGGATAGAAACCAAGATCCATCATGATGAGCCCCTTCATCGTACTTGACATAATATTCATTATGCGACATGGCTGAATGCAGAAGTTAAATATAAAAGACAATTTATACTAATTATATCAGGCAATTACAGCAATAAATTAATAGGTATGTTCATCAATTGGGAATAATTATTTTTACAGTTATAAAGGAGTAAAACTCGCGCTCTTCCCGGACCCGCCGGATCCGGATGATAAGGTGAGTTTAAAGACCGAGAGGTTTGGGACATCTATCTTCTTATAATCGTTTAAAGGCCTGTAGTTATAGTAAAGAAAAAGTACACGAATTATAGCTACATGGGTTACGGCAAGGACAGCACCGCTGTGGGCTTTAAATATCTTCATCACCGCAGTTACAGTTCTTCTTTGCAACTCTTCCAGTGTCTCTCTGCCCTCTACCCTTAAATCGCCTGGCCTTGTTTGCCATGTTTTGAAATCTTCAGGGAAACGCTCCTCAACATCACCGATACGCAGCCCTTCCCAAGGCCCCATCTTTATCTCTTTCAAACCATCCTCGGTAAAGAGTTCTTTACCGAGATAGCTATTGATTATTTCTGCCGTCTGAACGGCCCTTCTGATAGGGCTGGTATAGATAGCCTCAATACTCCAGTCTTTGGCCTCTTTACCGAGGTTCTGGGCAGAGGCTCGCCCCTGCTCAGTAAGTTCTTCACCACTCCAGCCGGCATAGACGTCGTCTTTATTAGAAAGTATCTCGCCGTGACGGATCAAATATATAGTGCATTCATTCACAACTTAGCTCTTTTCACCGTCTTTTTTACAAGGCAGGCCTAGTTTCTTACAGAAACTCTGCATTATCATATGGGTCATAATTAGGTGTATATCCTCGATCTTCTGCATATCTTCTGAGGCCACATTTATAGATAATTCGGCAACCTTACCAAGCCTGCCACCCGAAAAGCCTGTAAAACCTAATGTTATCGCACTGTTACCATTACCATACTCCACAGCACGCAGGACATTCTCTGAGTTTCCACTGCCGGATATTCCAAAGACCAGATCTCCAGGCTGCATGAAGTTCTTAAGCTGCTCAACAAAAATATCATTATACGAGGTGTCATTGGCATAGGCGAGTATTGTCGCTATATTGTCATTGAGGCAGATAACCTTAAAGCGTTTGTCATGGCCGTAGGAGACCCCTTTATTGATATCGCAGGCAAAGTGCGAGGCCGTCGAGCCGCTGCCGCCATTGCCAAAGACAAAGACCTGCCTGCCATCTTCATAAGCAGTCTGAAAGAGCTCTATCACCTTATTAAACTCCGCCTCCGAGATCTCGCCAAGCAGCCTCTGTTCTTCTTCTATATAGTGGTCGAAAAAATCTTTACTCATTCGTTGCTCCACTCTTTGTTAGCGCGTTCGTAGTTATCTAACGTACCGATATCCAAAAGGTATTCTTCTATTTCATAGCCATACATCTTATTGACCAAAATCGGCAGAAGATCAAAACCAAGGTCCACAACCCCTTTTCTCTGCGGTATATAGTCGAAGATCTCTTGGCCAGCGACGTATACACCGGCATTTGCAAGGTTAGATTCAGGGTGCTCCGGCTTCTCTACAAAAGACGTTATCAGACCGTCCTTGTCAGTGCCTGCTATGCCGCAGGCCTGCGGGTTCGTAGCCCTGTGCAGCCCCATAGTAAGAAGGCCTTTTTTGTTATTGCACCGGTGAAATTTTGCCATCTTAGTAATATTCATATTGGTCAGGTTGTCGGCATAGATAATAAAAAAATCTTTTTCATCTCTGAAAAAATCTCTATTTGCCAGTACCGTACCGGCGCTACCAAGTAGCTCTTCTTCGTATACGGCCTTGACCTTGACCCCGGAATCATCACTGGCCAGAAAATCATCTACTCGCTCTGCGTGATAATGCGTATTAATAAGGACTTCTTCTATACCATGTTTCTTCAGCAAACGCAACCATATGGTGAGCATTGGCTCGCCGCCGATAGGGATCAGACACTTTGGCACTGAATCGGTCAATGGGCGCAGCCTTGTCCCCTTCCCTGCGGCGAGCAGAACGGCCTTCATTTCCACTCATAGCCTCTGTTGTTAAATATCACCTTACTGCCGTCTCGGCTAAGTAGGAAAGGCAACTCCATATGGCCGTTCATCGCCTCGCGTACTGAGTTCTGCACCTCACGTGGGCAATACAGAAGCAAAAAACCACCAGAGCCTGCCCCTGAAATCTTACCACCGAGCGCGCCGGCAACGATTGCCTTAGCGTATAGCTCGTCTATCTCCGGGGTCGTCACATTAGAGGCGAGCTTCTTTTTAGCCTCCCAACCCTTCTGCATCAGAGCACCGACATTATCGATATCACCTGCGAGTATCTGCTCTTTTGCACTATATGCAAGATCTTTTATCGTGCCAAGTTCTGTCAGCCTCTTACCTATATTCGCCTTCTGCTCAGTCAATACATTAGAAGAGCTGCGGGTCTTACCCGTATAGAATATTAGTAAGTTTGATACGAGCCGCCTCTTTTCTTCTTCCTTCAGCGGCATCCGCTCAACGGTAATACTACCATCTTTACTAAACTCGATAAAACGCAAACCTCCGTAGGCGGCTATATACTGATCCTGCACGCCGATTGGCTTGCCTAGGATATCAATCTCTATCTCACATGCCTCACGTGCCAGCTGCTCAAGCGTTACCTGCTCACCCTGATAGGCATAGAGGGCATTTAAAAGCCCTACGGTAACACTTGATGACGAGCCAAGCCCACTACCCTCGCTGGGTATATCAGCCAAGGTCGTTATCTCTATACCGGCCTTTACACCGGTCTTTCGCATCGACTCTTTTACAAGCTCATGCTCGATATCGTCAACACACTTTACAATTTCTTTTTTGGAATAATTTATATAGATATCTTCATCAAAACGCTCTTTGACTATTACGTAGATATACTTATCAATACCAAGACTCAAGACAGCTCCGCCGTCTTTCTGGTAGAAATCCTTAAAGTCCGTACCTCCGCCAAAAAGACTGATCCGCAAAGGCGTCTGGGTGATTATCATAGGGTATCTCCTTTTAGGTCAGCCTTTCTAACCACATCCATATCCTTCATCTTCTGCTCTGCGTAATCCAGGACGTCTTCGATATCGACCTGACTCTTTAACCACTCCATATATTCTCTTACGCTATCCTCGGGCGTAGATTCGGGCTTCCAGCCAAGGGCTTTAAGTTTACTCACATCTGATAATATATGACGAGTATCGCCAAACCTATATTCACCTGGGATGCGCGGCGCCATGGCCTCTTTACCAAAGACCTTCCTGACGGTCGCGTCAAACTCGAAGACGGTATAGGCATGGCCTCCGCCAACATTAAAGACCTCGTAATCGGCCTTATCACTTTCAAGAACAGCAATATTGGCTGCTACAACATCCTTGATATTTACAAAGTCACGTACTTGGTTGCCGTCCTCGTATATCGCCGGAGACCGATCAAAGAAATATCTCAGACAGAAAATCCTACACGCCCCAGAATAAGCATTATAAAAAGATTGTCTCGGCCCCTGTACGATAGAGTAGCGCATAGCAGCTGTTGGTATATTATAACGACGACCAAAGTTAATGGCTATAAGTTCTTGCGTATATTTACTAAGTGCGTATTGGTTCTGCGGATTTATACGGGACTCATCGGTCTGACTGAACTCTAAAGGGCCTTTACAGGTAGGACACCTATGATTCCACTGCGCACGATCCATGACATCAGAACTGCGGATATCAGGGTAATACGCCGTCTTGCAGGCAGGGCAGTTATGCCTGCCCTCGCCGTATACCGCCTGCGAAGAGGCTACGACTACCTTCTGAAGCGGCAGTTTACGTTCAACAGCGACCTCGTAAAGCAAAGAAGTCCCAACGCTATTGACATGAAAGAACTTGGAAAAATCCGGCAGATAATCCTGATAAGCAGCAAAATGATAGACTGCATCGATACCAACAAGGGCTTCTTCCCACGCAGCCTTATCACGCACGTCGCCCTCAATGACCTCGACCTCTTTTGGTATATAGCTCGGCCTGCCCTTAAGATGTACTGGTTTCTCAAAGCTATCGAGGATACGCACCTCATGCCCTTTAAGCAAAAGTGCGTCAACAGTATGAGAGCCAATAAACCCGGCTCCGCCGGTTACAAGTATCTTCATTTAATATCCTGCCTGTAGCAAACACTTCTTCCGGCTCCGCCGGTCACGAGTAGCTTCATCTTAGTTAATGTCCTGTTCCAAAAAGACAGCTGGTATTGTCTTAAATAATATTTTAATATCCAGCCAGAGCGACCAGTTCTCAATATATTTTACATCCAGGCGTACCCACTCGTCAAAATCTTTTATCGCATTTCGTCCGCTTACCTGCCAGAGGCACGTTATCCCAGGTTTGATCCGAAGTTTCTTGCCATGCCAACGTTCGAATTTTTCCACCTCTGATACCAGTGGAGGCCTTGGGCCGACAAGGCTCATATCCCCTTTTAGGACACTGAAGAGCTGAGGTAGTTCATCCATGCTGAACCTCCTGAGAACCCGCCCGATAGGGGTGATCCTCGGGTCGTTCTTGATCTTAAAGACAGGGCCGCTCATTTCATTTTCTTTGATAAGCTCTTTTTTCATCTCATCGGCATTAACGATCATCGTCCTGAACTTCCAGCTTGTAAAGGGCTTTTTATTAAAACCCATGACCCTCCAATGGTAAAAGACAGGCCCCGGAGAGTTTATCTTAATAGCAATAGATATCGCTATTAAGATTGGTGAAAGCAATAAGATCATTATTGCGGATACGGTAATATCCATAGCACGCTTAAAGAATATCTGCCATTCTTTTTCATGATGACCGTAAAGATTAATAGCAATCATATCGCCAAGTCTGTCGAGCGCGACATCAATATCAAGCCTGTTTAGAAGATCCGGCACGATCCTTGTCTTGACACCTTCTTCTTCACAGACCACTAATATTTCCTCTATATTAACGTCTTTCTCAGGTATAATAATAACCTCGTCAACATGGTTTTTGTGAAGAAAGTCTCCTAACCCTTCTACAGGGCCAAGTGTAGCTAAATCCTTAACTGTAGAGGCGGTTGATTCGTCATCACAGAAAACACCGATTGCCTTCAAGCCATACTCGGGATGAACCTTTAACGTATGCAAGAAACGCGCAACCCCATCACCGTCGCCAACTACAATGGCACTCTGAAGACCGACTCCCTTCATACGTTCTCTGCTCATAAGAGAATACATAATCGTCTTTTGAAAGATTAAGATAGAAAAGTTGACCAGTAAAAAGAGCAGCATAAAGGTTCTTGGTAGGAACGATACATCCAGCTGCAAAAAGAAAATACCTGCAAAAAGTATCAACGAACCCAGGACTACGACCTTTACAACTATCTGTAGCTCCTTCCATAGAGAGACAAACATAGGTTTTTTGTAAGCACCAAAAATAGTCAGAAGCCATATTGAACCGGCAAGGACAATTATCAAGACGTAGACGTAATCATGCAACTCTGTAACATTGCCGAACTGATAAAAACGCAGAAGCACACCACGCAGAATAAAAGAGACGTAAAAGGACAGCAGTATGGTTATGATATCAAGAAATATCGCCAACGGGCGCAGTGAAAAATGTCTTGCCTTCACCTGGCTACTCCTACAGGATAGATATGAACTTTAAATAAGATTACTATGATCTTTTGTCAATATATCAGAGATACTTAGAGATGCCTTACCATTACCATACGGGTTATGAACCTTGGCCATCTCGTTATAAGCTGAGGCGTTATTTAATAACCGGGAGACCTCTTTAACTATCCTCTCGCGTCCTGCCCCTACCAGTATGGCAGAGCCTGCATCAATACTCTCTGGTCTTTCCGTAACTTCGCGCATTACAAGAACAGGCTTACCAAGGCTCGGAGCCTCTTCCTGAATACCGCCGGAATCAGTTAGTATCAGGTACGCCTTGCCAAGCAAATATACAAACGGCTCATACTCAAGCGGCTCGATAAGGTAAATATTCTTCAGGTCTTCAGCCCCGAGTATCTCATCAACTGGCCTTCTGACATTCGGGTTCAGGTGCACCGGGTATATAAAATCACAGTCAGGGAAGCTCTCTGCAAGCTCTCTTATAGCAGCGCATATTTCTTTAAAGCCCTCCCCGAAGTTCTCTCGCCTATGCCCGGTTATAAGGATGATCCTTCTCGTCTCATCTATAAAATCAAAAAGACCTTTGAAATGCTCTGCCGAAGCAGTGCGTGCCCTCCCTGAGACCTCAAGCAAAGCATCAACTACGGTATTCCCGGTTACATATATATCTTGCTCTGCGATATTTTCAGCTATCAGATTACCCTTTGACCACTCGGTAGGGACAAAATGATAATCGGCCATAGTACTTACTATGCGCCTGTTGATCTCTTCTGGGAAAGGTGCTGCCTTATCACCGGTGCGAAGCCCGGCTTCGACATGACCAACCGGGACCTTCAGGTAGAAGGCCGCCATAGCCGTTGCCATTGCCGTTGTTGTATCACCCTGCACCAGCACTATATCAGGGGCAACCTCATTTATAACATCCTTGATATTAAGTAATACGGCTGAGGTTACGTCAAAGAGATCTTGATCCTTCCGCATAATATCAAGGTCATAATCAGGGGTAATGTCAAATACCTTTAGTATCTGATCCAGCATCTCCCTGTGCTGCGCCGTTACGCAGACCTTGCATTCTATATCGGGTCGCCGCATAAACTCCAAGACCAGCGGTGCCATCTTTATGGCCTCCGGCCTTGTGCCAAAGACTATTAGGGCCTTTAACAACTCGCTTTATCCTTATCTTTTGCGTCCCTTACAGCCGAGGTCATCCCCGGGCCGAATGAGGCAGCCGCATTGACCAGATCCCAGTTATCTTTAAACCACTTTATGGCCTCAGCCAGACCTTCTTTAAACTCGGTCTGCGGGTCGTACCCGATCAACTCACTGGCCCTGTCAACGGAGGCCCTCAACCTACTCTTTGTATCCCACTTTCTTTTACTAACAAAGTTAATGCCCGCTTCATTACCAACAATATCATTTATCATATTGGCTAGATCCACTATCTGCGTCTCTTTACCGGAGGCCAGATTAAACTCTTGCCCGATTGCAGCATCAAAGTGTCCTGCCCTTAGCAATCCGTCTACCAGATCGCCGACATAAGTAAAGTCACGCGTCTCCTCGCCCGTGCCTGTAATCGGAAGGGCTACGCCCTTCATCGCCCAGTAGATAAAGTTCGGTATAACGTTACGGTACTGCCCCGGAACCTCGCCCGGGCCGTAAGAGTTAAAGAACCTTGCCTTTACTACCGGCAGTTCGTAGTGATGATAAAAGAAGTTACAGTAAAGCTCACCGAGCATCTTGGTTATCTGGTAAGGTGTACTCAGATGCATGCTCATAAATTCTTCTTTAAGCGGCAACGGCGCGGCACTACCGTAGATAGAGCAGCCGGAAGAAGCGTATACAAAACGCGTGGGCTTGGTCATCTGCGAATACTCCAACAGCCTGAGCGTACCCATGCCATTTACATCAAGGTCGCTCTCGGGGTGATCGACCGAGTTCTGATTGGCAAAAAATGCAGCAAGATGAAAGACGTAATCAGGCTGCTCAAAAAAGACCCTCTTAAGCTTTACCTCATCACAGATATCGCCCTCGATAAACATGATATTTGGCAGATCAGGCAGGTTCCAGCGTTCACCCGAGACCAGGTTGTCAAGGACCATTATCATCGCGGCCCCTGTACCGGCCAGAGCCCTTACAAGATTACTGCCTATAGCACCGGCACCGCCGGTTACGAGAATTTTCTTGCCTTTATATGCCTCTAAGTAATCCTTGTCATTCATAAAACTCTCCTAAAAGGTCTTTTTATAAGTTCTTTTATAAGCAGGTAGGCAAAGACAGAGTTGGTCGTAAGATATCTTTTCCACATCCGCCTTGGCTCTTGTATAAGACGATATAGCCATTCTATACCGGCCTTTGCTACCCAGTCGGGGGCCAGATGGTAGATCCCTGCCAGCACGTCAAAGCTACCGCCAACACCCAGACAGACAGAGACCCCGGTGCGATCCAGATTCCTAATGACAAAATCTTCTTTTTTAGGGCTACTCATCCCTAAAAAAAGCATGTCAGCACCTGAGGCACGGATATCTTCTGCGACCTCCGCCTCATCTGACTCATCAAAATAGCCGTTTCTAGCTCCTACTATCTTTATCCCGGGATACTTTTTACGGGCCTCTTTTACGGCCTTATTCAGTATATCGTCCTTTGTACCGAGGAAGTATAATTTATACCCTTTTTTCGGTGCAATCTCCAGTATTTTAAAGAATATAAAGACCGCGCTCAAGACCTCCGGCACAGGTGTACCCAAGAGCCTTGATGCATAATATAGCCCTCTGCCATCAACAGGTAAGAGGTCACAGCTATCGTAGAAACGTTTCTGGCACGGCTTGGAGCGAGACCAGACAAAAAGGGCGACATTCGGAGTAAAAATCTTGTGAGGACCGCCCTCCAGAACAAAACCATCAATACGAGCCAACGCCTCGTCCATAGTCAGAGGATCAAAGTGCATGCCGAGGATATCGACCTTACCAGCATGCAAAGCTGCGCCACCACTACTCACCAGAGACCTCCAATGCGATAGTCACGGGTGCAGCGGTTACCAAAGACTCATTGACGGCAAAGCTCGTAAGCGTCGTTGCAACCAGATCTGCAAAGGATATAGGGGCCGGGCCGCCACCTGTCAATGTCTTTATGACCTCGCTTATCTCACCACCATACCCCATATCCTTACCGCGCAGGGTATGGACCTTTTCTTTACCCTTGGCACTCAAGGTCAGTTTCTTAAAATCATCCAGCACGGCAACTCTACCACCACCGAAGACCTCTAGATATTCTCTGGAAAAAGACGGATCTCCGTCGGCTATATAGGCAATATTACCGACCGAGCCATCAGAGAAATCAATTGTTATCTGTACGTTCTGCGCTGCTTCACGCGTCTTTCCGTCCATTGATACAGCATATACCCTTACCGGTCTGGCCCCTGTCACAAACTGGAGATAATCTATAAAATGGCACCCCTCGCCGATTATACGTCCCCCTCCTTCTACCGGATCCAAGAGCCAGTGGTCGGGCGGCAAAGGCCCTGCATTAACGCGAAAGTTGATTGCCTTGGCCGTCTTTATACTCTCAAAATGCTTCTTTAACTTAACCGATAGCGGCGAGAACCTTCTGTTAAAACCTACCATAAGGTAGGGGCTATCGGCTGCGCCGTACGCCTGAGTTATCTCAGTTAATTCGTCCAGATTCAGGGCAAGCGGTTTTTCTACAAAGACGGATTTCCCGGCACGCAAGGCCTGTGCCGTCAGAGGGCCGTGCAAGTCATGGCGCGTTGCTATAAATATAGTATCTATATCATTGTCTTTTAATATCTCGCTATGATTGCAGGTCCCGTAGTTAAAGCCGAACTTGCGGCTAACACTGTCGGAGCTAATCGGTCTGTTGGTCGCAACCCCGCGCAACTCCATGCCACCTGCTTTCTTTAGCTCAGGCAGAAGATAGCTCTGCGCAAAGTTCCCTGCCCCGATAAAACCGACGGAGCGGGCATTACTACGCGTTTTACCTGCCTTCTGCGATATCATTATCCTGCCCGGCACCGCTGGCTTACCGTCGTACTCAAAGAGTACGCCCATAACAATACCCTCTGGCTTTCTCACAAGCTCGTAGGCCTTAACAGCATCGTCTATTTTAAACCTGCCACTTATGAGTTTATCTACCAGAACCTTACCGCTAACCATAAGGTTCATTACCTCTTCCATATTCCTCTGAACCGTCCAGCGCACATAGCCGTAAGGATAATCAGTACCGCCGATATAGGATTCGTCATAAGAGCCCGGGCCAAAGGCGCGGGAGACGACAAAGTCCAGCTCCTTTTCATAGTATTCTTTTCTCGGCAACTCTATTGGCACAGCGCCCACCAGAACGACCTTGCCTTTTTCCCTGCAAAGCTTACCGGCGGTCTCTATTGGCTGGCTCGTCGATGCTGATGCCGTGATGATAACGACATCCGCGCCGCGTGAAAAGGTAAAGCCCTCTACGCCAAGTTCCGTATCCGCCTCTTTCAGGTTCAGTGCCATATCAGTTCCGAACTCGGTAGCCATAGCGACCTTCTCGTCATCGATATCCACGCCAATCACGTGGCAACCCGATGCCTTTAGGAGCTGTACTGTGAGTTGACCTATCAGGCCCAGCCCCAGAACAACGACCTTATCGCCAAGTCCGACCTCAGCCAACCTGACCCCCTGCATGGCAATTGCTCCGAGTGGAGCGAAAGAGGCCTTATCAAGCGTAAGCTCGTCAGGGACCTTTACCAGTAGGCCGCCCGGAATATAGACGACCTCGGCGTGGCAGGCAAAGCCCTCTCCAACACATGCCACGCGGTCGCCAACTTTAAAGCCACTTGTGGCGTCGTCTACGACAGAGACAATACCAGCCGAGCAATAACCAAGGCTTATCGGAGTATTCAGACGGGTAAAGACCTTCTTTGCCGTAGGCACAAGGCCTTCGCTCTTGACGTTATGCATTACCTGCTTAACGAGATCCGGCCTTTGCCGTGCCTTCTGCAGAAGATTAGCCCTGGCCATCTCTATCTTGCCGCGCTCTGTCCCTGAACTTATCAGCGAATATTCGTTATTAACCAAGACCCCGCCACGCCTGAGATACGGCACTGGGACGTTCTCTACCTTTAACTCACCTGTCTTATAGTTCTGTATAATCTGTTTCATCCGTAGTATGCCTTTTGCCTGTTATAGATGTATCTGCCAAACTTCAGGTACATGAAGCTCGCAGTCCTGTATAGTACCGAGTGAGTAAATATCAAAAGCCCGTACGGCAGCTTTGCAACAATAATAATATCCAGTAACTTCATCAAAATCTTATTAAGAGGGCTTGGCATCTTGTTGGCCTTCTTATATAGCTTGGCAAAGCTCTTGAAAAACCTGTGGCCAAAGACGACCTCTTTTTCCGTGAGGGTCTTGCTCTTAAGTATCGTACCCTCTGCGTAGGTATCAAACCTTGAAGAGGTCAAGAGTCCTTCCTTCTTGCAAAATGCATGTAAACGCGTACCCGGGTAAGGATAAAAGATAAATGCATACATCTTCTCTGGCCCGATCTGGCCGTTGAGCTTTATAGTATCACGTATCTCACGAATACTCTCACCCGGCACGCCGACCATATTATAGGTAGCAATCTTAAGCCCATAGCTGCGAATTAACTGCGTCGCCTTGAGCATCCCCTCGTTGGTGATCTTACGGTTTAAGACCTCGCGCCTGATCCGCTCGTTACCGCTCTCAACGCCGATCTCCACCATCGTACACCCGGCGGCACGCAGAAGAGATATCGTCTCGTCTTTTACGAGCATAGGGTTAATATTACACTTAAAAGGACGATTTATACGCGCCTTGTATTTATCGGCGAACTCGCGCAGCCAGTCGATTTTGAGAGGCAAAATGTCATCGGAGAAAGCAACATATTTAATATAAGGATAACGCTTTAAAACAACCTCTATCTCGTCCATTAGGCGGTCTACGGTCTTAAACCTTATATACTGCCCCTTATTCGGATAAAGGTCCTTCATTCCGTGGTTGGCACAGTACGCACAGGCAAAAGGACAGCCTCGCCCCCCAAGAAAGGTAGCAAAACTCTCCTTGGTCGTCAGAAGATTATCAAAATCAAATATATCACGATCAGGGTGCGGAAAACGGTCCAGATCCTGATATGTCGAACGAACCTTATTTCTTATTACCTTCTTGCCATCTCGAAGCCATATATTGGAGATATAATTAGGGCTCTTGCAATTATCAAGCGCATCGCAAAGTTCTACCATAGGATCTTCGCCCTCGCCACGGCAGACGTAGTCGATAGCACCGACCTTAATGACGTCCTCAGGGTCTAGCGTTGCGTGAATACCACCGCAAAGGACGATCACATCCTTGCTATATTCCTTTACCCAGCCGGTCATCTCTTTGGCGTAATGAAAGCCGTTGGTCATAGCCGAGAAGGCGACCATACCTGGCCGGTCCTGCTCAAGCCTTGCTATGAACTCGCCCCTCTCCATCGTACGCGTCAGGTGCAGGAAACTCACCTCATTACCAGCACCCTCCAAGGCCGCCGAGACAGCCCCGACGCCTTCATAATAATTGCCGGTAAAGCCCGGAATATCGCTTCTTATCTCTATTAGTATGAGGGTTATCTTCATCTTATTGAACCCGTGATGCGCTGGATCTATAGACACTTAACATCGATGATGCCACGGCCTTCCAACAATACTCGGAGCTGCGCGAAAGCCCTTTTTGTATCATATCACTACGCAGGTTTTTATCATCTAAAACCTTTAATATCAGCTCAGATAAATTCAGGTCATCTCCGGGCTTAAAGAGTAGCCCTGAGCCGCCAACGATCTCTTTTAAAGAAGAGGTATCAGAGGCAATAACAGGCACTCCGCTTGCAAGGGCCTCAACCGCAGGCAGTCCAAACCCTTCATATAAAGAAGGAAATACAAACAGGTCTGCTATATTATAAAAACGAGTAAGGGCCTTAAACGATATCTTCTCTAACATAATGACATCACCGCCCAACCCTAACCTCTTTATTTCAACAAAAATAGCCTCATGACCGCTCCACCTCTCACCTATAAATATCAATTTATGAGCGAAATCTTTCTCTTCTTTGCACCTTGCGTAGGCCCTGAGCAGCGTAATATGATTTTTCAAAGGATGCTCAAGCCGTGAGACGTAAAGGATTGACCTTTCAGGTGGGTCAAAGGACTTAAGCTCCTTTAAAGCACTTTTTCTCTCTCTCACGCAAAACTCTTTTGAGACACCGTTATGAACTACGGTAATCTTCGCCGGATCTATCCCGAGTACATTTACAACGTCTTTCTTTGTATTATCAGATACGGTCACTATCCTGTCTGCATATTTAGAGAAGACATACTTAATAAAATATCTATATATCTTCTTGGTCGTTGTCAGACGACCTTTGACTATAAAGTTTGTCATATCGTGAATCGTCAAGACAATAGGACATACCTTTATCAAAGGAAACCTTCTAAAGTCAGGTATATGCAGACAATCTATCTTATAGCGTTTCAAAAGCAAAGGTAGTAAAAAAAAGTACCACAAAAGCCCTGGAATGAGCCTGTTCGTATACTCCTTGAGATATATAGCTTTGAAGTTTTTATGCTTTATTTTGAAAAATCGGCGCTGGCTCTCGGGCATAAAGATATAAAACTGATCGTCAGAAGCTTCTTTCTGAAGGAAGGTGACCAGGTTATCCAGATAAACTCCGAGCCCTGTCCCTGCAAAATCCTTGTCACAACTAACCATAGAGCAAGTTGAGATAGCAATTCTCATAACTTACCCCTTAAAATTCGGCCAACCTATCGCGCAGCAAGATCTCAGCCATAGCAAAGTCCATGAAAGTATCAATATTAATAGAATCTTCCTCCTCCATCACATACGGTACTATAAGGTCACCACTCATCGTTCCCATATCGGTAATAGTCTTCCTCCTTATCACATCGACCGATCCGTTCTGCACGTAAGCCTCCGGCAATTTCTGGCGAGGATAATTGTAAGACTCCTTAATTCCGCTTACCTCGGCAGGTATATAAGAGACCAACCGGTCTCCTTCAATTCTCCACATCTTTAGCGGATGCTTGGGTGCTAAACATACCGAACGCACCGAGTCGGCATCGGGGTGAGCAATGAGCGTCTTTATCGCGCCCTCTATATGCGTAACCCTGCGAAGCGGGGCGGTGGGCCTCAGATGCACGACCATATCAGAGCTATACCCCTCTTCCCTTTCAAGCCACTTAAGAGCATGCTCAAAAACAGGCAAATCCTGGACCATATCGCCGGCAAACTCGGAAGGCCTCATAAAAGGAACTTCACAGCCATAGTCCATGGCAACCGCTGCAATCTCCTCGCAGTCAGTGCTAATAATAAGCCTGCTAATTAGCCCTGTCTTACGTGCCTCTTCAATGGTATAGGCGAGCAGAGGCTTACCCCCCAGATCCTTAATGTTCTTCTTAGGAACGGTCTTTGAACCGCCACGGGCGGTTATAAGCCCTAAAATCTCAAAACTCATTATTCGAAGTCTCCAGTCAAAGACCTAACACCATTCTAGTTTGCAGCCTTCGACCCGCCATGGGCGGTTATCAACCCTAAAATCTCAAAACTCATTATTCGAAGTCTCCAGTCAAAGACCTAACACCGTTCTTGTTTGCAGCCTTCGACCCGCCATGGGCAGTTATTAACCCTAAGATCTCGTTACTAATAATTAAACAGCCCCTACCAACTCACAGATATATCTGCCGATTCGCTCACCTGCCTTACCGTCAGGGTTATAGCAAAGCCCTTCTCTGATCTTTCTTCTGCCACTGCTATCGAACGAGGGATCAAGTAGATAATCGTTTATATATGTTATCAATTCTTCGGGGGTTTTTGCAAGCTTTACCCCTCCTGTATCCATAACATATTTATAGTGAGTAAAATCATAGTGTTTAAGTAAAGACTTGTGATAAGGAAGGTTTTTATAGCCGTCCAGACCTACGCATACAATTGGCTTATCAAAAACTGCCGCATCAAGACTCATCGTGGAAGAGACATTGACCGTAACGTCACAGTGAGAAAGTATATCGGCAAGAGCGGCCTGCGTGCCGTCAACAGGTTTCCAGCCCTTAGAGCACCTCAGGGCTGCATTGGCGATACCTGGCTCGGAAAACAAGACCTTCGCGCAACCTGAAAACTTATTACGTAAAGCAGTCATATCCGTCCCGGGATGCGCTCTAATAAGTAACTGGGACGACGCAGCAAACTTATCATCAGTTATAGCCTTTACGATAATATCTATAACTTCATCCTGTTTTGGTAATAAGAAGGAACTTCCTGCGGCGTAGAGTATGAGTTTTTTTTCAGGGTCTGCTCCTATTTTTTTAAAAAAATCTTTACGCGATGATGGCTTATAATTATAATAAGAGTCAAATTGAGGCACACCAAAGGCAGAGACATCGTCCTTTGCATAGCCGTAATAGCTGGTAAGTTCCTCACGTATAATATCATTCCATACTACGACCTTATCAAAATCAAGAGGTAGCATGCGCCCGGGCCTGTTGGACGTAACTGTCCTTATTCCCGACTTTGAGGTTACATTATCCCAGCTGTGTATCATGGCAGCCAACTTTATGCCTAGCCTCTTAGCATAAAAAGCCGGCGCGAACTCTTCAATCGCTATAGGATGGGTCAGGAAAACGAGTACGGGGTCATACTCAGAAAACAGGCGGTCGTAATAAGAAGATTGCAGAAAACTCCCCTGCAAGGTACGCAGAGTGCCGAGCAATGGTGAAAATAAACAACCAATAGCCGTCCTGACCCAGTAAGTAACAGGTTTTGTCTTTTTAAGACATTCCCTAAGTATCAGAAGCGTCTCTATACGGGTCTTCCTGGTAAAATAATAACCCTCTACAATATCAAGCGTCCTTCTGAATAGCTTATAAAAAATAGACTCAACGCGCGGCAGGTCTTTTATCACAACATTGTCAGTGGCGAATTCTTGCCTGAAGTTATTATCGGCATGAAGAGGCGTTAGTACCACTACCTTGAAGTTAGACTTCAAGATCCTGAATATATCTGACCTGAGAATATTCCTTGCCGACATGGTGTAGGGTATGCTAAGAATAATAGTCTTCATTATTTATTTTTTTTACATTGCGTAAGAAAATAAACAGGGAATAAATTATTCTGATCAGTCTTTTTACGTGACGACATACAATAAAGCAAGCCAAACAACCCTGATTTTATTAGTAATTTAAGTAAGAACCTTACCACCGCCTTCACCCCTCCATACGAAACCTTCCATGTATAGTTTTCAATAAGATTAAGAATTGATGTGTAAAATGAATTGGAACCATATATATCGACAACAGAGAAACCGCTATCTTCAGTATATTTTTTCAGTGCAAACTCAGTTAACCTGACAAAGTCATAAGGCACCTGATGTTCAGCCTTGGCAAATTCACTTAAAGAAAAAAAGCTGCCCCCGGGTTTTAAGACTCTATATGCCTCTCTTATAATCCTTCCCGGCTCAGGAACATGGCCAAGCACGGCCATGCAAATAACAACATCAACTGAATTGCTCTTTATCGGCAAGTTCGCAATATCAGCGACACAATCCAGTGCACTATACTCCCACTGATCATCACCAACACAATTATCTACACCAATATACATACAATCGGTAAAAAGACGCTTCCATTGACAACGGCCTGCTCCAATATCAAGCACAATAGCACCTGGAGAAGTCAAACTCAGCAGGTTTCTTGCAAATTCAGACAATACACTGAACTGAGGCTTGTATTCATAGTTCAGTTCACAAATAAATTTCTTTTTAAAAGCACCCGAATCAAGGTCTCTAAAAAGATTCAATGAATTTTTATCAGTCATAGTAATCAGTTTCTTATAAAAGGTTTATATATCCATATGGACTTCTTGCGCTTGTCCGAAAAGAACCTCGTAAGACCCTCCAGAAGACGCTTTTTACACTGGCCTATCTGGTTCGGGTGGACTCCGTACTGGCTTGATAACTAAGCAGCGTCTTCTCACCCTTTATCGCCTCAAGTGCAACCTTAGCTTTGAACGACGCATCGTGCTTCTTCTTCATCTCGTCTGCCTCCTTACTGATCTTGGCAGACCATCATACAACAAATGCCGCTGTCTAAATTTTGGGGAGTATTATAATATACAACATTTAAGAGGCTAGGTTTCAACCAATAATTCCCTTAAAACACTCATGATCACAGACACAATATCAGCCACAATAAATTTATTTCTGTAATTTAAATAATTTGAGATAAAGCGACAAATCATCCTTCTTAAATGCAAATATCTCTTTTAGTTTAACACCTTCAACCTGTAGGAATCTGACTAAGATTAACACAGTCATGAAAATTGACGAAATTGAAAAAGACACTGGTGCTCCAAGCAAACCTATTTTGGGTATTAGTAAAAAATTGCCCGCTAAAGAAACAATGCCGCTATATAGAACAGCTTTTGTAATAATACTAGGTCGCCCTGTTCCAAAAAAATGACTTTGCAATAAAGGGATGATGCCCGTAAAAATCACACCTGGTAAAGCTAGAAGTACAATACCAGGTACAAGTGAATAATCTTTTGGCATGAAAGAAGCAACTAATATCTTAACAACAAAGAAAATAGGGACACAAAAAATTAGACCTATAAAGAAGACATGCCTACATGCTTTAACTGTCATTTTCACTGCCTCACCATGCTTTCTTTTAGTTAACAGAGGGTATATGAGCATAGAGGCAACAGCAGGTATTCTGCTAAAGCTGGTAATCACCAACAAGGCCAAAGCATAGTAACCAACCTCCTTAGATGTGAGAAAATAGGCGACGATCAATATGTCCACCCTGTTCTTAATAAAATTAGCAAGTGTTGCTAAATATAACCTGCCGCCATATCCAAACAATCTGGCAACCAAAACAGGTTTAAAGACAGGCGTAACACCAAAATTCTTTAGATAAAAAAACATACCTATCAATAAAGCGATAAAATATATAACTCCAAAACAGATAAACAAACCAATAATACCAGCATCGAAGACTATAAAAGCAATAGAACCTATCAATAAACCCAATAAGGAAGGTAAAAAAGCTAAACAGTTATAAATCAATAAAGAATCATGGAAAAGAAAAAGTTTTAGCATAGAGCGAATTAAAAAAATCGGCGGAATGCTAATAATTATAATCCATAACAAAAGCTTGTCGATCGTTAGATCTTTGAATATCCATTGACCTATTTGTTCCGATTGCCATAAGAGTATTATTACAAACAATAAACTCATTAAAAGAATTAAAAAAAACAATGTGAAAGCTACTTCCTTCACTGGATATTCTTTTTTACCGGCCAGATATATAGCTGCATCGTCTACTGCTAATCGACCAAGCTTTTCACTATAATCTGGAATTAATTTAAGTAGAACAAAAATACCATAATTGGCAGGCCCCATAAACGCGGCGAGCATAAACCTTAAGCCAATACGAGACAAGTGAACTGCTACTTCTACCTTAAGGAATAAAAAAACTTTTTCAACAAATTTCATCTCTTACACTCTAAATCTTATGATATTTTAATTCCAATAAAAAGTCTGTTGGTCATAGGAATGTCACCCAGAACCTTTTCTAGCAATATAAAGCAACCGTTATCAGGCAGGCTGTTATATATATTCCTTATCAGATCCCCCCAAGGTCCAGTTCATTAAAGTCACACTTGGAGACTCAAAATCAAAAGGCTCTTCCTTGCGAAATCCGTCACTTCCTCTCATGTTTTAAAGTGATCAATTCAAACTCCAGTCCCCATATTATATTGCTTAGGTATGTAGACAAGGCCGTCATAAATAACTTGGCAACCGGATTAGTTACTTTAAACCAGCCCCTACCATCTTCAATAGGCAGTAAAGGCACCCAATAACCAATGCAATTGATCTTAAAACGCGCTTTTGTATAATAAGAACGTTCCATGCCTTGTTTCGTTGATGGGTCAAAGCAATCAAGAGTTCTTTGATGAAAACTCTTAAGGTGCGTGGGGTCGCCTATGGACTGCCAGCAATTCCAGTACGGCACACGTATGACTACGCTAGCTCCGTCCTTTGAGATTCTCCACAACTCTTCCATGACCTTGACTGTATCTGGCAAGTGCTCAAGTACATTTATCATACGTATCTCTTCAAAATAATCATCAGCAAAAGGCCATGGAAAGACGGTCAAGTCATGGACAACATCCACCCCGTCCAATTTTACAGCATCAAGATTAATATACCCATCTAATATGTCATTACCACATCCAACATTCAAGCAAGTTAGGGCACCCTTGGACTTCACGCTGTCGTCTTCAATAATATCATCATGTCCCATAAAAAAAACTCTATCTTTACTACTTGTGATATATACTTAATTTTCAATCGCTACGCTCCAGCCACCTATTTGACTACTTTCAAACCTATAAACTTGTCTTCGCGTTGGAAACCCAAGGATTCTAAGTTACATACACGCTCACAGCAACATGCATCAACATTATCCTCAGCCTACACCTTGAAAAATTTATTGATCACAGAATAACGTATTCTCGTCATTAATGAACTTCTATTTTTAAGCATAACATCCATAACCTTAAATGGATAAAATCTTATCATATTACCATAATGTACCAATTTCTTTTTATGGCGACGTTTTCCAAGACATCGCTGGCAAAACGGTAGAATAATATTGCCTTTATCAAAACTATCCTTAATTTGCTTACCACGACCTTCAAATAAAATATCTACCAATCGTTCATTCCCACCAAGCGTAAGTTTTCCTAAAGTTGTTTTAGCGTCATAATCCAAACAGCATAGGCAGACAGTACCGTCAGCAAAAATCTCAAACATGTTTTTTTGTGCTACACAAAAACCTTTCTTAGCCGGTATAAGTACATAGTCATCGGAGGCGTCCATAGAATTGGCCCATCCATTAGCCTCTTTAAGGACAAGTGACAAATTATCAAGTATCCAGTACTCCCTGTCATTTTCATAAAACCTGGGAATCTTTATATCATCCAAGCTCAACTTTAAACTCTTCTTTTTCAAAGAACTCTCGCTCTCTATAAGAGAGAAGATCGGCTCAATAAAATCACGCAACAGATCAGTTGATAAATTAAAATACCTAAGTCCCAATATATTTTTATGTGGCAGATACCAGTTGCCCATGATAGATATACGTAGCTTGGTCTGTGGATTGTTCCGTATATGAGTTGAGATAATCACTTTAAGGTTATCTAAATACTCTTTAAAGGTTTGCTTATTTTTTCCATCCAACCTTTCACGGTAAGCCTCTTCATCCATTATCTGCAAGCTGAAGAACAAATTATCCAAACGCGCTCTGTAAAGGTTCAGCAAGGTCTCGACGTTCAAAAGTAACCCATTGGTCGAGACCTTTACAGATAGCCCCTTATCAGTTGCATATTCTACCGCACTTATTAATTTTTTATAAAGAGTAGGCTCACCAAGACCAGTCAACGAAACACAGTCGGCCAGATTATCTTCAACAACCTGGTCTATTATTTTATAATATAGATCTAAGTCCATAAAAAGCTTTTTTCTTGTCATCAACGTTGGTTGAGGACAAAAAGGGCACTTCATATTACAGTGGTTTGTTAATTCGATTTGAGCGACCTTAAAACGAGTCTTCATAATAATTTTATCCGTAAAAAAACAGTGTAGTTATTCTAAGATTGCTCTACGGCTTTGACCTCTGCTTATTTGCAAAGTGGCGGTTGACAGCCCCTTTTACCCCGTAACTCTTTTTCAACTTATATAACTTCACAAGACTTTTGAGGTAGTTATATACAAATACAACAAAGACGCGTTTGCTCTTGCCTGAAATGCGTTTCTTGAAGTCGTAAGGTATCTCACTGACGCTCTGCGTGTACTTCCAGAGGAGCTTAACGAGTATCTCTTCCTGAATATCAAAATGTGCGCAGTCCAGACTCAGTTTTCTTAGCTTGCCACCACGGTAGAGCCTGAAGCTATTGGATATATCGGTCACAGGCAATCTGAGTAGATTTGAATAAACAATATTCAAAAGATAGCTCATCGCCACCAGAGGCCATGAGTTATGGGTATGTCCGCCTGCTATATAGCGAGATGCAATGATGATCTCACTGCTGTCTCTTAAGGCCCAAAGCTTCTCTATAAACTCCGGCGTATGCGAACCATCGGCATCCATTAAAACAACGTACTTGCCCTTAGAGCGAGCTATGCCGGTCCGCACGGCAGAACCATATGTATCGTCGCCAAGACGCGGCACGTGTCTCACTTTATTATCACGGCATACCTGCGGCGTGTGATCCAGCGGTTTCTTTGAATCAACAATCAGAACCTCTCCGTTTAGACCAAGCCCTTTTATAACGCTGTTGATCTTGGGCAATAGAATCTTCAAATTCTCGGCCTCTTTATAAGCAGGTAATATTATACTCAGATCTATCTTAGCCATTACCCCTTAACTTCCTCACCAAGCCATGCAAGCATCTTCTCTATCCCCTGCCTGGCACTTACCTGAGGCTTCCACTTTAAAAGCTTTTGCACCTTATCAAGGTCAGCAACAAATATCTTCTGATCGCTCCGGCGCGGCGGCAAAATATCATAGACCATTTTTATATCCAGAATCTCTTCGAGCAATGCAAAGAGCTCAAGCAGCGAAAGGCTGTTATCGATGCCTCCGCCTATATTAAAGGCCTGCCCTCTTGCGTCCTTTATATTATCTATCGCTGCAAAGTACAGACGCTTCATATCTTCTGCATGCAGGACGTCTCTGACCTGCTTACCGTTGCCGGATATTGTAAAAGATTCTTTTAACGTCTCGCACTTTATCTCAAGGGCCTTCTGACAAAACCATCCTACCCAGCCCTGATCATAGGTTGAAAACTGCCTGCCTCCATACATCGACGAATGACGAAAGACGACCGTATTAAGCCCAAAGATACGGGCGTAGTCAAGCATGTACTGATCGGCCGCTCCCTTGGAACAACCGTAAGGAGAATGAAACTCCAGGGTCGTATCTTCACCTAGTCCCTCAGGACGCTCTTCGCATATATAGCGCGTAGGCTCTTCTTTGTACTCAAGGTACTCAAGATCGCCGTAGACCTTATTGGTCGAAGAGTATATCACAATACTCTCAGGACAATTTCGCCTGACTGACTCAAGCAGATTAAATGTACCAAGGGCATTAATCTCAAAGTCAAGCCTGGGATCAGCAATAGAAGTTGTCATGGCGACCTGACCGGCCAGATGCAAAATAACATCCGGGGTAAAGTCATTTAAAATCTTATCGAGTACACCGAGGTCTCGTACGTCGCCCTTATCAAGTAAAAACTCTCCCTTGCTACGCAACCACTCAAGGTTCAGTTCACTGCCCTCTCTGGAGAGGTTATCAAATATGCACAGCTCTTCTCCACGTGCCAAAACCTCTGAGGCTAGATTAGAACCCAGAAAACCACATCCACCTGTAATCAAATACTTCATAGCTAGCCTCTAAAAAAACCCTTAAAGGTATCTGCAACAAACTCCATCATCGGTTGAGTGAGCCCCGGATAGACGCCTATAAAAAATGTCCTGTCCATTATCGTGTCCGTATTTTCAAGGCTGCCACCAAGCCTGTGCTCTATTGAGGTAAAGCCTGGCTGGCGCAGAATATTGCCGGCAAAGACCTTGCGCGTCTCTATCTTTGCATCTTCCAAATACTGTATAAGCGAATTAAAATCCACGCCTTGCTTAACCGTTACAGGAAAGGCAAACCACGAAGGGTCTGCCTTTTCTTCCCACCTTGGCAGAACAAGATAATCTTCCAACGCTCTAAGCTCTGTATAATAATATTTAAAGTTCTTTTTTCTGGCTTCTATAAAACCCGCCAATTTATCAAATTGAGAGAGCCCCACTGCTGCCTGCATATCAGTGACCTTAAGGTTATAGCCGTGGTTGGAGTAAACATATTTATGATCATACCCCTTTGGCAGCTTGCCGAAGGTACCGGTAAACCTCTCGCCGCATGTGCCGCTATGGCCCGGCTCGCACCAGCAATCCCTACCCCAATCACGTACCGAGAGTACTATCTTATCAAACTCAGGATTATTTACAACGACCCCACCGCCCTCACCCATCGTCATGTGGTGGGCCGGATAAAAACTAAGCGAGGCCATCGCCCCGAAAGTTCCTACCATCTTTCCGTCAAACCTAGAGCCCAGTGCGTCACAGCAATCTTCCAAAACGACTAACCCCTTTCTCGCGGCAATCTCCATTATCGTATCCATCTTACACGGGTTGCCAAGGGTATGAGGTATCAGTATCGCGCGCGTCTTAGGGCCTATTGCTTCTTCAATCCTGGCCGGATCTATGTTATATGTGCCAACCTCTGCATCGACAAAGACAGGGACTAGTTGATTCTGCAGGATAGGCGTAAGGGTCGTCGGAAAGGTAACCGCAGGAGTTATCACCTCATCACCAAGCTTGAGATGGCCTTTGTAAGAGGCGGCCCTAAGCGTCGAGACCATAACAAGGTTTGCAGAAGAGCCGGAGTTGACCAGATAGAAACCTCTGGCCCCGAAGAACTCACGCATACTCTTCTCAAGCTCTCTGGCATAAGGCCCTGCCGTCAGCCAAAAATCCATCGCTGAGTCAACAAGGTTTATCATATCTCTATCATCAAAGACACGCCCTGCGTAATGTACCTTTGAAACACCCGGCTCAAATACGGCTTCACGCTCTACCCTGTGAATAGCCTCAAAATACTCGGTTACCTTTTTAAATATCTCAGCCTTTAGTTCGGCTGCCTTGGTTTTACTCATTTACCACTCCACTCGATTCCCTTTTTCAGCGCATCTTCAATATAGCTCGTTATATGACCGAGTGTATAATCATAGGTCTGTTGCACGCTCTGACCTTCATAAAAGGCCTTATACCAGGCCGCTGTCTTCTCTATCGCCGCCTGGACGTCCCACGCAGCACACCACCCGAGATCTACCTCGGCTTTACTACAATCAAGCATCAAAAGCCCTGCCTCATGCGGATGGCTGGAAGAATCTATCTCCAGACGACCCTTGCCCCACTCTTTCACCAAAAGCCCTACGATATCCTCAACCGTCAACACCTCGCCCGGAGCTGGGCCGAAGTTCCAGCCAGTGCTATAGGCCGCATTCTTTCTGTAGCTTAACGCACCGAGCGTAAGATAACCAGAGAGAGGCTCCAAGACATGCTGCCACGGACGAACGGCCCTTGGGTTGCGTATCTGTACACCCTCGCCGGCCTCTATCGCTCTTACGCAGTCAGGGATGAGCCTATCATCGCCCCAGTCTCCGCCGCCTATCACGTTACCGGCGCGTGCCGATGAGAGAGCTACTACACCTTCGCTGCCGTCATCATTAAAAAACGACCTTCTGTAGGCAGATGTTACGAGCTCTGCACAGCCCTTGCTTGAGCTATACGGATCGTAACCACCCATAGGGTCATCTTCTTTATAACCGTAATCCGACTCAATATTTTCATAACACTTATCGCTTGTGACGTTTACAACTACCCTTACCGACGGGCACGCTCTAACAGCCTCAAAGAGGTTGACCGTCCCCATGATATTGGTCTCATAGGTAAGCTTCGGGTCGTTATAGCCAAGCCGGACCAGGGGCTGAGCCGCAAGATGGAAGACAAACTCTGGAGCAAATTCCCGCAGAGCAGCACTAAGTTTAGCTGCATCACGCACATCGCCAACATGATGAACCATTTTATCCTTTAGCCCCGCCGCCTCAAAAAGACTCGGCTCGGTCGGTGGCTCTAAAGCATACCCAAAGACCTCTGCACCAAGCTCTATGAGCCACAAAGAAATCCAAGCTCCCTTAAAACCGGTGTGCCCAGTCAAAAAAACCTTCTTACCTTTATAGACCTGATCAAAACAGTTCATCACAGTCATGCACCTTGCCTGTAGCTATCAACAGTATCCTTGAGAACGTCGTGCAGTGCACGCTTCGGATGCCAACCAAGTATTTTTTCGGCTTTCGTTATATCTGCCTTTGAGTCAAAGATCTCATTTTTCTTGTAAGGTCGCGCGCCCCAGTTGATCTTCATATCAATAGTTGAAAAATCGGCGACCAGAGAAGCAAAGGCTTTAAGGCTAATTGACTGACCAGACCCAATATCGATAGAGATGTAATCCTCTTCCATCTCGACTATCGAAGCCACCGCACTGGCATATGCATCCACAACGTCATCCAGATGTATAAAATCCCTTTTCTGCTCGCCCCCAGACGCATCGACCTCTTCACCTGAGAGGACACTCTTTATCATATACGGTATAAACTTATTGTCGTCATCACCAGGACCGTAAACATACTCAAGCTTTAAGCTTACGACCTTAAGGGCCTTTTCCTTACAGAAAAAACCAAGCGGATGCAGAAATGCCTTCTTCGTAGAGGCGTAGAATGTATACTCCTGCGGTGCAGCCGTATCGGTATTTATAAAGTATTTCAAACCGCTTCTAAGGGCTGCATCAATAAGGGCCGAGGGAAAACCAATATTTGTCTCTACAATATCAATCGGGCTCTCCCCTGACCTTCCGTAATTAGTCGCAAGATGCACAATAAGCTCTGGGGTCTCACCTGCAATGATCTCCTCCAAACTGTGCACGTCAATATCATAGACAGCGACCTTGTGCAAAAGATCTTTAATACGTCCGGTATCCGAGCCTGTACGCTTCAAGAGCGTAAGTCTGTGCCCGTCAGCAAATAATCTGGTAGCAACAGAGCTGCCAATAAAACCAGTAGCCCCTGTGATCAAAATCCTCACTTTTGTCCCTTCCAGATCTTCCACGGTGGTTTGCCGGAGTCCCAAAGCCCTTCCAGCTCTCTTTTATCGCGTAGCGTATCCATAGGCTTCCAAAAGCCATGATGCTTATAAGCAAAGAGTTCTTTATCCGAGGCTAGCCTCTCCAGCGGCTCTCTTTCAAGCAGAGTCGAGTCTCCCTCTATATAGGCAAAGATGCCCTGCTCCATTACAAAAAAACCTGAATTAATCCAGCCCCCGTCTCCGTCCGGCTTTTCTTGAAAAGCCCCTATCTGACCATTATCATCCAACGTCAACGCCCCAAAACGCCCCGATGGCTGAGAAGATGTAACGGTTGCAAGTCTGCCGTGGCTCTTATGATATTCAAGTAAAGCTGCGATATCAACATCACCAAGACCGTCACCATAGGTCAACATAAACGGCTTATCATCGGTATATTTTTGGATACGCTTAACCCTACCGCCGGTCATTGAGTCATCGCCGGTATCAATCAGTGTTATTTTCCACGGCTCTGCGGTATTTTGATGCACATCTAAAGAGTTATTCTTGATATCTATAGTAACATCACTTTGATGCAGGAAATAATTGGCAAAATATTCCTTTATCATATACCCCTTGTACCCGAGGCAGACGATAAAATCATTAAACCCGTAATGGGAGTACAGCTTCATAAGATGCCATAGCACCGGCTTACCGCCGATCTCAACCATCGGCTTGGGTTTTAGATACGTCTCTTCACTAAGGCGCGTCCCTGTGCCGCCCGCCAGTATCACAACCTTCATCTCACTCATCCGTAAACCTCCACAGTATCGTAAGGGAGAACTCGCCTTTGGCAGAAGGTTTTTTTATTGAGTGCTACCTTACTTATTACCTTTACGTGCATAGATCTCTATCGAACCTCCCAGCCCCATAAAGGACTCGGCGTAAGAGAAAAGAACAGAGAGCGGCACCATAACAGGCAGAGTCAAAACCGTACAGGCTATCTGCAAGTACACAGTAGCACTACGCGGGCTCCCGTCTTTTGTCCTCTTGAGCAGATCATAGAGCAGATTGCGACGAAAACCTAGGCGGTTATAAAAACTCTGAAGAAGACCGTAAGGATTATACTCAAAAGAATAGTTATTAACCTGCTCATACTTAAAACCACCCTTACCTATCAGCTTCTTTAAGTTGCCAAGAGAAAAATGGTAAAGATGGTACGGCACATCAAGGTGAAACCAGCCATTACCCGTAAGCCGTGCCTGAAGGCTTGCCCTGTTTGGGATGGCTACGACCAAGAGCCCCCCTGGCTTAAGTATGCGTCTACATTCTTTTAGCAAGAGCGCAGGGTCACGAAAGTGTTCAAAGACGTGCCATAAGGTGACAGCATCAAAGTGATCGTTTGGAAAGCGTTGATCTTTTAAAGTTCCAACTCGAACGTCAAGGCCAAGGGCGTCTTTGGCGTAATCTGCCGCACGCTCGTTCATCTCCAGACCTGTTACCTCCCAGCCACGCCCTGCCATAACCGAGAGAAAATCGCTTCTACCGCATCCTATATCCAGAACACGCCCCTTCTCAGAACACCTTTCCACTCGCCTACAGCGAAATATCCGTAAAGCATGAACCATCCACTCTATCGGTGTCAGAAACCTCTTACCGTCGTCCTCCCTATACTGTTCGCTAGAGTAGACAGCCCTGAGCTCTGCTTCATCGGGAAATGGTACTGTCTTGCCGATCTTACATCTTTGGCAGAATTTAATCGCATAGCTACGCCCAGAGACAACAAAATCATTATATCCGGCGCGACCTTTATACTTGCCAGCACTCCCACACAATAAACAACCCATAGACCTATAGGATACCCTTACTCAACCTGTTACACAGGTATATTAATTAAACAGAGAATCTTTTTTAATCCCATACTTATGGAAAAAATACCTTGCACAGACCTTTAAAATACCCAGACCATAGATGACGCTTGTCTTAAAACTTGTCGATGAAGAATCCGTAGCGTAACGGGTCTTGACAGGGATCTCATATATCTTAAAGCCCTTCATAACTATCTGGGCTATCATTTCATTATCAAAGATAAAGTTATTTGAGTTTGTATGATAAGACAATGACCTCAAAAGCTTGCTGCTAAATGCCCTGTATCCTGTATGAAACTCCGAATAATTAGTGCCAAATACTACATTCTGGAACTTGGTAAGACACTTATTGGCGACAAACTTATAAAGAGGCATTCCTCCCTTTAGCGGATTACCAAGCATACGGGATGCAAAGACCACATCGGCCCTGCCTTCTTTTATCGGCTTTATCAGGTCAGGTATAATGCTGGGATCATACTGATAATCAGGATGCAGCATTATAATAATATCGGATTGATCATCCAGGGCATGAGTATAGCAGGTCTTTTGATTACCCCCATACCCGACATTTTTTTCATGAACAATGGTCTTTATACCAAGGAGCTTGGCGATTTCTACCGTATCATCGTGACTGCTATCGTCAACCAAGAGTATCTCATCTACCACCCCTTTAGGAATAGCCTTGTAGGTACGCACCAGAGTCTGCGCAGCATTGTATGCCGGCATCACTACGGCAACCTTACACTTCTTCTTTTCAATCATACTAAAGCCTTCTCCTGCTGCGATAACTCAATAACCTGTCTTTCAGATAAATAAGGGCAAAACTCATAAATATCAAGAAAGTCCAGTGGACAGCAACAATATACCTGCCCTCCATTCTAATTGGAATAAGTATCATAATAAAGTATAGCGGGGCTGCCGTCAATAGTAAGGCGTTACGCCTGGAACTGCGCCCCTTAAGTGCTAGAATCAACCCAAAAAGAGCAAGGAAAAAGATAACTGTATCAAAAATTTTGGTAATAAGGAAGCCTGGATTTACCTTCAGCATATACTTTGCGTAGGTTATCACACTTTTTTCTTGATTATTGTGCGCGTATATCTTATGAAAACCCACCTGGTCAGTGCGAGCCTGAAAGACTCCCCATGGTACGCGATTTACAAGGAGTGCCCTGGGAATCCTTCTAAACATAGTCCCTATGTACCAAAGCTTATGCTCCTTTAAAACCTTCTTAACCTTCGGAGCAAGAAAATCCTCATATTCAAATGAAGCAGGCCTACCGGTAAAACCCTCTTTTCTCATCTGCTCGAAGGTCGCCTCATCATTGTTGACCGCACCCACTGGGTTTGGAAACTCACCAAAGCCCTCCCAGATCGATTGATTAAAGTTGACCTCGGTAGGCACGAACCTGTCAAAGACCATATAGTTCCTGATAGCCCAGGGTGATAAAAATACAACTATAATGCCGGTCATAATAACAGCAGCTATAACGGCCTTTCTAAAGCGGATAAAGAGCAACATGGCTACGCCAATAGCAACAGGGAAAAAAAACATGGTGGATCTAAAGTAAACCCCCAAACCAAGTGTTATTCCAGCTAAAACTACATACTTTATTTGCTCGGTACGGATATATTTCAGGCAAACGTAAAATGGAGAAATAGTTGCAAAGGAAACCCATATATCCCTTCTGACATAGATGGAGAGCCATGCTTCAGGCAGGTAGAAGGCAAATAAAATCGCCGATAAAAAACCAACCCTCTCTCCAAAAAGGTCCCTGGCGATAAGATAGACCAGCACCAGCATAAAGCTATCGATCGCCATCTGTACCAGCTGGATAAAGATAAAGCTGCGCGTACCACTCAAGACCCATGTGGCGGCTATCATCAATCCGTGTAACGGCAGGTCTCTTGCGGTTGGCAGATAGGTAGTTGTACCGTCAGCTGAGACCAGCGTATCCGAAAGTCCGTTTCCGGCCAGTAAATTTTCTAGATTTGCAATATGTCCCAAATCAAAGTTAAGGGTATCCCCTAAAAAATACAACATAAACAAACGAACTAAAAAGGCGAACAAGAGTAGTACCAGCACCTTACCGGTAAAAATATTATCTTTAATCCCTACCACTTACATGTACCTGCCTTATCATCGTCGTTACAGGATTTAATACTCAAATTACAGGCTACCAATGTTAGAGCCAAGAAAATTGCAACATAAAACATCACAGCCATTGTTTGCAACAATAAAAATGTCATCGCCAGAAAAAAACAAGCAAGGATCAACGAAAAAGAGACAACGGCTAGACATCTATAATATGGGTCCTTAGCCCTCCTCAAAAGCACCAGTATAGGCCTTAATATTTCATAGACCAGCCAAAAGAAAAGCCCCAGCCCCAATACCCCCTGGTTTATCAAGAGTGCAAGGAAATCATTGTGCGCATTGGATATAATCCCCGCTTTATTCGTGCGCCCCGACATTTCAACCGATGAAGACATGCCGAAACCGAAGACTTTTTTATATATAGGCGCATCAAGCCAGGCATTAACAATATTGCTCCAGATCCTCAGACGCCCTGAACCGTAGTCAAGGACTTCATGTTCCACTTGAACAAATTTTAAAGGAATATCCATCTTCTTCTCCACTTGAACAAATTTTAAAAGAACATCCATCTTCTTCTCGATCAACTGCAAAGGCGAATCTCTCATCTTAAACCTGATATGATCAATATTTTGCCAGACAAACAAAGATAATAAAACAATAAAAATAATAAAATACAGTCTGGAAGTTTTAATGTAATACAGTGTTGTGATTGCTAAAGAAGATATAACGGCTAACCATACAGCCCTGTAATATGTATATAAAACGCCTATAAAGATAACTGGAAGAAGAAACAATGAAAGCCGCTCCCAACCCCACTTACCCTTTGTCTGCAAAGACTGCTCAACCTTAAATATTGAAAACGGCAATACAGCAAAAAGTACGCTTGCCATTTTAGGCGGATTGTCATATACGCCTTTAATATCATTAATGCCATAATGACTCCCAAGGGTTGCGCCATTACCTATATCCCATAAAACGCTTAAAACAGGCAGTATAGCAGCCATCATTCCTACTACCATAAAACGGTCAATATCTGCTTTTGTTTTCACAAAGATCAAGATCGATACCATCAGAAGTATCCATGTCAAATACCTAAGATACGCATGCAAGGCATTAAAAAGATCAGAACTGAAGAATACAGAGATCAGACAATACAGTAAAAAAGCTCCGGCGGCCAAGAGGAACGACCAGTTTTTAAATTCAGCTTTTCTTGTTATAAAGAAAATAAATACCATGACACTTAATATAACGATAATCTCCACAGTGAGTATCATTTGTAGATTAAAGTAGGTATTCCCAAGAGACTCCAATATTATTTTTTGAGCAAAGGCATCAAGGGAGGTCCTTATTAACACAATAACCATTAAACCAACCTTGGGAGAAAATAAAAAAACCAGAGCCAGAGAAGGACATATTGTCAGAATCAATAATGCAGCAAGACTAATTACTCCAATAAAAGCCAGAAAAAATGCAAAGACAACGAAACACAACCATGGCAGCACAATCTTACTTGAAAATTTAAAATCACCTCCGAACAACATAAACATGAAAAATAACCTTTTTGAGATTAGAGTAAAAAACTTAAAGCTACAGAACAAACCATTAAGTTTTATCAGCAGGACTATATGCAAGTTCGTAAGTAACCATGCTCAAATCTCTGTGATCAAAAAAACCAAGATAGGTCTCATTTATCGGCTTTACTATAAACCCTCTTTCTGCAAGCTCTTGCATGACAGCAACAGAATACAAAGTACCCCCATCATCTGGCACGACTATATACCCGGGTTTCCAGCGTTTATAGATACGCGGAAGATCTTTCAAGTTGAAATTACGCACAAAAATCGTATTAATTTTTTCTTCTCTCAAAAGAGTGAATGTTGCATCGATCATAACAATCGTAGTGGAGCCCTCTCTCCTTTCCATAATCTTTTCTGCTATATCAGAGGCGGCAAAATTTAAACCCTCATCTTCAAGCGGCGTAGTGGCCCACGCGTAGTACCTGTTCATATCAGAGAAGACAACAATGGCTGTCAAAAAGACAGCTACTACCATTACAGTCCTACCTCTACGGAGAAAAGCACCTTTGCCGATCTCCCAGAGACTTGCCACTGTCACAGCGCCGAAATAACAGACAGGCAGGATAAAAAGTACATTCCAGTGCTCTGCCACGCCTCCGCCAAGCCTTAAAACAAGCATCCCCACAGACATTCCTAAAAACCAAAGGGCCATAAATAGAGAACTCAAAGACCAGAGGCTACGCCTGTAGCCGGGCGCGAACAAATAACGTAAACCTTCTACTACCATGCCTATGGCTGCAAGAAACCATAACGCCAGGATATGTCTTGCCCCCAGATACTTAAAAAATAACTTATAAAAGGCATTCGGCTTTGCGACATTTTCTGCAACAGCATTGTTCAGGTTGGCTATAGAAGCAACCGTATCCTTTTGAAGTTTTGCAGAACTATTCCACCACTCGGTAGCATTTGGATTAAGAAAAAAAATATAATAAAGAGCCATAGGAATTAAAAATGCCAACAAGTAGACCAATACCTTCTTATTGAAGATTGCTCTATGAAGAGGCATACCACTATAAAGCCAATCGCCAATGATAATCGAGATAACAACTATCGAGGGATAAATAATAGAGGTCTCTTTTATCGTAAAGGCAATGAAAGTGACAACACCAGCAGTTATCAGGGCTGCGTAACTCTTTTTGGCCATTGCTATAAGAAAACATGCAAATATAATAGCCATAGGCAGCAGGCTTACCGCATAGGGGCTCGCAAACCTGGACCACATAAGCAAAAGAAAATTAGAAGCGGCAAATATTGTAAAAAAAACAGACATAGATGAAGACGTATACCTTGCAAGTGCAAAGGCAAAGAAAAACAAAGCAAGAGTAAAAGCAACTACAGAGGCAAAGCGAGCCGAAGTAAGGTTAACGCCTCCGCCCTTGAAAAACTGTTCAACCCATAGTTGATAGCCTCGTATAGTCCAACCGTCATAGTAGGTATCTTCAACGCGCCATGAACCATACTTAACTTTATGTGCAGCGCTATACGGGTAAGCACCCTCGTCGGTGACAAAAACCCAAGTCGGGCCTAAATCCTTATACGGAAGGTCGGCAGAGAGCTTATAGCTGCGCAAGAAAAAACCAGCCATAATTACAAGTACAATGACAATAAGCAAAGGTAATGTTATCTTTGACCGATCTTTATTTAATATATAAGCTTCATTCACAGACAAAGACTCACTTTTATATACGGCCTTGAAAAACACAGAAGCCAGATTTAAAAAATTACTATATTAGCTCATGGAAGTAACCAGATCGGGTAATGTTCTCAAGTCATCAACCATATCTTTTTTCCACTCCAAAGATCTATTAAAGTCATTGCGAACACCTACAAAAGCTGCGCTAAAGTATAACGCCGACTTTAGGTCTCCAGCACCATCACCAACGACTAATATTTCACTCCCAGCGACACTCTCTTTAGACAATATCTCAGACAGATTTTCAATCTTTGCCCTTGGAGCTCCATAGATATCCACAAAATAACCATCCAGCGATCGCTCGGATATAATCCGCCTGAGCGGCTCAAGCGGAGTAGCTGAGTTTATGTATAGCGGATAGCGTCTAAATAAAAAATCAAGAGCATCAGACGCACCACTTATCTCGGGACAAATTGAAGCCGCAGATTCGACAATATCGTTATACTTAGCGGCATATAAGAGTGAGACCTCACCTATATCACCTTCCAGTAAGATGCCGGGAAAATCTTGTTGGAAAATTCTAAGAATACGCTCTATGATAGAAAAACGAGTCTCTTCTCGTGAACGATCAAGCACGTCTTTGACGATTTTTTTATATCTTTTATCATACTCAAAGATACGAAAGAAGGCATCATATTTAAGCTGATTAGAATCTATAATAGTCCCGTCAAAATCAAAGACAATTACTTTTATCATCTTCTTCAAGCAGCTCGGAGTTCATCTGTAACCTTAGCCCGAGATCTATCTTTGTCTTCCTCGATTCCCTCGGGATCTCGCTGATAAGAGGGTCTTCGTAAAAAGAATCATTATTAAAGTGCGTCGTCGAGACCTCTTCAAAGATCACACCGTGCAGGGTCTGGAACTTGTGCCACTTATCGCGCTCTACAAGACACTTATCGCCCGGAAGCATTGTACGCATCTCGCCCTCCAGCTCGACCTCGACGCTGCCGCTTAGGACCTGAAAGGTCTCTTCCTTCTTTTTATGATAATGATAAGGATGCTTCTGACGAGGAAGCTGTATTATCAGCTTCTTGCAGTAGTCCCTGTTTATGCAATCAATTATCACGGCACCGAACTCTCGGAAACGGTCCAAGCCGTAGTGATGCGAAAGCTCTACCGAGCAGTCATCACCGAGAAAAATCTTGGCGTTATTAAGCATACCCTTGACTTGCAAGATTGTGCGGTTAACTGTATCCTGATCGCTCATTGAAATATCACGAAGGCTCGCAGGCACCGGCTCTGCCGCGCTGTAACCTTTATCCGCTATAAGCCCGTCAGCCCAGAGCCCGCTCTTTAGCTGGCCTTTTAAGATCGGCATAGAGAAGACGACATTATCCCTTTTAATCTCCTCGCCCTTTGCGACCGGATTTTTCAAAAAGACACCGCGCGAAAGAGACTGTAAAGACGCCTCTTCCTCCTGGCTAACCGGTGCACGCCCGGAAGGGCCGCAACCGTCCAGTGTTTCTTTATAAGAATCTATCCAGCTAGCTACCTGCTCAGGCGTTGAGGAATACCCGTTAAGCTTATACTTATCGGTATTGACCCCGACATGCCTCTCGAATATCCTCGCACCTTTTGCGTAAGCGATCTTAACGGCATCGAGGCAATCCGGATCTTCATGCGTAGAAAAACCGATTGTAACCTGCGGATAACGACGCGACAGCAATTTTATCTGATTCAACGCAAGCTTATCAAAGGGCGTCGGATAGATCGCAACGCAGTGCATCAGAGCGAACTCTGTGCCGTGCTTCTCAAAGAAGCTTACGATATCATCTATCTGCGTAATATTAAGCCCTGCTGTCGAGCAGATCACAGGTTTACCGGCAAGGGCTACGCGCTCAAGTAAAGGCCAGTCCTGCGCCGAGCAACTGGCTATCTTTATTATATCTATCCTGAGCTTTTCTATTAGATCAACCGACTCTTCATCAAAAGGCGTTGATATCGTTACCAGCCCCTGCTCCTTTGCGCTGGCTGCAAGTACGCCGTAATCCTCCGAAGACAGCTCGGTCGAGATAAACCTTGAGAGATGCTTATTGCCCTCGTAGTCCCTGTAGTCAGGGTGGATAAAGGTCGCAAGCTGCCTGTACTGGAACTTCATAGCCCCTCGTACGCTTTTTTCACTGGAGACCTTGGCAAAATCTTTTATTATCCTCAGGCCATGTCCAAGATCGCCCTGATGATTATTGGCCATATCGTAGATAAAGAGTCCTTCAAAGTTCATTTAATACCACCATTTAATTGATTTATTTTTAACTAAATTGCTTCAATCGCACCAAGGGTATATCCCTTTGAGTAATCAATGCGCATAACCTTCTTCTTTATATTGGCCTGATACGCAGCGGCTATCACCATCATAGTATCAAGGCCCCGCTCCAGCGATATCGGAGAGTCCTTGATCTTACCATCTATAATATCATTTACATGCTCCATTTCCAGACGAAAATCATCGGGCCTGATCTTTGGCAATACAGTTGTCACAGGCTCGATGCCGTCACGACTCGTCATGACGGCATCGCCATCGCTGCTGTAATTAACGTGCCACTCCAGAAAGCCCTCATCACCTTGCAACTTCATATACTTCTTCGATGGTGCGGTTATTACGTCCTGCGCAACGGTGCCGGCAAAGCCCTTCTCTGTGCGCAGATTAAGGTTACAAAAACTATCATAGTCAACCGTACCGTCATCAACAATATCCATTACCGCCGCTACCTCTACGACCTTGCCCTTACCGAGCAGATGCGCAAAATGCTGCCAGATATGAATGCCGTGCGAGTGCTCGCCGCATGCGCCGCCGCCCCTGCTTGCAAAACCAAGGTAGGTATCGCTTGGCCCGCTCAGCCACGGATGCGCCTTAAAGATACCGCCCCAGTGCTCATGAATACCACCGTATAGGGTTATAGCCTCACCTATCGTGCCTGCTGCCAAAAGCTTTTCTATCTCAACCGTATTCTCGCCAAGGCCGTGATTATAACCTACCAAGACTGTAGTCTCAGAATTTTCAGAGGCTTCAAACAAGGCCTGCGCGTCTTTGAGATCAGGCGTACATAGAGGTTTCTCTATCAGCAAGACCTTTGACTTTTCTTCTTTAAGGGTCTTAAGGGCAAGTGCCATGTGACTGTCCGGCGGCGTGCCTATAAATACAACATCGAAGTGCTCGTCAGAAGGGATGTCTTTTACCAGAGAGAGCCTGATCGAGTCGTCCCACTCGCCGTATCTATCCGGATATATCTCTTCTTTGGTTCGCCGTAAGGCATCCCCGTCGATATCGCTTATTAACACTTCATAACCCAGGTTGCGCGATGCATATGCCAGATGATTACCGATTGAGCCCGCGCCGTAAATCTTAATTTTTTTCATATTAAGAAGGTCTCCGATGTATATTGATTTAACTACGTCAGTTATTTAATGAATGGCTTACCTGTAAATCCGGCTCGCTGCGCCTTTTTCTCCGTATAAACTCAAAGAAAAAAGCATTAGATACAACCCATATCCTTAAAAAACCCCACATTTCACAACATAGAGTCTACGATAAATAACATTGGATATATTAAAACAATTCAGCGAAATGTCAATTATTTTAAGGTCTGACCAAATTTATCTGGAATTATTCTGTATATTACAAAGACCTTATTTTTAGGATTACCCTGAAAAGACTCGACCACCTCCAGATACTTGCCCTTATTCTTATGAAAATCTGGTATCTTTTTGGGCAGCTTAGCCGGATATCCTGCGATATAGCCCACTTCATTCTTCTTTGCATACTTAATTACCGTGGCCATTGAATCCTCCGGACGCTCATAGTCCACATAAACACCTTTAGAGTAATAGACTACCACCGGCTTATTGCTAATCATCTTAATACCAGCCCCTTTGTGCTTCAAGAACCACTGCCCGGCAAGTTTTTCAGGTAATCGATGCGCCTTTACGGGTTTAAGCCCCTTTGGAAGCTGTGCAACGGTTATAATACAAAGCAAAACAACAGCGATAATAAGCCCTTTCCTTGCTTCAAATCTAACACTCAGGTACTCCCTGAAATAACAAAATCCTATCGCCGCAAAGGCCAGACCAAATGGCATCATGTGTAGAAAGTAACGCCTCCTTGCGCCTATAAGCGTATAAACTATGCAGTAATAGAACAAAATCAGTAGTAGCCAGAGCATATTCCTGGTGATAATGGCGTCACTTTGCCGAGAAAATATATTTTTTTTGTATTTTGCGGCACCATACTTAATACCTATAATACCCCACAAGAAGATTAACAGTAAGGGATAGCTGATAGACTCTGGAAGATACTTGACCAGATCCTCTGCGTAGACCCCTGTGGTAAATATATTCTTCACAGTAAGCAGTACTATACCTATATCATATTTTTTTGTAATGGTGATCTCACCATACTGTTGGTACAGATATACAAAGTATGGCATGCCGACTAATAAAAATACCCCGCAGGCCGCAATAAGCAGCAAGATTCTTTTTTGCCAATCCTCACCTATCCTTCGAAGATCATAAAAGACAATCATAGTTACCAAAAGCGGCAAGATAACCACAGCGCCCGGCTTTGTCATATAAGCAAAGGCAATAACAACTCCGGCAAGGAAGGTAGTCAACAGACTTCTGCTCATCACACCTTTAAACGATAGTAAGGTGGCAAGAAGTAAAATGAAATGATACAGAGTTTCCGTAAGCGCATCGCCGGAATACCGCACAAGGTAGGGATGAAACGCCACAAAAAGAGCTGTGATAATACCTATTTTTTCATTAAACAAAAGTCGAGCAAAGTAGAAGCTGAACAGTATGGTGAGAGTACCAAAGACCATAGAGACAAGACGGGCAGATAACTCTATATTACCGAATATATAGGAGAAGATACTGATAAAAAAGGGGTACAGAGGAGGGCGGTACGTATCCATGATTCCGCCGATATCACCTGAAGCAAAACTCTCGGCAAGTCTCAGGAAACTTATGCTATCCATCGAGATAGTAACGGCAGCAAAGACTGCATAGAGCCTTAACAGCAGGCCCGCACCAACAATAAGGAAGAGCTTCTGCCTGACCGAGAGTCTCTCTATAAAATCTATCAACGTCCCTCTTCCTTAAACCACGCTATTGTTGCATCAAGGCCCTCTCGAAGGCCCGTAGCGGCCTTAAAACCAAACTCAAGCTCTGCCTTTGATGTATCAAGCAGCCTTCTGGGCTGGCCATCAGGCTTTGCTGAATCCCAAATAATTTCACCTTTAAAACAAGTCTTTGCGGCGATTAGTTCAACTAGATTATCAATAGATATCTCACAGCTAGAACCAAGATTTACCGGCTCTGGCTTATTATACTTCTCTGCGGCAAGCAAGATCCCCTCTGCCGCGTCCTCAACATACAAGAATTCACGCGTTGGCCTGCCCGTGCCCCAGACCGTTATACTACCGGCTCCGCTCTCTTTGGCCTCTATGCATTTCCTGATTAACGCTGGGATCACATGCGAAGACTCCACGTCAAAGTTATCTCCCGGGCCATACAAATTTACCGGTAGCAGGTATATAGAGTTAAAGCCGTATTGCGCCCGGTAAGCTTGACTCTGCACCAGCAGCATCTTCTTAGCCAACCCGTACGGAGCGTTGGTTTCTTCGGGGTAGCCGTTCCATAGATCTTTCTCTTTAAAGGGCACAGGTGTTAACTTCGGGTAGGCACAGATAGTCCCGATGGCGACGAATTTACCTAGTCCCACCTGCCGACCTACCTCGATCATCTGCGTGCCCATCATCAGGTTATCATAATAAAATTTACCCGGGTTGGCCTTATTAGCCCCGATCCCTCCGACAACGGCAGCGAGATGAATAACAATATCCGGTGTTGTATCTGCGTAGAGCCGCCTTACCGCCCCCATATCTACTAGATCGTAATCTTTACTACGTGGTACGAAGATATTAGCGCAGCCACGTGCCTTTAGTTTTTCGACGACAAAAGAGCCTAAAAAACCCGCACCACCTGTGACTACAACCTTCTTATCAGCCCAAAACCCCACCATCACCTAACCGTCAACATGTTTTTGGTCCATAGAATACCCTTGTCCTTTAGGATATTCTCTGCCCTGCCCGTAGGCTCGAGCCCTGCCTGAAGCAGGTCTGAGTCCACCATAATCATTACAAGCTCTTTAAAGCTCACCTTTGGCGACCACCCAAGCGTTTTTTTCACCTTCGTTATATCAGCCTGAAGGGCATTAACCTCGGTAGGCCTATAATAACGCGCATCAATTTCTATTAAAAGATCTCCCGCCTTAAGACCTACCTTGCAGCCCTCTGGCAGCTCGACCGATTTTATATACCCCTTCTCATCAGTGCCATGACCCTTCCATTCCAACTCGATGTCTACAGCCTCAAAAGCCGCCTCCAGAAACTCTCTTACCGTATGGCTCCGGCCCGTACCAACGGCATAATCACCGGGCTTGTCCTGCTGAAGCATCAGCCACTGGCATTCAACATATTCAGGGGCAAAGCCCCAGTCACGCTTTGCGTCAAGGTTGCCGAGATAAAGTCGCTCTTGCTTACCACTAAGAATAGCGGCAACGGCTCGCGTAATCTTCCTTGTAACAAAGGTCTCGCCGCGCCTTGGCGATTCGTGATTGAAGAGAATACCGTTACAGGCAAAGATGTCGTAACCATCACGGTAATTCACCGTCATCCAGTATGCGTAGAGTTTTGCTGCGGCATACGGGCTTCTGGGCCGGAAAGGCGTAGTCTCGTTCTGAGGAGGAAGGGCTGCACCAAACATCTCAGAGCTTGAGGCCTGATAAAAACGCGCCTTACCACCGCTGCGTCTAATTGCCTCCAGCAACCTGGTCGTACCGAGCCCCGAGGCATCTGCGGTATACTCGGGCATATCAAAGCTTACTCGCACGTGACTCTGCGCCGCGAGATTATAGACCTCATCTGGGGCGATATTATATATAAGGTTATCTATCTGGCTTGAGTCTGTCAGGTCTCCGTAATGGAGAAAAAGCCTTTTACCGTGATGTTGAGGATCTTCGTAGATATGGTCGATCCGACCGGTATTAAAGGAGCTTGCCCGCCTTATAATGCCATGCACCTCATAGCCCTTGCTAAGGAGAAACTCGGCCAGATAACTGCCGTCCTGCCCGGTAATACCGGTGATCAAAGCCCGCTTCATAGAAAACTCCTTGGCGAATGACAAAAAAAAGCAAAAGGTCCTTAAAAGTCGCTCTGAGCAGCCTCCTAAGGCAGATTATAGACAATATTACATGGATAACCCTAGGAATTATAAGGAATTAAAGGACATATGTCAACCGACAATATGGAGGAGAAAACCTTTGTAGAGCTGAATAATATAAAGTATAGGATTTATAAGATTGCTTCCGGCTGTTGCCTTTTATAGATATACTCGACAAAAAAACAGCCGGTAACAATACCTCCAGAGATAAATAACCCTGTTTTGTTAGCAACAAATGTATGAGAGATCAGGGCTGACATAGCCAGGACGCAAAGAACGAAGCCAGACAACGGTATAACCTTCTTACTCTTTATCTGCGCCGCCAACTTAAACCCTGAAAAATTAACAACTGCAAAAATAAGTAAAAATCCGATACTGCCCGCTGTGGCAATGCTTTCCAGTCTCAATGTATTTACAAGGACAAGCGTTGCCGCCGCCGTTATAAACAGGCCGACCGGTTGATTCCAGTACTGTTTTGTGAACTCACCGGGCAGTTCGCCGTCTTCGGCAATTTCATAGCTAACGCGGCTTCCTCCGTAGAGCGAGGCGTTTATGGCTGAAAAAGTTGAGACCAAGGCGGCAAAGGTGATGATCGTAAAGCCAACCTGACCAAGCATAGGTCTGGCGGCCTCGGCTAAGACATAATCTTGCGCAGTCGCTATAGTTTTAAAAGGTAATGAGCCTACGGTGATAAAGGCAATAACTAAATAGAGAGCGATAACAAAAACAACAGAGATGTAATAAGCCAGGGGAATATTCCTCTGTGGGTTTTTGATATCCGGTGCCGCATTCGCGATGAGCTCAAACCCTTCATAGGCGACAAAAATTACCATGCCAGCCGCAACCAGCTTTAACGGACTTTCCCAGTAAGCGAGATCCAGCTGCTCCAGATTGGCGTTGCCAACGAGCCCATAGGCACCGATACCTATAAAACCTAACAGGATTATAAGTTTAATGATCACAGCATATGATTCGATCATTCCAACTACCCTGATACTGTAATAATTGATCAGGGTAGCAAGTATTATGATAAGGCTGGCATAAATATGAAAATTTAAACTATGGCTTGCCGTGATTTTATAGAGGTTCGGTGCATAGGAGCCGAATGCCGAGGCATAGAGAGAGAGCATGATTATATAACTTACCCAGAGTAAGTTATTAATGCCGCCGCTGAAAACGCCTCGCCCAAACCCTTTATTGATAAATTTTACCGTACCTCCCCGGTCGGGAAAGCTTAAGGACAGTTTCACATAGCTGTAAGAAGTAATAAGAGCGATTACTCCGGCAAATAAAAAAGAAAGCGGCGTACCTCCTTTGGCAAGAGCAACGGCCAGCCCCAAAACTGCAAATATCCCGCCGCCGACCATGCCGCCTATGCCGATAGAGACAGCTTCTTTAAGTCCTATTTTTTCATCTTTGAAATTACCCACTCACCCCCCGTCAGGCCAGTCCCGGCAACAGCTTGACCAAACCCGAAGCGAACATCTGGACCCCTATTGCCGCAAGTAACAACCCCATGATACGGGTGCCTACATTCATCCCCGTAGTTCCTAATAGTTTTCCAATAGGTACGGCCAGTCGTAAGGCAAGCCAGACAACACATGCGATCAAGATAACGCCTGCGCAAAGTATAAACTTATCCGAGATATTCGCCGCTTGATGCGCATCGGAGATCACCAAACTGATAGCTCCAGGGCCTGCTAGTAGAGGTATAGCAAGCGGAACTACAGCAATGCTTTCTTTTGTACTCGCCTCGTCGGCTTCCCCCGGTGCTTGCTTTGCATGACCTTGCTTCGCGTTTAGCATGGCCATAGCCATAAATATAATCAACAGCCCGCCGCCTGTACGAAAAGCCGGAATACTTATTCCGAAAAAATGTAGAATTGAGGTACCCAACCAAATAGACAGGACCAGAATCACAGCAACGGAGATGGCCGTGACCCGGGCAATGGAGTTGCACTCGCTCTGTCTACGCTCGCCCCGCATGCTCAGGAATATCGGTATGATCCCAAGCGGGTTCAATATGGCCAAAAGTCCTATTATTGATTGTGCGTAAAGAGAATATTCATGCATATAAAGCTTCCTGTCTTTCGTCTTATGAGAAGGACGGCAGACGCCGCCCTCCCTGTTAATCAGCCGGAACTCCTGGTAATTATACCACAACTGGTGTCGAGACTGAACAGCGTGCCGGCGAGGCATAAGCATCGAGATCAACAAAGCGTTATGTAGGTGATTGTACCGTCGTACTTCCTGTAAAAAAGCAACAATATTTAATGACGGCCAAGATGAATGATGAATCATGTGGAGACGACACATGATTCAACCATATTTCTTTTTATTGAAGTGTAAATCGCAAACTATCTTTGATCGTTTAAAGGAAATCGGCAAAGGAAACCAAACTCACCTTCCCTGCTCACTACCCCGTACCGGCTTCTCTTCACCCCTAACTTCTCTTTACAAAGATATCCTCGACGATATCGGCCTCAAGGGCGAGCGTTGTCTGGCCAAGCTGGATGACAAAGGCGGGTTTTTTCTGGTTAAGCTTAACTACACTGCCCGGAACGAGTCCCAACGAGCCGAGCTTTTCAAGTCTTTTTGATGTCTTGGGAACGATAAAGCTAACGCGCCCTTCCGTGCCAACGGCAAGCTCGGTAAGAGGGATCACAAGCGGCTTGATCAAAGACGACGTCCGCATGCAGCACTCGCCCTTCGGGATAGGATGCCCGTGCGGGCAGCTCGGAGGATGGCCCAGAAGCGTACATATACTCTCGGCGACCTCGCTTGAGATCGAGTGCTCGAAGTTACAGGCATGCAGGTCAAGGCTGCTCTCGTCAATATCAAGGACATCGGACAAGAGCCGCTCGGCCAGCCTGTGACGCCGGACGATCTTCTCCGAGAGTTTATCCCCACTCGCGGTAAGGGTGACCTTATCGCCCGAGATCTGCACAAGGCCCTCACCCTGCAACTTTCTAATAGAGTCAAGCGTAGCCCCGGAGCTCTTGACCTCTTCAATCTGAAGCAACGCCTCGATAGAGTTTGCCCCGTGCTCACGCTCGGTCCAGATAAACTCCATAAGCTCTTCTTTTATAGTATCCTGATTCATTCCCTCTCTCCTTAGAGTAAGATATTAAGTGTACGCAAAACGATATTAAGTACGCCGCCGACCAGCAATGCAAATGGGAAGATAAAGACACTCATATAGACCGCTGACTTTATCCCACGCTCCTTTGCGATCATAAAGAGGTTTGCTATGCACGGGATAAAAAGCGTTATTGTAACAAGGCTTACAACGACCTGAGTCGGGTCAAGCAGGCCGGCCTTCTGCATCTGGAAAAGCCCGGCAGCACCGTAGTCTCGCCTGAGGAATCCTATGATAAAGGCCCCTGTAGCCTCCTTTGGTAGGTCCAGAAACCTGACTATTATAGGAGACGCCACCCACTCAAGAGTCGTAAGGATCTTGAACTTATCGAGCAGAAAAAGTATTAACGTACCGAGCATAAAGAGCGGAACGGCCTCTTTCAGATACCACAGGACGCGTACATAAGTCTTTAATAGAATATTGGATAGCTTCGGCATCCTGATCGGAGGCACTTCAAGGATAAAGTCCGAGGTCTCGCCGGGCACTACCTTTGAGGCCAGATACGATACGACAAAGAGGACCAGCACGACGGCCCCGGCCCAGATAAGCGTAGCCGTCAGTGAAATCGCACTGAGCATGCCGAGGATAACGCCAAGCTGTGCCGAGCACGGGATGCCGAGAGCCAGCAGCAAGGTCACGATAATACGCTCTTTACGGGTCTCAAGGATCCTGGTCGTCATCGTTGCCATCGTGGCGCAGCCAAGCCCCAGGACCATCGGAAGCACTGCCTTGCCGTTCAGGCCCATCATCTTAAAGAGCTTGTCGACCATAACAGCCAATCTCGGCAGATATCCGGAATCTTCGAGAAAACTAAAGAATATAAAGAAGAAGCTAACGATTGGCAAGACAATAGCGATTGCATAGGTCATAGCCATCGTAACCATGCCGTACTCGCCGACTATAAGCTCCTCGACTATAGTCCACGGTGACAAGAACTCTACAACACGCGTTATCCAAGGGTTGAGGTATTCGCCAAAGATATGGGTCTCTATAAAGTCTACGCTGATGCCCGCGCCAAAGACACCGACAAATTGATACATTGCAAAGAGGACGACGGCAAGTATCAAAAGCCCGCCTATCGGATGCATCGACCACCTGCCGATAAAATCAGAGATGACCCCGCCCTTTACCGGGGTCATCGTAACGACCTCACTTATTATCTTATCTACTCTGGCAAGCCGCAGCTTGTTTATAACGAAACCAACCGGCTCGGAGTATCTTCTTTGCAACTCCGCTGCGATTGTATATATCTTTTCAATTGTGGCCTTATCCAGATTCTTCTCTACCCAGCCCTCCATAGTATCATCGCCGGATACGAGCATCAGCGATATCGCGCGTCCGGAGCGAGTAGCCGTTGGTAGTAGGTCTTCTATCGCTCGAGCAGCCTTGTCGATCTGGGGCGGATAAGTTACAAGCTCTGATAAGTTCTTAGATAAGGATGGGGTCGCCTTGAGTTTATCCAGACCCCACCGCTGCGTTGCGATAGTAGGAGCGACCTCTGTACCGACGATTTCTTTTAGTTTTTCTACATCTATATCAAAGCCCTTTTCACCGGCCTCGTCGTACATATTAAGAGATAGCCCTACAGGAAGATCCATCTCCGCGAGCTGGAGCGTTACGAGCAGGCCGCGTCTGATATTCTTGGTATCCATTACCTGAAGGACGCTACTGATATCCTCATTAATCAGAATATCACGCGTAACGACCTCGTCTTCTGAGGTCGGAACCAGCGTGTTTGTCCCTGGACTATCAATAAGGAGAGTCTTTTCGCCCTTAAGCGTAACCACGCCGCGCGAGATCTCGACGGTCGTCCCCGGATAATTAGATACCGTAGCGTAACGCCCGGTAAAAGCACCGAAGATGACGCTCTTCCCTACATTCGGGTTGCCAACTAGTACGACCTTCTTTGGATAGATCTGGTCTTCTTTATTTTTTTTACCGTGCCTCATAGCTAAATGATAATGAACTCCATTTTCAATTATAAGATAATTTCAACGACTTTAAAAACAACTGCGACCCTTACCGTAGCTAACAATGATAACAGTTTTCATTTTCAATTGCAAGGTTTGCTATGATAGAGAGTAGGCTTAAGTGAGATTACGAAGGAAGTACTCTAGCAGACTATTACCATTAACTGTTGCAGTCGGCGCAGTATCCGTAAAGCTCTAGCTTATGACGTACGACCTTAAAGCCAAAATTCTTAGCGGTCTCGGCCTGCAGGTCTTCTATCATCTGGTTTTGAAACTCTACGATCTTAGCACACTTGATACAGATCAGGTGGTCGTGATGGCCGTCCTGGTGGAGGTTTTCAAAGCGTGTTTGACCGTCTCCGAACTGACGCTCCATGGCAAGGCCGGTCTCGGTTAGAAGCTTCATCGTCCTAAAGACCGTGGCGTAACCAATGTTTGGAGTCTTACGTTTTACTTTTTTAAGGAGTTCATCGAGGCTTACATGGGTATTAGTCTTGAAAAAAGTCTCTGCGATAAAGTGTCGTTGTTGCGTGGACTTAAGGCCCTTACTCTCAAGGACTTTCTGAAATTCTTCAACCATTACTGCGGCTCGGGACTTAGTCATATTAAAACCATCTCTGAGTGCCACTAACGGCGTTATACTCTTTGGCTAATAATACCCAATGCGGCAGATTACAGATTAAAAGACGCAGACCGCAGTTGATGACCAATTCAGGACGACCATTACCATGGCCTATTTAACAATTTAAGCTCCAGAGAGTAATACGCACGGCGTTAAGAGCATGATTGATTAATATTGAAGAGCTTCCATCTCTTATACTGCTCGAGTTATAATCTGGAGCGGGAGACGGGATTCGAACCCGCGACCCCAACCTTGGCAAGGTTGTGCTCTACCACTGAGCTACTCCCGCTAAACACTTACACTCTCTACAACAAGCAAAACAGAAAAAAGATTTTAACATAACAGAGCGTTCTGTCAACAGTAAATACACGGAAACTCTCTTAAAAGCAGAACAAAAGAAAGGAGCACAATAAGGCCGCACTCCTTTCTTTCAAAACAATATAACTGACACCTTGATTAGCCGTAATACAGAGTTTCACCACTCTCAGCCAACCTTAAAGTACTTTCCGTCCTCTTCGGTCACAGCGTCATCAGTCTTGTCTATCTTCAGACCATTTACCTTGTTATCTACAGCCTTACTAGAACTTGCCCCAGCCTTCTTTAAGGTAAAGGCACTTACTATGGATTTCAGTTCCTCGGCGACATGGTTAAGGTCTGCTGCGGCAATCGATATCTCGCCAACGCCTTCACTGGTATCATTAGCGACATTAGCGATATTATTTACATTTACCGATATCTCCTCGCTCGAGGCACTCTGCTCTTCTGCCGCCACGGCGATCTGGCGCACCATGCTACTGGCCTCTTCAACGCTGTAAACTATCTCAATTAAGGACTCACCCGCCTCGGTAGCAAGGCTTACCCCCTCTTCAACCTGAGTGGCTGCGCGTTCCATCGATTCCATAGCACCCTTTGTATCGTTCTGGATCGTCTTAATCATATCGGCGATCTCTTTGGTGGCCTTGGTTGTTTTTTCAGCGAGCTTTCTTACCTCATCGGCGACGACGGCAAAGCCTCTGCCTTGCTCTCCTGCACGGGCTGCCTCGATAGCAGCGTTCAGGGCCAGCAGATTAGTCTGGTCTGCTATATCATTGATAACAGAGATGATTGCACCGATCTCTTCACTGCTTTTGCCAAGAGCCTCTACCGTACCGGCACTCTCCTGTACGGTCTTGGAGACGGTCAACATTCCCTCTACCGTGCGTCTTACAACCTCACCGCCCTTAGTGGCGACGTCCTGTGCACTCCCGGCACTCTCAGACGCATTCTGGGAGTTCCTAGCTACCTCCATTACAGTAGCACTCATCTCTTCCATGGCCGTTGCCACCTGCATTGTCTGCGAGGTCTGCACCTCAGTGCCGCTAACAATCTGCGTGGCTGCAGCTGATAACTGCACCGTTGAAGTACCTACCCTATCCGAGGTTATCTGAATCTTGCCGATTACCTTATTGAGGTTACCTTTCATGCGGTTAAGTGCTGTGCTAAGCTGCCCTACCTCATCCTTACTTCTTACCATAAGCTCTTTGCTACTAAGGTCACCGTCGGCGATCTCACGAGCCACACGCGTGGCACTCAGTATCGGCCTTACGATGGTACGGCTTATTATAAGCCACCCTGCCACGCAAAGAGCCACCGTTAAGAACATAAAAAAGAGCTGAGTATTAACAACCTTACTGGCAGCCCCTTTGCTGGCACCGGCTATCAACCCGACGGCCGCATTCATCTCTTTTGTCGTCTTACCTGAGAGCTTCAAAAGCTTCTCGGTTGCCGTTATATATGAAGGATCACCGACCTTTGCCTGCTGTATAAGTCTGGTCTGGGCAATTAACTGCTCCCAAAGAGCCTTTACTTCTTTAAGCTTTTTAGCAGTATTTACGTCGGTTACGGCATCTATCTTAGTAAACTTGGTCATACCCAGATCCAACGGAACCTTACCACCACTGATAAAACCCGATAGGGTAGTCTCAAAGATCTTCTGAGTCTTCTGGTAACTACCAGTACCGTCTCCTCTAACACCTGTTGTAACTCCGCGCATCTCTACAAAACTAAATTCCTTTGTAAAGCGTTGAATAAGCATCCTCTGACGCCCTGATAGATTGACTAGTTCAGTGCCTGTATTCTGTATGTTGGTTGTCCAGAATGTTGCGGCAACTATTACAGAAAGTAGAATCACAATAGATGCCAGTATACCCCCGAGTTTAAACTTAATACTGTTTTTCATAGACGTACTCCTCAATGCAGACTGTTAGTATACTAATTTCTGAGGCTGTTTTAACCGTAAAGATCCGAAATTCCTCAATTCATTCCGGTAGTTTGATATTCTTTTATCGGCAGGCAAAGGTGGTAACTTTAGATATATTTAAGACCGACAATATACACGCTACTTTAAAACTACTAATCAACAATAAAAAAAGGGGGATACCGTTGTAACCATCCCGTATAATAGTACCATCAATAAATAGAGTTCTCCGTTATACTGATTAATCAGAAAGGAGGACATATTATGAAGAAGTCGCGATATACAGAGACGCAAATCGTTGGTATCTTGAAGGAGGTTGAGGCAGGG
>JAJRSM010000043.1 GCA_024278765.1 Deltaproteobacteria bacterium | reverse complement strand
GGCCAGAAGCAAGATATTTGATTACATAGAGGTCTTTTATAACAGACAGAGAAAACATTCTACTCTCGGCTACAAATCGCCTCTCGCATTTGAAGAACAGCGAAAAGTAGCTTAACTCTGTGTCTACTTTATCGGGGGAAGTCCACTTCGGCATTTAGTCTGGTGCTGAGGCTTACAATGCAGCAGACTGAGTAAATCTTATTACTTTTGGTGGGCTTAAATCACCCTACAAGTTAAATACAGATCCCGAAGGCTATAGCCAGTCTTAGACTGCAAGTTCAGGATGGCAAATTTGTTAATCTTTACTGCCCAGAAGGGGCTTCGTTGGTTCAGGTTTGCAACCTGAACCTTAATAGTCTTTCTACCCCCTTCAGAGAAGGTGGACTGAGGGGGATTTAAGCCTTTAAAGGTGGGCTGTGTTTACTAATTAATTTATTGAAATAGTAATAGATATTTAGAAAATATATATTGATGAGTTCTACTAACTCGAATCATCGTTAATATATTTAACTTTTCGAAAGCCTTTAATAATTTGCTTGCGGTAGGTTGTGTTAGTTTGAGTTTTTCCTCCACAATTTTTGTGTTTATGAAAGGTTGAGAGTATAAGAGTTCTAACAGTTCTTTGCCTTTTTTTGCTCTTCTCCCTAGCCCCATTATTTTATTTTCGCATTCCTGTCTTAATTCAACTATTTTTTCTAAGGTCATTTTGGATTTCTTGGCGGTTTCAGCTACACCTACGAGAAAAAATCTGATCCATTGCTCTATATTGTTTGAATCTCGAACAACTGTAAGAGAATCATAGTATGCTCCTTTGTGTTTGGCAAAAAAATCGGATAGGTATAGGGTTGGTTTACTTAAAATTCCTTCTTGTATCAGGTAAAGCGGGATGAGCAATCTGCCTATGCGTCCGTTACCATCTAGAAATGGATGAATGGTTTCAAATTGATAGTGACTTATAGCGTTTTTGATTAAATGAGGTATCTCAAGATTTTTATTATTCCAGAATTTATCCAAGTCGCTTAGAAGCTCTGCCAGTTCAAGGTGATGTGGAGGAATAAAGAATGCATCCTTCAGGCTTGAACCGCCTATCCAGTTTTGGCTATGCCTGACCTCCCCAGGTTGTTTATTCTTTCCTCTTGCCCCTGTAAGCAAAAGCTTGTGTGCATCTTTGAGCAGTCTCATGCAAAGAGGCATTTTATCTAAGGCCTCAATTGCGTGATTCATGGCTTTTGTATAGTTTTGCACTTCTTGCCAATCGTCTTTTCTTTCTAACACTATTTCTTCTTGGGGTAAAATAGCTTCGTCAATTGTTGTTTGAGTGCCTTCTATCTTGCTTGATTGCGTGGCCTCTTTTAAGGTATGCATGTGTATAAAAAAGTCTACATCAGGGATTAGCTTTGAGTAGGCATTAAGCTCACCTATATGCCTTGTTGCTTCTTCTAATAAGAGGTTGATCCTTGCGTCTTTCCATTGAAAGGGAGTATTGATGAAAGACGGAGAAAAACTTTTGTATTGGTCTTGCTGTTTTAATCTTCCTGCCTGATATATATTCATTCATACCTCCAAGCCACTTTAGATATAGCTTTATGAAAGGTTTGACGCTAAACCTAGTATAAATACGTCGCCTATGTAAAGTTTACGGCTGAACCTAACATAAGTCAAGCATATTTATTATGTTAATCGATGAAGCTTGCATGAAATGGGCGTTGGTGATAGAATTAAGCGTGAAAGGTCGGGTGAGCGTACATATAAAAGGAGTATAGTAGGGGAGGTGTTTGATGTTTTGGTGCGTTAGTGCTACGAATGCAAAATCACCTATTTGTCATGCTGAACTTGATTCAGCATCTGTCTTTACCTCCCCCTTTGAAAAAGGGGGACTGAGGGGGATTTGTTTTGTGAGCTACGCTCATGGATATTTTTTCTAGTTCATGGTTTGCTCCTGCGGAGCGGCTTTCGGGGTAACTGGCCTCTGTAGGGCGGGCAACCCCGTCATTCGGCCACCTCGTAAAATGCCTGCCCTACGTCGCACCAGCCTGCGGCTGGATGCTCCCATACCTCGGCATTTTACCCACCCCTCGAATGAGCTTCCTTAGCCCTGCATACGACCACATACCCCCGAGGAGTTTTAAAGACAAGGCAAAATAAAAAACTGATGTTTCGGTGCGGGGTAGAATAAAAAACATTATTTTGTTTAATGAAGACAGTCTGTTATAGTTCTAGGGGTAGAAAAAAAACACTATAGTATATGAGATGCGAACAGTCCTATATGAAATAGTACCATTATGATACTATTTTTCTTGACAGGAGGGTTGCTTTTCATAGATAATGCACGTTCAGGTGACACTTAATGACAGAAAAGCGCAAATCAACTTTTAACCTTGATGAACTTAAGGAGCTTGTGGGGGTTGAAAAAACAAGGTCTATTACTTGTTCTAGTTATCGAGGTGCAAATAAAGCTGGTTTTACTGAAACGGAAATGGTTGAGGCTGTGCTTTCTTTAACAAGAAGAGATTTTTATAAATCTACTACAAAGCACGATAACTCAAGAATATGGCAAGATGTTTATAAAACGTCAAATAAAGAGGTGGGGTTATATATAAAACTTCAAAAAAGTATGGAAGATGACGATAAGGGTATATGTATAGTAATTTCTTTCAAAAAAGATGAGGGGGCGAGTTAAATGTATAAAACAGGTGATAGTTGTCCCGTATGTGGAGAAGGAAAGCTTTCTGATAAAGTAACTGTGGAGCGGTTTGAATATAAGGGACAAAAGCTTTTAGTTCCTGACTACTTGGTGTATGAGTGTGGTGTTTGTTCTGAAGAATTTGTTGCTCGTAAGACTTTAAATAAAACAGAAAAAATCCTGACCGATTTTCGCAGAGAAGTGGATGGTCTTCTTACATCTGAGGAGATTAAAGCAATTCGAACGAAGTTGGGTAAAACACAAACAGCAATGGCTACTTTACTAGGTGTTGGTGAGAAAAATTTTGCACGTTACGAGAATGGAAGAGTTACTCAAAGTAAATCAATGGACTTATTGCTTCGTATGATAGATGAAGCACCTTATATTCTTGGTCGTTTAACGGCCAAATCGCATATGCAGCAACTCACATCTTATCAGCTGTCTGTAAAAGCATTAGATGATAGACTTTTAAAGCGTGAAGATGATCAAGGTGTAAGTGGTTATAAGTTGAAATGTGAGGTGTTAGGTGCCGCTTAAAAAGTTTAGTATGTCATTTGACTCTTTTCGTGTTATGAATCTTTCTTTCTCTGTTAATGAAAGTTTTAAGAAAAAAAAGACAGATAAGAATCTTACACCTTTTGACGCTCAAATAAGAGTTGCTTACAGCTATGATAAGAAAAAGCGTTTAACCATGCTTGTAAGGGCTTACTCAGTCGAAGGTAATATCCCTTTCTTTTTTGATGTTGAAGGCGAGGGTTGTTTTACATTCAAAGATATTCCAGATGAAAATACTATAAAGTTAGTATCTAGCGTAAATGCTCCTGCAATTATGTTTCCATATATTCGAGAAACCATTGCAGATATAACACGACGAGCAGGATTCCAACCTTTGCATTTACCTCCTATTAATTTTGTGGACAGGTCTAGTGAAGTTAAAGATGTTGAGAGTTTATCTGGTAAAAAGAAAAAATAACGAGTAATTAAGTTGGTTCAAGTTTGCAACTTGAACCGTAATAGTCTTGCAATGTTGCCGTAGGCGGGATAGTTCGCCTACGGTGTACCTGGTAAGGTACAAAGACTCCTTTCAATGTCATCTGCATCACCTGCGTCGTAACAAACGGGTTATAGACTCAACAGATGCTCCAGTCGAACCACCCACGAGTCGAGACTCGCGGGACAAACGAATCTACCACAATATGAAATTAAAAAAGGCAGTCTATTAAAATAGACTGCCTTTTTTAATTTGGTGCCGAAGGGGGGATTCGAACCCCCACGAGTCTCCCCACTACCCCCTCAAGATAGCGTGTCTACCAGTTCCACCACTTCGGCATTTAGTCTGGTGCTGAGGCTTACAAGTGCAGCAGACTTTGTAAATAGAATTTTTGATAAAAATACAGATCCTGAAGGTTATAGCCAGTCTTAGACTGCAAGTTCAGGATGGCAAATTTGTTAATTTTTAAATCAGGGGTATCCCCCTTCTCTATATTCAAAGGGTCGGGTATGTAAAACACCCAACCCCTTTAAGGTACTTTCTGATTTTAAAAGACAGATCCTGAAGGCTATAGCCAGTCTTAGACTGCAAGTTCAGGATGACAAGGTTGCCGTTACGTGCCTACGCCGTCGCTTAATTAGCCGGAGCTGGCGACGTTGTTACAGGTGCTGGCTTGGCTTCAGTCTTTGCCTCAGCCGCCGGCTGTTCTGTCGTTGCTGCGGCCTCGTCAGCCGGTACGGTCTGTATGATAGGCGTCGCATCCTTCATAAGTGAGAACGCCCCTGCACGCCCTGATACGTATGTCAGGTAGAGCGAGGTTAGCATGAAGATAGTCGCGCATGCCACGGTGATCTTCATTAGTAACGATGCTGGCCCTGAGCCGCCAAAGATGGCCTGAGTGCCGCCGCCCATCGATGCGCCAAGGCTCGCGCCCTTTCCGCTCTGGAAGAGGATAGTCGTTACCAGAAAGATAGAGACTAAAATATGTATTACTATTACTACTGTATATGCCATTATTTTACGGGGCCGTTAGTTGCAAGGCCTGATTTTTTATTAAGGGAAGCAACTTCCCTTTGAATATAATATTAAAAGGTATTAGGGGCAGAAATGCAAGGTTTTTTTGCGGTTTCTTTGAAATATTCTAATACTGCCTACTTTGAGGCCCTAAAAACGGGCAAAAAGTCCTTGTCGGGGCTACTCTAGATGCTCTCCTTAAAGCTGATTATACGTGCGAAGCTATCGGCCTTGAGGCTTGCGCCACCGACGAGTACGCCGTCGATATTGGCCTGTGCCATGAGGGAATCGATATTTTCTGGTGTGACGCTGCCGCCGTAGATTATACGGATATTCTCGGTTGCGTTTCGTCCGAAGAGCTCAAAGAGTAGCTCACGTATGGTGTTGTGGATCTCTTCTGCTTCTGTCGGCGACGCGGTCTTGCCTGTGCCGATAGCCCAGACCGGCTCGTATGCTATTGCCATGTTCTTTACCATGCCCGGGCCGAGCCCTTTTAAAGAGCCCTTGACCTGCGCCTTGATTGTTCTTATTGCGTCTCCGGCCTCGCGTTGTTCAAGGCTTTCGCCGACACAGACTATGGGTTTGAGTTCGTCACGAATCGCTGCCTTGAGTTTTCTATTAACGGTCTCGTCTGTCTCACAGTGGCATTTTCTGCGCTCGGAGTGACCAAGGATGACGTACTCGCAGCCGACGTCTTTTAGCATCTCTCCAGAGAGGTCGCCGGTAAAGGCCCCGGTCTTTTCGTGGTGCATGTTCTGCGCGGCGAGTCTTATCGGAGTATCTGCTATTAGAAAACCGACGTGATGTAGGGCCGTAAAGGGCGGGGCGATAATTATATCGGTATCTCGCTCGGTCTTTACGAACTCTCTGAGCTTCATCACCAGCTCGACGCTCTGGTGAATGGTGTTGTTCATCTTCCAATTTCCAACGATAAGAGGCCTGAGCATCTTTTATTCCTCCGACCTATGGTCCAGGTCATTGTACGGCATCATGCCGTTAATTGCATACGACTGATGCTGCTTTTGTGTACGGCACATGCCGTTATCTGCGTACGGCGTTTGCTGTTATTTGTGTATGGTGCTGCGCTGTCTTCTGCACCGTCGTGCCGCCGCCTTCTTGCCTTGTGGTGACTTTAGCGTAGCTCGGCCCCTCTAGACCGCCGTGGTGGCCTTTTCTTTCAGTGCCGTAATGCCGGGCAGGTCCTGGCCCTTTAAGAGGTCCAGAAAAGCACCACCGCCTGTGGATATATAGCTCATATTGGCAAATTCACCTGCCCTGTGTACGGCAACGTCCGTGTCACCTCCGCCAACTATCGTCATTGCGTAGGAGTTGGCGATTTTGTTGACCATCGCAAAAGTACCGCGACTGAAGAGGTCCATCTCAAAGACGCCCATCGGGCCGTTCCATATAATAGTGCGTGCGTTGTCTATGGCCTCGGAGAATAAAGTAACCGTCGCGGGTCCGATATCAAGGGCCATCCATTCCTTGGGGACTTCCTGATAGGTAACGACCTTTGTCTCTGCTGTCGGGCTGAACTGGTCGGCGACGACAAAGTCTACGGGCAGGTAGAGCTTGATCTTTTTTTCTTTTGCTTCTGCTATGACTTCTTTTGCCGTCTCAACGGCCTCTTCCTCGTAAAATGAATTACCTATCTCATATCCCAGTGCCTTGAAAAAGGTCATCGCCATCCCGCCGCCTATGATGAGCTTGTCTACCTTCTGGCAGAGCGAGGTCAGGACGCCTATCTTATCCGAGACCTTTTTACCGCCGATGATAGCGACCAGTGGTCGTATCGGCTGGTTAAAGGCACGGGAGAAGTAATTGAGTTCTTTCTTCATCAAAAAGCCAGCACCGACGACTGGAACGTGTTTTATGACGGCCATATTAGAGGCATGCGCACGGTGAGCCGTAGCAAAGGCGTCGTTTATATAGACATCGGCGAGCTCTCCGAGCTTTCTGCCGAAGTCGTCGTCATTGGCGATCTCTTCGGGGTGAAACCTGAGATTTTCCAGCAATAAAACATCGCCGGGCTTCATGGCCTCTGCCATGGCTTTGACCTCGGGGCCTATGCAGTCGTCGGCAAAGAGGACCTCTTTTTTAAGTAGCCTTGTCAGTCGTTTGGCAACGGGACGAAGTGATTTTGCCGGGTCCGGCTTGCCTTTAGGTCGAGCAAAGTGCGAGATAAGTATGACGCGCGCGTCCTCGTCAAGGGCGTGGTTAATCGTTGGCAGCACGCTCCTGATGCGACTGTCGTCTGTGATGTTGCCCTGTTCATCGAGCGGAACATTAAAGTCCACTCTTATGAGTACGCGCTTATTCTTAATATCAAGCTCGTCTATATAGGTAAGTTCGCGATTCAAATTGTTTCCTCCCGGTAGTGCCTGCCCAGTATTTGATTATGCTCTATAGCCCTTTCGAGGCCACGAATTTTGTAAGGTCCTTCATCCTGAATGAAAAACCAACTTCATTGTCATACCATGCGATGACCTTTACCATGTTGCCGTTTTTGCCCTTGATCGTCTTTGTCGAGAGCGTATCGACGATCGAAGAATACGGGTTGCCTTTGTAATCTACAGATACGCAGGGCTCGTCGCAGTAGCTGAGGATACCTTTCATCTCAGGGCTTTCGGCGGCCTTTTTAAAGGCGGCATTTACCTCTTCGGCACTTGCGTCCTGGGTGAGCTCGGCAACGAGGTCAACGATAGAGACCGTCGGTACCGGCACCCTGATTGCCATTCCGTCCAGCTTGCCTTTGAGTTCAGGCAGGACCAGAGCGACGGCTTTTGCAGCACCCGTAGTTGTCGGTATCATCGATAGCGTTGCCGCGCGGGCACGTCTCAGATCCGAGTGGCCGTGGTCGAGGATACGCTGGTCATTTGTAAATGCATGTATGGTCGTCATAAGGCCGTGCTCAATGCCAAAAGAGTCTTGCAGGACCTTTGCTACAGGGGCTAGGCAATTGGTTGTGCAAGATGCATTGGATATAATGTTGTGCTTAGAAGGGTCGTAGAGCGTGTTGTTTACACCCATACAGAGGGTTATGTCTTCGTTCTTGCCCGGGGCCGAGATAAGGACTTTCTTTGCTCCTGCCTTTAAGTGGCCCTCTGCCTTGCTGCGCTCGGTAAAGAGCCCTGTGCATTCAAGGACGATATCCACGCCGAGATCTTTCCACGGAAGGTCCTGGGGGTTGCGCTCTGTGGTTATCTTTATTTTTTTGCCGTCTACTATTATGCAGTCGCCGCCGTCCTCGACGATGCCAACGAAGTTGCCGTGTACAGAGTCGTATTTCAAGAGATGCGCAAGCGTCTTTGAGTCAGTCAGGTCGTTTATGGCCACGAATTCTATTTCTTTGTCATATACGGCGCTCCTGAAGATGTTTCTGCCTATGCGTCCGAAGCCGTTGATTGCAACTCTAATTGCCATCTATAAATACCCCCGTTTTTTTGTCTAAGTCCTCTAGCAAGTACGGACTTTATTAGTTAATTAATCCAGCTTAGATCTTAGCTAAGTTCTGTTAAAAGTCGATTAAGCTCTTTTATCGGCATCTGTCCGGGCGCGGTCGATTCGCTGATGCTTCCGTATGTTACAAGCGAGCCGAGCAGCGGGAAGGTGATGCGTGATGACTGCCCTATAGATCCCATGGCGATTATTATCAGGTCGTTGTGTGCCAGCAGTGTGCGGGCAAGTCTTCTTACGTCTTCTTTTTTTGTGGCAAAGGCAGCTATCTTAACGGTATCAGCACCGATCTCGCGGGCCTCTTTAATGACCTTTTCAAGCCTTGCCTCAGATGGCGTGCACTTAAAATTATGAAAAGATACGATGGTTTTTTTTCTTTTTTTACGAGCAAGCTTTATGATTTCTTTTGCAAACAGGCCGGAGCTTAGTTCAATATCTACCATATCCACAGCTGTGATGAGCTCGGTAAAGAGCATTAGTCGCTCTTTGAGGTAATGGTGATCTTGCCGCCTTCTTTTTTGCTTCTTACCGTAAGCAGGACTCTCAAGCCTTGTGCCTTAATTGCTGCTATCTCTTGTCTTAGCTTAAATACGTTACGTGTCTCAAAGGTATCGAGTCTTAGCTCAATCAGGCTCGCACCCTGAGTCTTTGCTTTTTTAATAAGGCGAAGCTTTATACTTCCTGTTACTACTGCTGCGAGTGCCGGTGTTTTAAGCAGAAATCTCATATCTATATAGTGGTCTTAAAACGACATTTTTTAATAGATTTTAAGCTGTTTTAGCCATTTTTATAGGTGTAGACAGCTCTTCTATATATTAGGTTAATAATAGTTTACCTTACCCCGAAATAGCCTTAAAAGTCAAGCCTCTCGGAGGGTTTCTCTTCTAATTGAGCATAGTGGATATGAATAGCCGGGAAACTCGTCGAGTTGCTCTGGTCTCGGGTGGCGTTGCCGGCAGCCTTGTGGAATTTTAGCGTGGTTATGGCCTTTTATGATAGGATGAAATCTCAGTTCTGATAATTATCTTGATAAACATTGGGGAGGTAGGGGTTATGGAAAAGAAAAAGGACAGAAGAGAGGTTGTTAAGGATTTTTACGCGGATGCTGCGGCGACCCCAAGGCCTGCGCTTTGCTCTCCAGAGGTACATGGCAAGGGCAGTGTGGCGCATATACCGAAAGAAGTCTTGGATATTTCATATGGTTGTGGCTCTCCGGTCAGGCTTGCTGCTGTTAAAAGCGGCGAGACGGTCTTGGATCTTGGCTCTGGTGGGGGTATTGATTGTTTTGTGGCGGCAAAAGAAACCGGACCGGAAGGCTCGGTCATTGGGGTCGATATGACCGGCGAGATGCTCGGAAAGGCCAGAGCAGCGGCTTCGAAGGTAGCCGAGAGCCTTGGTTACGGCAATGTAGAGTTTAAAGAGGGTTTTCTTGAGGATATCCCGGTCCCTGACGGCTCGGTCGATCTCGTCTTATCGAACTGCGTTATAAATCTAGCCGCTGATAAGGGGCAAGTCATGGCAGAGGTCATGCGGGTTTTGCGTGATAAAGGACGTTTCTGTATCTCGGATGTAGTTGCGGAAGAGGCCATCCCCGAGCATATGAAGGCTGATGAAAACCTATGGGGCGAGTGTATCTCGGGTGCTCTGAAGGAAGACGAGTTTATGGACGACTCGCGTCGCGCCGGGGCATATGGCCTAGAGGTGTTAGCTCGGTCTCTGTACAGGGTCGCCGGAGGTATTCGCTTTTATTCAATCGTGCTTCGTGGCTATAAGTTTGTAAAGGGCGCGGAGTGTCTATATAAAGGTCACTTCGCTATCTATAACGGGCCGTTCTCAAAGATCAGCGATGACGACGGCCATGAATTCCCCGTGGGCGTGATGGTAGAGGTATGCACCGATACGCTCGCTAAACTCCAGAGTGCGCCGTATAAAGGCCTATTCAGTATTATTGATACGAAGAGCGAAGAGGTTGTTGCCTGCGGACCTGTTGCGGGGGACGGCTCTGAGCAAGACGATGGAGGTAGCGGAGGGTGCTGTTAAGTTGGTTCCCCCTTTGGAAAAGGGGGATTGAGGGGGATTTTAGTTTGTTAAAATGAGCTGCGCTCATGCTGCTTCCTTATAGTTTATGGTTTGCCCCTGCCGGGGCGGGCTTCGGGGTAACTGGCCTATGCAGGGCGGGCAACCTCGTCATCCGGCCACCCCACGATATGCCCGACCCTAACTCGCTTCGCTCAAACACCCACCTCGGCATATCGTCTCCCTCTCGAATGACCTGCCTTAGCCCTGCATACGACCACATACCCCCAATTGTTTTTTAAGACAAGACAGAGGTGATTTAGAAATATAGGGGATGTTTTGCGGGTACTTTAGATGTTTTACATGTCCTTAAATCCCATACCTCTTAGCATCCACCGGCTTGCTGATTTATCAAGTGCGATGGCACGTCCTTTGAAACCTCGCAATGAACCGAATGGCTTGAAGCCGGCAATACTGTTTACATCTGTATTGAATCCTTTTGCATATTCTAGAATGTCGATTATAGCTTTACGTTTTTCGGCTTCAGAAGCAGGTTTCCCGTGTAGTGTTTTGTCCCGAATTTCTTTTGCTTCTTGAATTTTGCTATAAGTAGATGCTTTAATTTTTTTGGTAAATATGGTTTCGTAAAAACCTTGAAAGGTTTGCCTTGTTATATGTTGGTTGGTTATAGCTGTCCAAGTTAATGTGCTGTCAACGCGGTGTAGTTTTGTAACACCACAATATAAGGTCATGTTTTGTGCTAACTCAACAAGACCAAACATATAGCTGATCGAAACATCTAAAGGAAATTCTTTTGCTAATTTAGGGAAGTGTTCAAAGTAGTACCTAATTTCTTCGGGGCAACTGTTATAGTTATTAACGAGACCTTTCCATGTTCCGGGTACTGTCATACGTATACTCCTTTTAGTTTGTTCAAGTTTGTACTTGAACTATAATGTTTTTTGAATAAGAGAATAAAAGTATTTTACTTTTTAAGATTTATCATCATCATAATCCTTGCGTAAGTTGATTGGACTTCCCTCAGTTTAGTAGACAACTACCCTTTACCTGATGAAGCCATTTCAAAGTCATGCGGGCTCAGCTGACCGAGGTAGCTGTGACGCCGGGTTTTGTTGTAAAAGACCTCGATGTAATCAAAGAGGTCAG